>NZ_VISI01000002.1:1955000-2280000 GCF_007827365.1 Olleya sp. Hel_I_94
ATACCAAGGGTTGACAACGGTTTTGGAATTTCAAAAAATCCAGATTTTGCTCTGCTATAATAACTACCTCCTGCTCTAGATACTAAATCTAATTTATTTTGGTCAATTGCACCATTTTCATCCAAGACATCTTCAGACACATGCATTTTAACCACTTCACAAATAATTAAATTACCTGCTCCAGCGTTTTCACCAAGATGCACGATTTGATTAACTTTACATTCCATTTGTACAGGACTTTCTGCTACCCTAAATGGTTTTACCACATCTGATTTTAACATAGTCAGACCTGCTTTTTCAAATTCGTTTATACCTTCAGGATACTCTGTACTACTTAAAGACATTTGCTGTACAATATCGTAGTTGACCACATTAATTACAACCTCTTTAGTAGCTTCTGCATTAACCAATGTATGCTTAATAGTATTATCTCTAACACGTCTTGCTGGCGAAAAAATTAATATTGGTGGATTAGCACTAAACACATTAAAAAAACTAAAAGGTGATAAATTAGGTTTTCCGTCTGCATCTATTGTACTAGCAAAAGCTATTGGTCTAGGTGCAACAGCACTAAGTAAATAGCCATGTAATTTAGCTGTAGAGAATTCTTGTGGTGTAAATGATAACATAAAGGAGTATTGTTTACTACAAAAATACACAATCTGACGGTCAACTAAAAGGCAATTAGTAACCAACCTCCACTATAATATTAACAGAATTGCATTATATTAACACCAAAAACTAACAATCATGTTTTTTACAAAACATCGTCAGCTTATACGCTGGATAATAATTATTGCTTCATTTGCTATTATCTCTTTAATACTATGGAATACGTATGTGTTTTTTCAAAAATTTAAAGCAGAAGAACGCAGAAAAATGCAAACATGGTCCTATGCACAAAGTGATTTTTTAAATAGTTTTAGAAACGGGTTGGATGGCGAAGTAAACAATGTCACAACATTTATTATAACAGATTCCACCTCTACAACTCCAATGATTTTAGTATCTCCTAAAGGAGAAATAAGTAGCTTTAATAATTTAGATACTTTAGGAATAAAAAATGTTGATGCTTTTTTAAGAAAAAGTCAATTACAATTTGAAGAAGAAAACCACCCTATTGCATTATCCTATTATAATAACAAAACTAATAGCGATGAGTCCTTAGGTATGCTATACTACGGAAACTCACCACTTTTAAATAAACTAAAATATTATCCATTAGCGCTGTTATTAATTATTGTCTTATTTGGAGCAGTGGTTTACTTTTTTTATCGCAGCTCTAAAATTGCAACTCAAAATAAATTATGGTCAGGAATGGCTAAAGAAACCGCACATCAAATCGGGACGCCTTTATCATCATTAATTGGTTGGACCGAAATTTTAAAAGGTGAAAATACTAATCCTGAATACATAAAAGAAATAGAAAAAGACATTAGTCGTTTGCAAACAATCACAGAGCGATTTAGTAAAATAGGATCGCTTCCAACACTAAATAAGGTTGATATTGTTGCTGAAACCAAAGACGCTTATGACTACTTAAAAACAAGATCTTCAAGACTAATAAATTTTGATATCACTTTACCTGATCACCCTATATACGTTAATTTAAATACCCAATTATATGGTTGGACTATTGAAAATTTAGTTAAAAATGCTATAGATGCCATGAAGGGAAAAGGTGATTTGCATGTCAGTATCACACAGTTAGAACAACGTGTAAAAATAACTGTAACAGATACAGGAAAAGGAATAAGTAAAAACGAATTTAGTACTATCTTTGAGCCTGGTTATACAACTAAAAAACGTGGTTGGGGACTTGGCTTATCATTGGCAAAACGAATTGTAGAAGACTTTCATAATGGTCGTATAAAAGTTTTGCACTCTGAAAAAGGAAAAGGAACAACTATGCAGATTAGCCTAAAAACAATATAAATGTCTGATAGATTACTAACAATAAATACTGTTGATTTAAATAATAATTGCCCTGAATGCTTTAGCACTAAAGGACTGCAATTAACGTTTAAACAACGTTTTATTGAAACTTCTTTTTATAAAAGCATTACACAAGAGGTAAGTACGGAAATGAATTGCATTGTTTGTAATACTAAAATCTATCCAGCACGTTGGACGGATGACATTGAGCGCGTTTATGACTACCAGATGAAAGCTTTCCAGCCTAAAAAATCATCTAAAAAGTACAAAAGTCTGTTTTGGATTTTAATTGGTGCAGCTACCCTTTTAATTGCTGCAATACTAAGCGTTTTAGTTTACCAATTATAAATTGGCAGCAATTGCTTTTGCTAAAGCATCAAAATCTTCCTTTTGTAAAGACACTTTATTAATAAACCTTGCGTCTTCCATTGTATTTAATGGTATTAAATGCACATGTACATGTGGTACTTCTAAACCAATTACACTTACACCAACACGTTTACAAGGCACAGCTTTTTCTAAAGCTATTGCCACTTTTCTGGAAAATAGCATTAACTGAGTATAAGTGGTTTGGTCTAAATCAAAAAGTTTATTTACTTCTTTTTTAGGAATACATAAGGTATGTCCTTTAGCATTAGGATTAACATCTAAGAAGGCTAAAAAATCTTCGGTTTCGGCTACTTTATAACACGGAATTTCTCCGTTTACTATTTTTGTAAAAATGGATGACATATAGGTTTCGGTTTAGAAACTAAAGATAAAAAAAGATTCCTGCTAACCTGAAATTTGTCTCAGAATAAACAGGAATCTTAAAAAAATTTACATTTTTATATATTTCCGCTTTAGCGTTATTATTTAAATGAAATATTATCTACTAATTTCGACAATATCAAATTTAATAATACCACTTGGTACTTGTATTTCGGCAACATCACCAACTGATTTCCCTAATAAACCTTTACCTATTGGGCTGTTTACAGATATTTTACCTGAGGCTAAATCTGCTTCGCCATCTGCTACTAAAGTATAATTCATTTCCATACCATTGGTTTGGTTTTTGATTTTTACTTTAGATAGGACTAATATTTTAGAGGTGTCCATTTGTGACTCGTCAATAACACGTGCTCCAGCCATTTGATCTTCTAGCTTCGCGATACGCATTTCTAGCATACCTTGCGCTTCCTTGGCTGCATCATACTCTGCATTTTCACTTAAATCACCTTTATCTCTTGCTTCTGCTATTGCTCTAGAGGCCTTAACGCGCTCCACATCCTTAAGCTGCTTAAGCTCGTCACGCAATTTTTTTAACCCTTCTGCTGTATAATAAGATACTTTACTCATATTTTTTTCGTTTAAATAAAAAGACGCTAAAACAATTTAGCGTTAAACACAAAAATCTCGTCGACACGAGATTTTGTCTTACAAATATACAAAATATTTAACTCAACATTGTAATTGTTGTAAATTGCAATCCTAAAAAATTATTAAATTTATATGTTAAGGTCTTTAACTACAATAATATTATGCTTTGCGCTAATAACGTCATGTCAAAAAAACGATGATGCTGATAACAGCAATAATTTTATACCAAATATTAATTTTGACACTTTTAATTCCATAAACACAACTTTACCACAATATAATGACTTAGAGTTTCCTGGTGGTAGTATTGTTATTAATGGTTTTGGGTATAATGGTATTGTTATTTATTACACAGGTAACACTTATTATGCTTTAGAAATTACAGACCCTAATCACGTCCCTTCAGACTGCTCTTTACTAACTGTTGAAAGTGGTATTGCAACTTGTAATTGTGATGATGGTAATAGTTATAGTGTTGCTGGTGGAGGTGTTCCTTTTGATGGTACTAGTGGACAATATAGTTTAAAACCTTACTTTGTAGAGGTTAATGGAGATGTTATTAGAGTTTACAATAACTAAAAAAGCACCTCTAAATTAGAGATGCTTTTAAAGGGTTGTTAAAAAATTATTGGTTAAAATTTTAAGGTTACACCTGCTAAAAAGTTAGTGGTTGCTTGTGGGTAATAAAAATTTTCTGTGATTGGTGCATCATTAGAGTTTTCTGGTCTATAAAAATAGCTATACGTATAACCATTAGACACATATTTATTATTAAACACATTGTTAACCAATACATTAAAAGCGATCTCTTTAATCCAAGTTGGTTTGATACGATAAGACACATTTAAGTTATTTACAAAATAGCCATCCATACTTTTACTATCACTTGACGTGTTGTCTAAATATTGTTGCCCAACGTACTTAGATAATAAAGCGATGTTAGCATTTTTAATTGGCGAGTAGGTTAATGTACTACCAAAAATTACGTTTGGCGAAAATGAGATATCTGTATCATTATAAGTTGTCACAACAGCATCATAAGATACTGTATCAAATGTGCTAGGGTCATACTGCGTGTCATAAACGACATAATCAAACGCTTTAATTTTGTTTTGACTAAAAGTTGCATTAGCATCAATCCTAAATTGATCCGATAATTTATATCCTGTTTGTATCTCGATACCAGCTCTGTAACTATCTGCTACATTTTGTCTGATTGGATCACCAACATCATCTAAATCTCCTGTTAACACTAATTGATCTTTATAATCCATATAGTATAAATTAGCGTTTAAGTAAAACTTAGAATTTTGTAATTTATAACCAAACTCAAAATCATGTAACTGTTCCGATACTGGCTTGATTGGATTTTTTGTTAAATCGTCACGATTTGGCTCTCTGTTACCTACAGCGTAAGATCCATACACATTACTATTATTATTAATCCTGTAGGTTAATCCCATTTTTGGATTGAAAAAATTATACGTTTCTTTTACATTAATATCTAGTAAATCTGAGCTTGTTCCAACAGACTCATAATCAACCGTTCTATATTGTAAATCTAGTAATGCAAATAAATTTGAATTGATATTATACTCGGCTTTTAAGTACGTATTAAAATCTTGTTTATCTCCATAACTAAAATAATAATTGCTTCTTACAGGTATTGGTGTTTCAAATGAATCCCAGATAACTTCACCAAAATGATCCCCTTTATAAGAATTATATCCACCACCTAAATATAAATTTAACTTATCCTTTTTATAGTTAAGTGAATATACAATTGCTGTAAAGTTATTATCTAACCAACGTCTTCTAATGACATCACCTTCGTCTGAAGCATTTACATTATTTGGGAAATAGTCACCTAATTCCTCACCATCTTTATATTGTTCATAATAACCTTTACCTGTTGTAAAATTACCAGAAATATTAGCAGAAAATATAGAGTTAAATTGGTGAGAAGCATGTAATTGATAATGTGTTTGTTGATAGCTATCAATTTCATTATCATAAGTGTAGTAATTATAAGTTCTTCCTGAATTTAATAAATTTTCAGCTTCTGCATCACTTGGATAATTTCTATCAATAAAAGCCTGAATTCCTTCTAAATCGTTATTAACAACTGCTTCTGGTGTTCCGTACCAAGACTGGTAAGTCTCTTCTTTTCCTCCAAAAACAATAGCTTTTATGGATGTTTTTTCGTTAACAAAACCAGCTTCTGTATAATAACTATTTAAGTCTGCTCTAGCTCTATCAATATATCCATCACTTTGTATATTGGATAATCTAGCTTCAGCATAAAAATTATTTTTAATTCCAGAACCAATACTAATATTATGTTTTCTAGTTCCAAAACTACCTACTGCGTTAGTTGTTGTAGCATAACCATCAGTCGATGGATTAAGTGTTTTTAAGTTTAAGCTAGCTCCAAAAGCACCAGATCCATTGGTAGATGTTCCAACACCACGTTGTAATTGAATATCCTCAACAGAACTTACAAAATCAGGCATATTAACCCAGAATGTCCCTTGACTTTCTTGGTCATTGTAAGGTATTCCGTTGATAGTCACATTGACACGTGTCGCATCACTACCTCTAACTCTAATCCCTGTATAACCAACACCTGCTCCTGCATCACTTGTTGTTACTACAGATGGTAATTGATCTAATAATACTGGTAAATCCTGACCAAGATTTATAGATTCTAACTCTTCTTTTGTGATGTTTGAAAAAGCTACTGGTGTCTTATCCTTTGCTCTAGTAGCAGATAGTAACACTTCATCAAGTTTTGTGATTTTTGTAGAGTCCGACTCAACTGTTTTTTTGTCTTGTGCGTTAACACTGACCGATAACACTAATAGTGTTAAAAAAAGAAATAAATTTTTCATTACGATTAAATTACTAATCGAATAAAAAGAGGTAATTATTCTTAATTGTTATTAATTAAATTTTGTAATACATAGACTCTCTATATATTACATAGTAACACAAAAAATGTGTTTCAAATTTCCTAAACAGCATTACCTGTTCTAGGTTCAATGGGTATGATCTCAGCCGATATAGGCACCCCTTTTTTGAGAACGCTGCAAAGGTAGATTAGAATTTTGATTTATGAAATATGATTCTTGATTTTTTTTTCAAAGAATAATCTACGCAATAATTAATATTGTTAAAATACAATTAAGACTGATATAATAAGCTACTCTATTTTTGGTTTTTTTCGATTAGCTTTTATATCTGAGTTGTGTTTTTTGTTTTTTAAGCGTTTACGAATAACTGCTCTTGGGATTTTGGTTGGTTTACGCTCTGGATCTACTTGTAAAGCTTGTTGTAAAATAGCAATTGCACGTTTTATAATAATCCCTTTATTTTTTAATTGACTTCTAGTGTCTCCACATTGCAATAATAATACCTGATCTTTAGTTAGCCTAGTTGCTAATTTTGATATAATCCGTTCTTTTTGGTCGTTTGCAAGAACTACAGAATCATTAATAGAAAAACTTAACTCTATTTTAGTAGCAACCTTATTGACATGCTGTCCACCACTACCAGAACTTCTGATAGCTTTAAGGTTAAATTCTTTCTCTAAAGCTTGTTTGTCTAACACGTTATAAGACTTGATGTGTTGGTTTTAGTAAGTCATTAACCGTTTTTACTGGATTGAAGGTAACTAAAGGTACTTCCACAAAAATAGTATTCCAATTGGACATACTTCCGTTCCAAAGTCCTGGCAACTCTAACGCTTTAATATCTTTTCCAACTTTTGTTTTCATAGTAATAAAAGTTGTTTGGTGGTCAACAAATTTTTGAAGATCATACGTTTCGCCTTTATAGTTTTTTATACTACAAACAATGTCTACAGGATTAAAATGCGTCGCTTTTTTTAAGATGTTTTTTTGTTCTTTATCCTTTTTGTTAATTTGAGCAGATTCTACTATTTGCAAAGACAGATTTGCACCTTCATCTTTAACCCAAAATGGACCTCCTCCTGGCTCTCCTTCGTTTTCAACCATACCACAAATACGGATTGGTCTGTCTAGTTTATTTTTTAAATAATCTATTTGATATGCTGTAGAATATTTTTCAAATTCAGGAGAAATTACAACATTCATTTTACAAATCAAAAACTCTGCGATTTCAACTATATCCTCATGCGACAATTGCTTTGTATCTAAATCTTTGGCATACTTAAACGCTTGCTTTTTTATATTAATCAATAAACCTGCTAGCATTTTTTTAGACTTAGCGACTTCTTCTTCATATTTATAAACTACAACATTATCAATATTTTTAATAAAAATAATGTCAGCATCAAAGTCGTTTAGGTTTTCAAGTAAAGCACCATGACCAGATGGTCTAAAATATAGCTCGTGATTGTCCTCTCTAACAATTTCATTTTTTGCTGAAACTGCTATTGTATCTGTAGATTCTTTTTGATAAGAAAAAGAAATATCAAATTTAGTATTGGTTTTGCTTTCAACTATTTGTTGAATTCTAGCAAACTCAGCATCAAACTTTTCTTTATGTTTTTCTGAAATAGTAAAATGAAGAGAAGCTTTACCATTTGAGGTCGAGTACAATGCAGCCTCAAATAAATGCTCCTCAAAAGCGCTTGCTAAATGATTTTTATATTTATGAAACGGTAATAATCCTTTTGGAAAAGCACTAAAAGCTAATTGATCATCGTTTAAAATAGCTTTGATAAACGCAACCAATTTTTCATCGTTTGATAATTTATTATAGTTTTTGTTTTGTGACTTTAAATAGGTTATTACTAGATTATAAAAAGGTAGTTTTTCTAACCCAATAAAAAATAAAGATAACTCTGAAGCCTTAAATTTATTTACATAAGCATTTATACTTTGCTTTTTAGGCTTAAAATCCTTGATAAAATCAAATAAAAATTTAAACATCCTGGTCGCTGCTCCAGAAGCAGGAACAAATTTGACAATTTTGATTGCTTCTTTTTGAGCATCATAAACCTTTATTAAACCCGATTTCTCTTGCTCAGAAAACTTAAGTATTCCGTCTTCAATAGTTGCTGCTCTTTCTAAATTAATGAAGGGTAATCCTGTTTTAAGCAACTGTAATTGTTGCTCTACCTTTTTAAGTGTTAATCCTTTTTTTTCTATGAAAATTTTATCTGAACTATTAAACTGCATCATTATGTTTTGCTAATAATAAATCTATATGTTTTATGGCTAATTGTAATCTTGTTTTCTTATCTCCTTTTAATAATACATAAGGTCGATTATATTTTATTAATGTAGATTTAAACGTTTCAAACATTGCTTCTCTTTCTTCAGGCTTGTCCCTTAAATCATCCGCTTCCCAAGGTGTATCAATATACGTTAAAAAGTATAAATCATAAGTATTTTTTATAGCATATTTTTCTAAAACTGGATTGCAAGTCCCAGAGTAATAGGTTTCAGAGTATACTTTAGTCTCTAATAAATCAGTATCACAAATTAGTACAGATTCTGTCTTTTTCGCCAAACGGTTTTCCATACTCATTTGACCCATAGCTATTGGAAGTAAATCGTGAGTTTCGCAGGTTTTACGTTTGTTATTCCATTTATTTTGTAAATAATCTCTAGCGTATTCAGGTACCCAAACGGAATGATAATGCCTAGCTAATTGTTGAGATAACGTCGTTTTTCCAGTAGATTCTGGTCCAAACAAAACTATTTTTACACAGTTTGCAGGTTGCTGTTCAAGTGTTTTTTCCATTGTAAATAACCAAATATTGCAATTACTGTAAATCCTAAATACTGAAAACAAGTAAACGTAAATCCTTTATAAAAATATAAAGGAACAGAGATAATATCTCCTATAATCCAGTAAATCCAGTTTTCAATTTTACGTTTAGCCATCAACCACATACCAACAAAAAATATTGCAGTAGTAATGGTATCAACATATGCTACCCAACTAGTCCACTTATCAAATGTTTTATAAACTACAAACACAAATAACATAGTTGCTAAAAAAATAATTACACTTAATTTTTTTTCCTTTTTTGTGGTAACAGAAATAGGTGTAACGTGTTGATCGTCCACTTTTCTTGTCCATATATACCAACCATAAACACTCATTACAAAATAATAAGCGTTAATCATCATATCGCCTAACAGACCCCATTTTAATAATAAATACACAAAAATTAAGGTACTTATCATACCTGTAGGAAACACCCAAATTTTATTTTGTTTAGAAAACAATACAGATAAAAAACCAAAAATTACAGCAATAATCTCTAAAACCACATCTGTTGTTTCGTATTCAAAATATTGCCCAAAAAGGAAATCAAAAATGTGGCTCATAATCGCTTCTGTCTGTTTTTACAACTTTCATAGTTAGTACACATATGTCTTGATTTTCAAACGAAGCTTTAATCTTTTCGTTTAAAAAAGGCATCAACTGGTCAAATTCGCCAAAAACCTGAGTACTTAATGGGTTTTCTAAAACCGTAAAATTAGAGTCACGTAAAGCTTTAATAAAATCAATAACGTGCTGCTCATAATTATTACTTAATGGTGATAAAGTTAAATCTACCGATATTTTCATGGTTTATAGTTTTAATTCTTCAAAAAAGTCATGGTTTTCTTCAAAAGCAGTACCAATTACTACTAAATCTGCTCCTGCACTATAAGCGTTATCCAATTGTTGTTTGCTTCTAATACCACCTCCAACTATTAAAGGGATTGTTAAATCTTGTTTCACAAACTTAATCATTTGTAATGGTACAGGATGTAATGCTCCACTTCCAGCTTCTAAATAAATAATTTTTTTACCCATTAATTCACCAGCTTTTGCTGTATCAGCAACTAAAGTATGCAAAGCAGTTGGGATCGGTTTAGTTTTTGTTACTTTTTGGACCGCAGTTTCTTTTCCATTTTCAATCAAAATATAACCAGTTGGAATAACCTCCAAGTCGGTATTTTTTAAAATAGAAACCGCTTCAATTTGTTTTTCGATTAAATATTTAGGGTTTCGACCAGAAATTAAGGACAAAAACAAGATAGCGTCAGCATCCTTTGATATTTGCGTTACATCACCAGGAAATAGCACAATGGGTAATTTAGTTAGTGGTTTTAGAGCAGCAACTAATTTTTGCGTCACTTCCAACTCAACTGTACTACCACCAACAAAAACATGTGTTATTACAGAGTGATTAATTTTATTGGCAAATAGCGATAATAATTTAATATCAAATTTATCAGGATCAATTAGTATAGCTAATAATTTTTCTTGTTTCGCTTTCGCGGAAAGTATGTCGTTGTAAACACTCATTATTCTATAACATAAGCACAAGTAAAACCTTCAAACTCTAAGTAATTGGCAGTATAACGTTTTTTTAAACCCTTATAATCTATCCAACAAACCGTTTGGGCATCAATTATAGAAAACGGAATTACCAAAAAATGTTCCTTAAACAACATTCCTGGAGTTGCAAACAATTTGTATAAAGATTCCTTTATTCCCCAAATAACAGTTAGTTTATTAATATAATCAGAAGCTTCTTTATCCAAATATTCAAACTCGTACGCCACAAACTTTTTAGCAATAACTGCTATTTTTTGGCGCTGTCTTTCTATATCTATACCAACTTCTGTATCGCTAATAATAACGCCAGAAAATGTAAAGCTATGGGTTATAGATATATGCTTTCCATCCTTTAAATGTGGTTTGCCATTCGCGTCATAAAATAAATCATGATCGGTATAACCAAAAGCATTAAGCAAGTGTCTAACACTTAAAAAACCACGTTGATGCAGCTCACTTTTCATACCTAAGACACGATCTAAACTCTCTGGTTTTAAATCTAATCCATTGATTAATTGGTCATAAGACTCTTCAATCTTCCAGATTTTAACAGTAGTTTGTGAATTTGGAGTAAGGGTTTTATATAGAGGCATTTAATATTCTAAATTCTATTAGTTATCTTTGCAAAGCCTAAGGCGAAATATGCATTTTTGTTAAGCGAATTTAACCATTTTAAGTGCTAATTCCCAAAGGTGTTTCATTTATAAAATAAAGAGAGAAATAATATGAGTACAAAAAACGTTGCTTACGTGCCTAATAAGGTAAAAGACATGTCGCTTGCGGCTTGGGGAAGAAAAGAAATTAATTTAGCCGAAGCAGAAATGCCAGGTTTAATGAGTTTACGTGAAGAATACAAAAACGAACAACCTTTAAAAGGAGCACGTATTGCTGGATGTTTACACATGACTATCCAAACTGCTGTTTTAATTGAAACTTTACAAGCTTTAGGAGCAGAAGTTACTTGGAGCTCTTGTAACATTTTCTCTACACAAGATCAAGCTGCTGCTGCAATTGCAGATGCAGGTACAGCTGTGTACGCTTGGAAAGACATGACTGAAGAAGAATTTGATTGGTGTATCGAGCAAACCTTATTTTTTGGAGAAGACCGTAAGCCATTAAACATGATTTTAGATGATGGTGGAGATTTAACTAACATGGTTTTAGATAAATACCCAGAATTATCTGCAGGAATTAAAGGATTATCTGAAGAAACTACAACAGGAGTACACAGATTATACGAGCGTGTTAAAAACGGTACATTAACAATGCCAGCAATTAACGTAAACGATTCTGTAACTAAATCTAAATTTGACAACAAATACGGATGTAAAGAGTCTGCAGTAGACGCAATACGTCGTGCAACAGACATTATGTTAGCAGGTAAACGTGTAACTGTTTGTGGTTATGGAGACGTTGGTAAAGGTACTGCTGCGTCTTTTAAAGGTGCTGGAAGTATTGTAACAGTAACAGAAATTGACCCAATTTGTGCATTACAAGCAGCAATGGACGGTTTTGAAGTTAAAAAACTAGAAACAGTTGTTGGTAATTCTGATATAATCATTACAACTACAGGTAACAAAGACATTGTACGTGCAGAGCATTTTGAAGCAATGAAAGACAAAGTAATCGTAGCAAACATCGGTCACTTTGATAACGAAATCCAAGTAGGATGGTTAAACAAAAACCATGGTCATACTAAAGACACAATCAAACCTCAGGTTGACAAATACAACATTGATGGTAAAGATATTATCTTGCTTGCCGAAGGACGTTTAGTAAACTTAGGTTGCGCAACAGGACACCCTAGTTTTGTAATGTCTAACTCATTTACAAACCAAACTTTAGCACAAATCGAACTTTGGAAAAATAGCGATAATTACGAAAACGACGTATACATGTTACCAAAGCATTTAGACGAAAAAGTAGCTAAATTACATTTAGAAAAAATTGGTGTAGAGCTAACAGAATTAGCAGATTACCAAGCTGATTATATTGGTGTTAAAGTTGAAGGACCATACAAGCCTGAACATTACAGATACTAATCAAAGCGTCGTTGCAAGTCACTTTTTAGTGTTCTAGCAATCACATACTTTGAAATTACATATTAAATCCCAAGCAGCAATGTTTGGGATTTTTTTTGTTTTATGGCAATTTGTTTTTGGATAAAAAACCAAAAACAACCACGCTTTCCGTTATATCTTTTTCTCGTGCCTCAAAAAAGGATGCCACTACAACCCTTATTGCAAACTAATCCGCAAAAACACAGTTCTTCTAGTAAAATGGTTTCATTTTTGTTAAGTCAAGTTCGTTTTAAGTATCTTCACAAGACAAAAACAAGACCATGTCCATACAAAAACTTACTACAGCCATAAATAATTTAGAACATCACATAATAAATCACGACCAATCAAACCCTAAAGTATCTAAAAGCAATATAGCTTGGCATATAGACCACAGTCTTAAAGTAATAAACAACGTAAGTATTGCTACCAATACATCAGATCCAAAACAATTTAAAAATAACTTTACACTTTTAGGAAAAGTCTTTTTTATATTAGGCTTTTTCCCCAGAGGAAAAGCAAAAGCTCCAAAACATGTACTACCACCAGAAAATATTACTAAAGCAGATTTAACACAACAAATTACATTAGCAAAATCTAATATTACTACACTAACAAACTTAGGCAAAAACGCCTATTTTAAACATCCTTTATTTGGACACATAAATACCAAACGTGTACCCAAATTTTTACTAATGCACACCAACCATCATTTAAAAATTATAAACGACATACTAAAACAACAAAAAACCCTTTCTAAATAAATAGAAAGGGTTTTAATTTTTTAGGAAATAAAATTATTAAGCTTGGAAAGGCTCAATAGAAACATAAGACTTATTGTCTCTTTTCTTTGTAAATTTTACTAAACCATCAACTTTAGCATGTAAAGTATGATCTTTTCCTTGGTATACGTTTTCACCTGGATGGTGTGTGTTACCTCTTTGTCTTATGATAATGTTTCCAGCAATAGCAGCTTGTCCACCAAATATCTTTACGCCTAAACGTTTCGATTCTGATTCTCTACCATTCTTCGAACTACCAACCCCTTTTTTGTGAGCCATGATCTTAAGTGTTTAAATTGTTATACTTAAAGTGTTTTAGCAATTACGCTTTACCACCATCTAATTCGTCTTGCCATTTCTTTAACTCATCCCACTTACCATCAGCAGCTAATTGAGCTTGTGCTGGCCATGTGTCAGTTACGTGATTACCACGTACACCTGCGATAATTTCAGAAATTTTAGCTGCATCAGTTTTTGCTAATTCAGCAAAAGTAGCGATTCCTGCTTCAACTAATGTTTCAGCAATTTTTGGTCCAATACCTTCAACTTTTTTCAAGTCGTCAGCTTTACCTGATGCTTTAGCAGCCTTTTTAGGTGCAGCTTTAGCTTCTACTTTTTTAGTTTCTTTTTTTGGAGCAGCTTTTTCAGCTTTCGCTGCTGGCTTAGCTCCTGAAGCTACTATACTTTCAATTACGATTTCAGTTAAGGCTTGTCTGTGTCCGTTTTTCTTACGGTAACCTTTTCTTCTTTTCTTCTTGAAAACAATAACTTTATCACCTTGAAGGTGCTTTAAGACTTTTGCACTTACTTGTGCTCCGCCTATAGCTGGGGCGCCTACAGTTATGTTAGAACCATCTGCAATTAAAAGGACATTGTCAAAAGACACTGCTTCTCCTTCTTCTGTTGCTAAACGGTTAACAAAAACTTTTTGGTCTTTTTCAACTTTAAATTGATGCCCTGCTATCTCTACAATTGCGTACATAGCGTAACGTTTTTATTAATTAGTTTATATAAAATAATCTCATTTTCCTGAGAAAACGGATGCAAATATACTTCTAATTAATTAATCTACAAACCTTTTATTGATTTTGAGGCATATTTCTGCTATTTTTAAAAAGTTGCATACAAGTAAGTGTAATAACTACTGTTGTTGCAAATCCCATAATCGCAACAACAAAAGCAACTAAGCCTATTTGTACATTATAGTCACTTTTAAAAACGGTTAATAATTTGGTCAAAAATTCAGTATCAACTTCTGTAGCATAAAAGGTAAAAAATACTGTAAACAAAATTGCAGCTATAAAACCTGCAATGATACCTACGGTAAAACCGCCTGTGTAACTAAATTTGTCAGCTTGTTGTAATTTATAATACTTTATAGTTTCATAAATACCAAAACCTGTTATTACACCATTAAATAAACTAAAAAAAGGATTAGTATGTAAATTAAACAAAGACAGGATTAAAAAAAAGGCAATTAAACATGCGCTTATAACTAACCCAAATCTTACAGGAAGGGAAATATTTTTCATATTAATTTATGGTTTTTGGTTAATAATCCCTTTAAATTTCGTGAAAATGGAACCAAATTTTTATAATTTGATGTTAATTTTCAATAAATTAAGCAGTAATACATGGTTGTATTGTTATTTTTGTTAAAACTGTTGTAACAAAAACATACAACAGTATACTAATACTTAAACTGATAAATTAAATAATCAAACACATGAAAAAAAGTTTATTCTCATTAGCTGCTTTGCTTTTAGCTGGTTTTTCTGCTACAGCACAAGAAGTTAACTACGAAGAGTATGATTTAGACAATGGTTTACACGTTATCTTACATCAAGACAACTCTGCTCCTGTAGTAACTACCTCTGTAATGTACCATGTTGGTGCAAAAGACGAACAGCCAGATCGTACAGGTATGGCTCACTTTTTTGAACACCTTTTATTTGAAGGTACTGAAAACATCGATCGTGGTGAATGGTTTAAAATTGTAACTTCTCAAGGAGGAAGTAATAACGCAAACACAACTGACGACAGAACGTATTATTACGAAGTTTTCCCTTCTAATAGCCTAGAATTAGGATTATGGATGGAATCTGAGCGTTTAATGCACCCAATTATTAATCAGATTGGTGTGGACACTCAAAATGAAGTTGTAAAAGAAGAAAAACGTTTACGTGTAGACAATTCTCCTTATGGTAAATTTATCGAAAATGTTAAACTTAATATCTTCAAAAAACACCCTTATAAAGGAACAACTATTGGAAAAATGGAGCATTTAGATGCTGCTTCTTTAGAAGAGTTTCAAGCGTTTAACAAAAAATTCTACGTACCAAATAACGCTGTATTAGTTGTTGCTGGCGATATAGATATTGCCTCTACAAAAAAGATGATTAAAGACTATTTTGGACCAATCCCAAGAGGAGAAGATATAGTTAGAAATTTCCCTAAAGAGGACCCAATTACTGAGACTATTAAAGCAACAGCTTACGACGACAACATACAAATCCCTGCAATTATTGCTGCCTACAGAACACCAGCAATGACAGAAAGAGATGCTTATGTATTAGATATGTTATCTAGTTATTTAAGTTCTGGTAAAACATCTAAATTGTATAAAAAAATTGTTGATGACAAAAAAATGGCTGTACAAGTTGGTGCTTTTAACCAAAGCCAAGAAGATTACGGTACATACATTATCTACGGTTTACCTTTAGGTGATAATACTTTAGATGGTTTATTAGCCGAAATTGATGAAGAATTAGTTAAGGTACAAACTGAATTAATGTCTGAAAGAGATTACCAAAAACTTCAAAACCAATTTGAAAACAATTTTGTAAGTTCAAATTCAAGCATTTCTGGTGTAGCAAACTCATTAGCTCGCTACTATATGCTTTATAAGGATATTAGTTTAATTAACAACGAAATTAAAATCTACAGATCTATTACTAGAGAAGAGATTCAAAATGTTGCTAAAAAATATTTAAATCCTAACCAACGTGTTGTTTTAGAATATTTACCAAGTAAAGACGAAAAATAAAAAAGAAATTTCAATAGATATGAAAACAAAAATAACAGCCTTATTAGCGGTATTGTTTATATCAATTTCGGCAACAGCCCAAATAGACAGATCTAAACAACCAGAACCAGGTCCTGCTCCAACCATTACTTTAGAAGTCCCTGGAGAGTTTGAACTAAAAAATGGACTTAAAGTTTTAATTGTTGAAAACCATAAGCTTCCAAGAGTATCATACGCGTTAACTATAGATAACCAACCAATTACAGAAGGTGACAAAGCAGGTGTATCTGCAATGTTAGGTGCCATGTTAGGAAACGGTACAACTAATATCCCTAAAGATGTTTTTAATGAAGAGATTGACTTTTTAGGAGCAAGCCTTGGATTTAGTTCTGATGGAGCATATGCTAGTGGTTTATCTAAATATTCTGAGCGTATTATGGAATTAATGGCAGATGCAGCTATGAATCCATTATTTTCTCAAGAAGAATTTGATAAAGAAAAAGCACTTATTCTAGAAGGTTTAAAAAACAACGAAAAAAGTGTAGATGCTGTAGCAGGTCGTGTAGGTAGCGCATTATCTTATGGTAGTAACCACCCTTACGGAGAATATATAACTGAAGAAACTGTAAATAATATTACAATTGATAATGTTAGAGCATTTTATCAAAAATACTTTAACCCAAACAATGCATACTTAGTAATTATTGGTGATGTAGATTTTAAGACAGTTGAAAAGCAAGTTAAAAAATACTTCAAAAAATGGGATAAAGGAATTGATTTTACAACAAATCTAGTTACTCCTAATCCAAACCTAGCAAGCACGCAAATCAATTTTGTAGACATGCCAAATGCTGTACAATCAAACATATCATTAACTAATAACGTAACGTTAGAAATGAATGATCCTGATTACCATGCAGTATTAATTGCTAATAAAATTTTAGGTGGTGGTTTTAACAGCTACTTAAACATGAATTTACGTGAAGCAAATGGTTGGACTTATGGAGCACGTTCTAGTATTGGTGCTTCTCGTTTTGGTGCTTCAAGATTTACAGCTGGAGCTGAAGTAAGAAACACTGTTACTGACAGTGCAGTTGTAGAGACTTTAAAAGAAATTAAAAGAATAAAATCAGAACCTGTTACTGCTGAAGCATTAGCTAATGCAAAAGCTAAGTATGTTGGAGATTTTGTTTTAGCTTTAGAAAGCCCTCAGACAATTGCTAGATACGCATTAAGCATTAAACTAAATAAATTACCTTCTGACTTTTATAAAACGTATTTATCTAAAATAAATGCAGTAACTATTGAGGATGTACAACGTGTGGCTAACAAATACTTTAAGCCAGAAAATGCACGTATAATCATAGTTGGAAAAGGTAGTGATGTAATCCCTGGATTAGAAAAAACAGGAGTACCAATTAAGTACTTTGACAAGTTTGCAAATCCAGTTGAAAAACCAGAATTTTCTAAGCCAATTCCTGATGGCGTAACTGCTAAAACGGTATTAGACAACTATATTACAGCTATTGGAGGAACCAACAATATTAACATGGTAAACTCTGTAAAAATGGATGGCGATTTTGTAATCCAAGGAGCACCACCATTGACCGTTGAAATAAAGAAAACTAAAGAAAATAAAGAGTCTATGGAAGTTGCTATGCAAGGTATGGCAGTAATGACATCTAAATGGAATGGATCTACTGGATATCAAATACGACAAGGACAAAAAATACCTTTAACAGAAACTGAAGTATCAGACAAAAAAGCTGAAACTGGAATGTTCCCAGAAACTAAATACGATATGGCTAATTTAACATTAGTAAGTATTGTTGATATCGACGGAGCAGATAGCTATAAAGTAAAAGTAACTAAAGGTGACGATGCTTCTTACCGTTATTATGATGTTACATCAAAATTATTAGTTCAAGAAGAAAGCACAACTAAAGCGCAAGGACAAGAAGTTACTACAACAGTTAAGTATGGTAATTACTCTGAAGTAAACGGAGTAAAATTCCCTTACGCACAAACTATCATAGCTGGACCACAAACAATGTCTATGAATATTAAAAATGTAAAAGTAAACGAAGGTGTTACAGATGCAGATTTTAACTAATATACATTACATATAATTTAAAAATCCGAAGCTTAAACGTTTCGGATTTTTTTTGCTTTTCTATTAGCTAAATACACACCAATTAAAATAATTAAGGTCCCAACAATTTGTGTTACACTAAAACTTTCTCCATCCATCAAGCCCCAGACTAAAGCAACAATTGGCATAATATAAGTCACAGAAGACGCAAATACAGGAGTAGACATTTGCACCAAAGTGTTAAACAATACTTTAGCCAAAGCAGTACCAAAAAAGGATAAAATAACAACGTAACCAATTGCATTTGTAAAATCAGGATTACTAAAGTTTGCCACATTAAAAAAGTCTGCAAAAATCAAAACAACTAAAGCAGGTATAAAAATAACAACATAATTACCAACAGCTATTGCTAAAGGTTTAACGTCTTGTAAATAGCGCTTAATAATGTTAACATTTATGGCGTACATTACCGTAGACGCTATTACAAATCCTGCAAACCAATAATTTTGATTTGGGTTTAAATCTGCACCTTCTAATATTAATATAGACGTACCAATAAAGCCAATAATAACACCAACAACCTGCTTAGTAGTGCTTGCTATTTTAAACACAGCAGCACCAATTAAAACAGTGTTTAATGGCACCAAACTATTTAAAACAGACACAACTGCACTATCTATTTGGGTTTCGGCGATTGCAAAGAAAAACGCAGGAATAAAAGCCCCTAAAAAGCCCGAAATCGCAATCCATTTCCAATCCGTTTTTTTAATTAAACGTATCTTTTTATAACCTGCCATAAACAAAAACAATCCTGTAATTAAAGTACGCAAAGCACCTAATTGATAGGCATTTAAACCCAACAAAGCCTTCTTAATTAAAATAAAAGACGTTCCCCAAATAAGAGACAAAACAAGTAAATACGCCCATTTTTTAGTATTATTATTTTGCATAGCTAAATTTTACGGTACAAAAATCCAATATAAAAAGCAATAAAGCATATTATTTAGTAATTTTGTAACTATTAAACAATAACAAAATTTTATTAAAATGAAATCATTTAAACATATACTAGTACTAGTTGCAATAACAGTATTAACATTTAGTTGTAAAAACGAAGCTGAGCCAGAAGTTATGACATCACCTTCTGCTACAGAAACTACAGAAGTAACAAAAAAAGCAGAAATTAATCCAAATGCTAAGTTAGCTAAAGCTGAATTTAAAATAGAAGGTATGACTTGCGCAATGGGTTGTGCAAAAACTATTGAGAAAAAAATGGCTAAAATGGAAGGTGTAAAATCTGCAATTGTAGATTTTGATCGCGAATTAGCAATGGTAGAATATGATGAAGCATTAGTAACTCCTGCATCATTAGAAACTACTGTTACAAGTGTTGCTGACACCTATAAAGTAAAAGACATGCATACGGTAGATGCTTTTTCTACTGCAAAAAAAGAATGCACAATGAAGTGTAAAGAAGATTGCACTAAAAAAGACTGTAAAGATTGTGCTGCTAAAACTGCAGAATGCAAGAAAAAATGTGCTAACAAAACTGAAGCAGAAAAATTAGCTTGTGCTAAAGATTGCAAAAAAGCATGTTGTACAGACGCTAAAAAAGCTTAATAAACATTACCTTATTTAAATATAAAAGCCTTGAAAATTCAAGGCTTTTTTTGTTCTTATTTTCTATTTGTGATTTAAAGATGTGTTTAAATAATCAAAATTACTTCCATTGGACACTTTCCATTATACGCTTAATATCTTTTTGAAGATAATTAGCAGCAGGTAATATCGAGTCATAATTAGGTTTAGCATAAAAATATAATGACCCAGTTAAAAAATGATTTATACTATCCGTTATATAAAACTGAGATTGTGATGCTGCATTACCACCAACTTCATAAAACATTCCATACACTTTATTCACAGGGTTTTCCCAAACAACCTCTTCAATAGCATCTGCTTTTTTAGTATGTTCTTGAGTAAAATTTTGAGCATTTTTAAGATACTTAACTAAGCGCTCTTTGCCATCTATTGCTTTATAAGTTAGATATATGGTTCCTTTTAATTTTTTATACTCAATATTAAGTCCAAAACTTTTTACATCATCTTGTAAAGGCTTATATATTATGGTATCACTTTGCATGTTTCGATCAAAAGCAAAAGGCAAGTCTTGATTATACATTTTATAATCTGCCTGAGGATACTCTAACCTTAGATACCCTTTTGGCTTTGGTATTGGGTCGTTTCCACAACTTGTTAGTAGTACAAAGGTTAAAAGGAAGATTATTAAATGTCTCATGTTATAATTACTTAGGCAATAATAATTAGCCTTTATATTTTGTTATTTAGGGCAAGGTAACCTTGACACGTTTTATACGTTTTTTATCTAATGCTTCAATTGTAAAAACGTAGTTTTCAAACTGTATTTTGCTATTTCGTTTAGGAAAACCTCCAGAATTTTCTAAAATAAAACCAGCAATAGTCTCAGCTTCACCTTTATTATCTTCAAAAATTGTATCGTTTTCTAACTTAATAATTTTATAAAAATCTTTTAACGCAGTTTTACCTTCAAAAGCATAATTTTTATCATCAAGCTTTGAAAACACTAAGTCTTCGTCATCAAACTCGTCACTAATATCACCTACAATCTCTTCAATAATATCTTCTAATGACACTAATCCAGATGTTCCTCCATACTCATCAACAACTACAGCAAGATGTACTTTTTTCTCTTGGAATTCTGCCATTAAATCGTCCAATTTTTTATTTTCTGGAACAAAAAATGGTGCTCTTAATAAAGTTGTCCAATCAAATGTTTGCTTATCAATATATGGCAATAAATCTTTAACATACAATACGCCAACGATATTATCCATACTATCTTTATATACTGGTATTCTAGAATAACCGTTTTCTATAATTTCTGGAATAATCTCGCTATAAGGTTGCTCTACATTTAAAGCAAAGACATCAATACGTGGTTGCATAACCTGTTTGGTATCTGTATTTCCAAAACTTACAATCCCTTGTAATATTTTTTGTTCTTCTTTAGTGGTGTCATGCTCACTTGTTAGCTCTAATGCTTGAGACAATTGATCTACACTGATATTAGATTTTTGTTTTCCTAATCTATTATGAATTGTCAGCGTTATACTGCGCATTGGCAAACTTAAAGGCGAAAATAATACATCTAGAACACCTAATGGATAGGCCATAAATGTCGCAAATTTTAAATTGTTGCGACTAGCATAAATCTTAGGTAAAATTTCACCAAAAAGTAATATTAAAAAGGTAATGACTACTACTTCCACTATAAATTTAACTAAAGCAGAGTTTATACCTGCAAACAAATAGTTACCTAAAAAGGCAAATAGTATTACAATACCAATATTTATAAAATTATTGGCTACTAAAATGGTTGCTAATAGTTTTTTAGGCCTAACTAGTAGTTTAGAAATTATCTGTATTTGTTTTTTACCTTGTAATGCTTCGTCTTCAAGATCAGATTTTGTTAATGAAAACAATGCCACTTCTGCTCCTGAAATCATAGCAGAACATATTAATAATACAACTAAAAGTACAAAACCAAGTACAATATTGATATTATCAGAAATTACTAATGCTAAAAAACTCGAGGGTTCAGGATCCATAATCACTTATTAAAACGGTAGATCGTCTTCGCTAGAGGCTGAAGACGTTTGTTTTGGAATATCAGTTTTTGGTGCTTGTTGCTGTTGTACAGCTGGTGTTGTAGGAGCTGCCTCAGGATCACGCTTTGTACTTAAAAATGTAAAGTCAGACACTTGTATCTCTGTACTATAACGATCATTTCCAGATTCGTCTTGCCATTTTCTAGTTTTTATGCGTCCTTCAACATAAACCTTATCACCTTTTGTTAAATATTTTTCACAAATTTCAGCAGCTTTATTGCGCACTACTATATTATGCCAATCCGTATTAGTAACACGCTCGTTAGTTTGCTTGCTAACATAAGTCTCGTTGGTTGCTAAAGGAAAACGTCCAACACAACCACCTCCTTCAAAGTAGTGCATTTTAACTTCATCTCCTAAATGCCCAATTAGCATAACTTTATTTAATGTTCCTGACATAAGTAGTGTTTTTTTCTAATACAAAATTACAGCTTTAAGCTTCAATGTAAATAAATTTAATAAAAAATATTGAGGCGTTGACAGTAATGATTTAAAAATTAAATTTTTCAATAAAATTACCTATCAATATTGGCACTGGAAAATCCTTTATTTTACCAAAAGCAATACCTTCTGGAAGTTTACTATCTAACGATACAATCCAAAATTTAGTGTATAAATGCTGATGGGATAATTTATGTACTATTGCTTCTTCGTTATATAAAGACAATTCTAAAAATTGTTCTTTTAATGGTGCTATCAATTTAATTTGCTCCTCAATACTATCAAAAGACGCATCTTTATCAGTTTCTATTAAAGGAAATTGATATAAATTTTGCCAAATCCCACTACCTAGTCGCTGTTGTAAAACCGTTTTACCATCCTTAGAAAGAATTACAATAAAGTTAAAATACTTTTTGGAAACCTTAGCACTTTTAATTTTTACAGGTAAATCAGTAATTACAGCTTTTTCTAAAGCAACACATGTGTTGTTAAAAGGACAATTATTACAATCTGGATTTTTAGGCTTACACAATCTTGCACCAAACTCCATTATGGCTTGATTAAAAGTAGCAGGTTGCTTAACATCAATTAATTGTTGTGCTAACATCTTAAACTCTTTAAAACCTTTACCTGTATTAATAGGAGTGTAAATACCATAAATCCTAGACAACGCTCTGTAAACATTACCGTCAACAACTGCAGTAACTTCATTAAAACTAATAGAAGCAATTGCACTTGCTGTATAATCACCTACTCCTTTTAGTTTAATAATGTCATCAAAAGTATCCGGAAAATGTCCATCACGCTCATCTACTATGTATTTAGCTGAGGCGTGCAAATTTCGTGCTCTAGAGTAATAACCCAATCCTTGCCATAATTTTAACACCTCTTGTTCCTCAGCCTTAGCTAAGTCAAAAACAGTAGGGAAATTGGTAGTAAAAGCGGTGTAATATGGCAAGCCTTGAATGACTTGTGTTTGTTGTAAAATAATTTCGGAAAGCCAAATATAATAAGGGTTTGTAGTGTTACGCCAAGGCAAATCTCGTTTATTATCTGTGTACCAATTAATTAATTGTTTTGCAAAGTTCATTTATTAGAAAAAAGTAAGAAAAGCAAAAGTAAAGTTTATCGCATTAAATTTTAATGAATTAGGTTTGAAATATTGAATATTAAATGCCTATATTTGCCAACCCTTAGAAAAATTAATAACGCAAACAAGAAAAGAAAATGACTAAAGCTGATTTAGTAACAAAGATTTCTGAAAAATTAGGAATAGAAAAAGGAGATGTTCAGGCAACTGTAGAGACTTTTATGGAAGAAGTTAAGACATCTTTAGAAGGAGGTGATAATGTTTACCTTAGAGGATTTGGTAGCTTTATCATTAAAACAAGAGCAGAAAAAACAGGAAGAAATATTTCAAAAAATACGACTATCAAGATTCCTGCTCACAACATACCAGCGTTTAAACCTGCAAAAGTATTTGTAGAGGGTGTAAAAACTAACGTAGACGTAAAGTAAAAAATATTATAAACGAATTATTAATTTAAAAACATTAACCCTATGCCAAGTGGTAAGAAACGTAAAAGACACAAGGTTGCAACGCATAAGCGTAAAAAACGTAGACGCGCTAATCGTCACAAGAAGAAGAAATAGTACCAAAAAGTAGTTTATATAACTACTTTTTTGGTTTATTAAAATTATCGTTCTTTGAAAATAGAGTTTATTACAAATATGTAAAACCTTGCGTATTTTTAAACTCAAACGGATTTAAAAAATCCTGTGATTATCATACCTTTTTTTGTTTAAAAAAAAGGTATGATATATTGTATAATCCATCTATACTTAGTTGTATGGATAAAAATTAACCTTAAATGGATAAAGAATTAATTATTAGATCTAGTCCAGAAGCTGTTGATTTTGCCTTATTAAAAGATGGAAAATTAGTTGAATTACATAAAGAGGAAGATGGGAACAACTTTGCGGTTGGTGATGTGTTTATCGCCAAAATAAGAAAAGCTGTTCCAGGACTAAATGCAGCATTTGTCAATGTTGGTTATGAAAAAGATGCATTTTTGCATTATCATGATTTAGGACCAAAAATGTCATCTCTTTTAAAATTCACAAAAAGTGTAAGCACAGGTAAACTAAAAGATTTTTCTTTAAAGGATTACCCATTTGAAAAAGATATTGATAAAGACGGAAAGATTACTGACGTCTTAAAATCAAATCAGTCTATTTTAGTACAAATAGTTAAAGAACCAATATCTACTAAAGGCCCAAGGATTAGCTCAGAGCTGTCCATAGCTGGTAGATATATTGTTTTAGTGCCATTTTCCGATCGAATTTCTATTTCGCAAAAGATAGAGAGTAAAGAAGAAAAAGAGCGCTTAAAACGCTTGGTAAGGAGTATAACTCCTCCTGGTTTTGGAGTTATTGTACGAACAGTAGCAGAAGGCAAAAAAGTAGCCGAACTAGATAAAGATTTACAAAATTTGCTTAGTCGTTGGACAGCAATGTGTAAAAAATTGCATAAAGCAAATCATCCTACCAAAGTATTAGGTGAGTTAAATAAAGCCTCTTCTATTTTAAGAGATATATTTAACGACACTTTTACAGGGATTCATGTAGATGATGAAGCATTACATGCACAAGTTAAAGATTACGTGCAACAATACGCACCCAAAAAAGAATCAATAGTCAAATTACATCAGTCTAATATTCCTATTTTTGAAAAATTTGGAATAGAAAGACAAATAAAAACTGCTTTTGGTAAGACGGTCTCTATGGCTAAAGGTGCATACCTTGTCATCGAGCATACTGAAGCGCTTCACGTCATTGATGTAAATAGTGGTAATAGATCAAATAAATCAAACTCTCAAGAAGACACAGCACTTGAAGTAAACTTAATATCTGCATCAGAAGTAGCACGACAATTAAGATTACGTGATATGGGTGGAATTATTGTGATAGATTTTATTGACCTAAATACTGCTGAACATAGAAAAAAACTTTACAATCATCTTCGTGACGAAATGAAAGATGATCGTGCCAAACACAAAATATTACCTCCTAGTAAGTTTGGATTGATTCAAATTACACGTCAAAGAGTAAGACCAGAAATGAATATTAAAACAAGAGAGGAAAATCCTAACAGTTTTAATGGAGAAGAAGTCGAAGCACCAATTAATATTGTGCCTAAAATAACTCACGACATAGAACAAATATTTAAAAAAGACTATAAGAAGGTGACTTTAAACACACATCCTTTTATAGCAGCCTTTTTAACAAAAGGTTTTCCATCAATTCGTTCAAAATGGTTTTTTGAACACAAAAAATGGGTTAAAATACAACCAAGAGATGCTTACACATACCTTGAATATCATTTTGTTGACAAAGATGGTAATCAAATTAAATAATAAAAAAGCCTACTATTTTATAGCTAGGCTTTTTTTTTGCACCAAAGTGTATAATAAAATTAGTAGGCCAATCTTCGCATACTTAATAATACTATTTACAATAACAAATCTTAATAGTTTACAAAGCTAAAAAGACTTCAAAACAGCTATAAATTAAAAAAGCCACATCTTTTATAGATGTGGCTTTTTTTGGTTTTTAATTGGTTGTTAAACTAGTGTTTATTGTTTAGGTCCACCGCTTACGATTGTAAACTCAGAACGTCTGTTAAATTGATGTTGCTCTTCTGTACAACTAGATCCACAGTCATATAATAGCTCTGATTCTCCCTTACCATCTCCAGATATTCTGCTTGCATCAATACCTTTAGATATGATGTAAGCTACTGTAGATTTAGCTCTTCTATCAGATAAGCTCATGTTATAACCTGCAGGACCTCTACTATCTGTATGTGATGTTGCATAGATTACCATTTCTGGGTATTTATTCATCACTAAGACTAGTTTGTCTAACTCTAATGCTCCTTGTGGTGTAATGTTAGATTTGTCAAACTCAAAGTAAATTGGGTCTAACACCACTTTGTCTGCAACAATAATTTTCTTGATTGGTGTTAGGTCAACTGTAACAGCAAGACGGTCCTCTCGTTTTGTATTAACAGTTACTGCGTTATCTTCAAACTCTGCTTTAGTTACTTTTAAGCTAGTATCTAAGTCACAGTCTGTATTAAATGTTGCTACACCTTGTGCATTGGTTGTTTGTGTCCCTAATACTGATCCTTTAGCATCATGTAGTACTACTGTAGCATTAGCTAGTTTTTCTCCAGTTTCTGCATTTTCTACAGTTACAATTAGGTCTACATCACATAAGGCTTTAATTTCATTAATAGCATAAATGTCATCACTTCCTTTTCCACCTTCACGGTTTGAAGACACGTAACCTTTTTTATCTGCATCAATATTAAAAGCAAAATCGTCTGCTTTACTATTTATTGGTGCTCCCATATTTTTTACTTTTCCTGCATTAGAATATTCAGTATAAAATACATCTAAGTTACCTAAACCTAAGTGTCCATTTGAAGAGAAAAATAAATAGTCGCTTGATCCTGCGTATGGAAACATTTCTTGTCCTGAGGTATTAATCTTGTTTCCTAGGTTTTCTGGTGTTCCAACCATACCATCAGCTTCAATAGTTGCTTTGTAGATGTCGTACATACCAAATCCTCCTGGCATATCAGATGCAAAGTATAATGTTGTTCCGTCTTTGCTTACTGATGGGTTTTTTACAGAGTACGTATTAGTGTTAATATTTAACGGTTGTACTTTATCCCATTTGTCTCCAGATTTTGTCGCTTTAAATAACTGAATAACACTAATTTTTGTGTTCCCTGTTTCTAGCTTTTCGTACATATTCTCAAAAAAGCTTTCTCTAGAAAAATACATCGTGTTACCGTCTGGTGAGAATGATACCACACCTTCATGATATTTAGTGTTTATCTTTCCGTTAAGCAAATTTGGTTCAGCATAACTTCCGTCCTCTGCTTGTGCTATTTCATAGATGTCTAAAAACGGTTGGTCATTCCATCCATAATTACGTCTAGAGTCATTTCTTGCAGAGGTAATATAAAGGGTTCCATCTTTTAAAGTCCCTCCAAAGTCTGAAGCTGCTGTATTAAAATCTAAATTTTCTGCAGTAAATTTTGCTTCAGAGTTTAAGATGTCTTCTAAGTAATTTGGATTAGCAGTGTATGCTTTAGCTCTGTCGTCTGTGCTGTAAAGCGAAGCAAATTTTTTCATTTGTGCGTTTGAAGCATCATATTTACCATTTGCTTTTAACATCTCAGAATACTTATAAAGCATTTCTGGATCTGCTTTTGTTTCTAATGCCTTAGCATACCATTTTTCTGCTTCTACGGTATTAAATGTATTGTAGTTTGCTTCGGCTAATCGTTGGTACACGTATGCGTCTGCTTCTCCTTTTTCTACTAATTTGGTATAGGCTTTAGCTGCTTCAACAAACTCTAACTTATCAAAATGTTTGTCAGCACTTTTGGTCGCATCACTTTGAGCAAACCCATTGGCACTGCTTAGTAATATCGCGAATATAAATAGTTGTATTTTTTTCATTGTAATGGTTGGCTTTTGATTAGAAATAACGTGGTGAACGTGATACTTTTCTTGGAAGATTAATATCAAAGTTGATAAAAATCTCGTGTGATGAGTTGGTTACAACATCTAATTGTGATTGGATACTGTCATACGCATAACCTATTCTTAAATTAGGTGCCACTAAAAAGTTAATCATCCCACTAAAAGAATCGTCTAAACGGTAACCTGCTCCTACTTCTACAAAGTCATACATAAATAAGTTTAAGTTAACATCAAAACTTACTGGCGCATCAAAAGCAACTTTAGCTAAAGCGTGTGGCTTTAGCTTAAAGTTTTCTGATAAATCAAATACGTATCCTGCTGCTCCAAAAAAGTGTTGCGTCTCTGATCCTATTTTAAAACCATTAGCATCTAAATGCACAGAGTTTAAAATGTTAGGCATAGAGGCAGAAATATAAAACTTACTTGGTTTGTAAAAATATAATCCCGCTCCAATATTTGGAGTAACTTCATTAATGTTTTCTGAGAAAAAGGGATCATTAGCATCTATTAAATCTAATCCTGCTAATCCAATGTCATGAAACGTAGCTCCTGCTTTTAATCCAAATGCTAATTTAGTTTTTGTTCCTACAGGTATGGTGTAAGAAAAATCAACATAAGCATTCGTCTCGCTTACTGGTCCTACTTCATCACTTATTAATGATAGTCCCAATCCTACATTCTTACCAACTGGCGAATGTAGGGTTAGTGTTCCTGTAGTTGGTGCTCCTTCTAATCCAACCCATTGGCTTCTGTATAGTGCGCCTATGGCAACACCATCTGTCGATCCTGCATATGCTGGATTAACCACATTCATGTTATACATGTACTGTGTGTACTGTGGATCTTGTTGGGCTTGTACACCTATAAACACTAGGAATACGATATATATTATTTTTTTCATCTGTTTCTTGTTGGTTTTCTAGTTAGTTTATCTGTTTATATATACCCAAGAGGCTTTTGTTTTGTTTCCTTGATACTTCATTACGTAGTAGTACGTTCCAACTGGTAACTCGTCACCTGCGTTAGATTGTCCTTCCCATTCGTTTACATAATTTGTTTTAGAGTAAACTAAAGTACCATTACGGTTGTAAATCTCTAAGCTTTGTACATCAAAACTACTTAAATCAAAATTGTCATTTAATCCTGGTGATACACCTGGAGAGATACCTTGTGGTATTGTACAGTTTTCTAACTCTACTACTGTTACAAATTCTGATTTAGAACATCCTGTATCACTAAATGTAACTTCAATTTCATACTCTCCTGCAGTTAAAACAGTATTTAATGATAAACCTGTTTGACCAGCAATCTCAACACCTTCGTTGTACCACTTGATACTTACTTCTCCAACTGTGTAATTTTCTGCTTGAGCAGTAATAGTAATTGGTGATGTTGCGTTTGGACAAACCTCATATGGTATATCTAAATTAAAAGTTGTTTCTGGTGTAGCATTAAATATAATGTTAAAGTCTGTAACTTTATAACAATCTGTTGCTACAACATTTTCAACTCTTACAAATATTGTTTCTTGATTTCCTGTGATAGTATAAGCCGAAGGGTTAGCTATTGCGTTATCTCCACTAATTGCGTCTGCTTCTAAGTTATGGTACGATACCACCACTCCTGTTTGAGTTCCTAATATAGTTGCTTCATTTTGTGTTAAATCAAACACATCATTTCCAGCACCATCATCACAAACTTCTAAGTCCATAGGTTGCGTTGCTTCTGGAGCAGCACTTACCATTAGATTAAAGTTAGTATTAGTTGATGCACAACCAGAATCAGATCCTACAGCATCTACATCTTCCACTCTTACATAAATAGTTGTACCGTCTGTAGCTGTATGTGGCGATGTTAATGCGCCAATTCCTGCCTGAGCATTTGCTAAAGCCGAGTAATATGTTACTACAAAATCCGCTGGATCTTGAGTTCCTAAAATTGTTGCAGTTTGACTTTCTAAATCAAACACACCGTTTCCAGAACCATCATCACAAACTTCTAATGCTGGTGCTGTTGTAGCTGTAGCTGAATCAAAGAAATTGATATTAGCAGTTAATGAAGATGTAAAATCATCACAAATTCCACCACCTACAATACATAAATATTGTCCTGAAACTGTAGCTTCAATAGTCGGAGAGTTTACTCCATCTTGATAAATACCATTAACGTACCAATCATAACTATCAACAGCATAAGCTGTTTCTGCAGTCAATGTAACAGATGTTGCTCCACATAAATTGATGTCATCACTTGATCCTTCTGGAGCAGAAAGTCCTTGCTCAATTAATATTCCATCATAATCTAAAGCCACTTCACATACTACATCACAATTAGTACCATCTAAAGGACCAGATTGTTGTGTAAACACATAACTACCTGATTGTTGAGAGAAATTTGTAATTAAGATTATATAAATTGAGTTAGCTGGCACACCTGTTAATGTAATAGTCTCTGTTGCTGTAGCAGAGAAACTACAATCTGCAATAGTACCTGGTAACAGGTCAAAACATCCTGCCTCTTGACCTGGAAATGGTCCCCAAACTATAAAGTCAATATCTAATCCTGTTCCAGCTGCATTAGTTTGTGCTAATTGGAACACATAATCTCCTGCGTCATCAAATTGAATAGTATTCCATTGTGGATCAGGCTGACTTCCTAAACAATCGTAATCGATATAAGGAGGTGCTACTTGATCTCCTACAATACTAGGATAAAATATTGTTGGATCCGCACATATTGGTAAAGCTTCCGTACAATACGTTGGCACACCTAAAGTCTGAATACATAAATCAAAGTTAATAGTAGTTGCTGTTGTACCAGCAGAGAATACTCTGATGTAATACACATTACCTACAGTTAAGGTTGGTGTAATACTAGCATCATCTGTTGTACAGTATAACTGAGTTAAATCGTTACAGTCTGTACCTAGCTCATACAATGCATGGTCTACGTTAAAACCTCCTGTAACATTTAATATCTGAATTATTTGTTGATCACCTAATGCTGTAAATTGGTACCAAACATCATCATCTGCACTTGTAGTACAAGTACCTCCTGGTAAACCAGAATCAGTTGCTTCTATTAAAGTTCCAGAATTTACATCAATACACGCCTCTCCATTATTTACTAATGCAACTGTTGCGTTACATGGATTATCATTTACTGGAGGACATGCTGCTAATGAAATAGCACTACTAGTAATCACACAATTAATATCACTTGTATTAGATACAGTAAAGACAATATCTGTGTTAAAAGGATAAGGTCCAAACTGTTCTATTCCAGTTGCTGAAACAACTACTGGTGGATTACCTTGATTATCTTCAATAGATAAAGTTGTTGCGTCACCTAAAGATGTAATATCAACATCAACTAAAAACTGATCACCATTTGCACAATCATCAACTACAACAAATGTTGCGGTAGGATTAACACAAGTTGCACAAGTTACAGTTAGATTAATTGAAGTATACGTTGAGTTACTTTGACAACTACCACTTCCATCCGATTCTACAGCAAAAGAAATAGTATCTCCTGATGATTGGAATGTTAAACCACCTATTTGACCTCCTACACCATATGGAGTTGCTGCGTTTAAGTTAGTAACTCCGTCAGAATCTAATACAATAACTTCATCCCAAGAATTTTCTACTTGTCCTGCGTTAATTGTTAAATTAAGAGGTGTACCATCCGTAGATGTAAATGTAAATACATTAGTATCATTATTATCATAACAATAATCTATTGTTTGTGGTCCATCTGTAGCACAATCTAAAGTAAAGTTAAATTGTAATAATGTTGAAAAGGTAAACGGTCCAGCCCAAGTACTTGTATCTGCTCCACAAACCGATTGTACATAAATCTCGTAATTTGTTGCTGGGTTTAATCCTGTCTCTGAAATTGTGGTTGTTGTTACTAACGTACCAGAAGTTGGTATTCCTGTTCCTGCTGGTTGTATAACATAATTCCATTCTGTCTCTGATCCGTTAGGTATCCATGAAATATCTGCTGAAGTTTCAGTAATTGATGTTGCAGTAATATTACTTGGTGCTACACAAAAGTTTCCACAAGCTTCTACTCGCACTTGGTCAATTGCCATATCGCTTTCCCAAGTATCTCCTGTTCCTACATAGCTAATTTCAATGTACACTATCTGTCCCAAGTAGGCATCTAAATTAACACCAATAGGTACCCAAGCTTCGTCTGCTGTTGATTGGTAATCACCTATCCAAGTATACTCAGTAGTAAAAGGTCCTGTTTGCGAGGTGCTAACACCAATATTCAAAGTTCCCATATTATCTCCAAATGCATGCATCCAAAACGATAATTCTGCACCATCTACTGCTGTAGATAAGTCTATTGCTGGTGTAATAGCAGAGGCTACGTTAGTTGTGTTTCCTGAACCTTCATATTCAAGGTGTGTTCCTGCATTTCCGTCCCATGTAATGTTTGGACCAGTTCCTGTTGAGTTTGCATTTACGGTTGTAATATCCCAATCTCCATTAGTATCTGTAAATGCAGTTCCTGTCCATCCTGCAGGCACATAGTTGGTGTCATTACCAAAATCTTCTGTAAAGATAAAAGTAGATGCACCAGAAGTACATGTTACGCCTACTGGAGCAGGTGGTGGTGTGTTTAATGTTGTAAAGTTAATTGGTCCTGCCCAAACACTTAAGCCATTACCACAATCAGAAAGAATATAAACCTCATTAACTGTACTTGCAGTTAAACCTGTTAATGTATAAGGGTTGGTAGTAATAGGTGTTCCAGATCCCGTTGGTACTCCTGTACCTGCTGGTTGTACTACTATTTCCCAATTTGTTTCACCATTATTAGCAGTCCATGATACATCTGCAGTTGTGTCTGTAATTGCATCAACAGTTATACCTGTTGGAGCAACACAAAAATCACCACACGTTTCTACTCTCACTTGGTCAATTGCCATATCACTCTCAAACGTGTCTCCTGTTCCTACATAGCTAATTTCGATATAAATGATTTGACCCAAGTAAGCATCTAAGTTAATACCAATTGGTACCCAAGCTTCATCTGCTGTTGATTGGTAATCACCTATCCAAGTATATTCTGAAGTAAAAGGTCCTGTTTGAGAAGTGCTAACACCAATATTTAAGGTTCCCATATTATCTCCAAATGCATGCATCCAAAACGATAATTCTGCACCATCTACTGCTGTAGATAAGTCTATTGCTGGTGTAATTGCAGAGGCTACGTTAGTTGTATTTCCTGAGCCTTCATATTCAAGGTGTGTTCCTGCATTTCCATCCCATGTAATATTTGGACCTGTTCCACCAGAGTTTCCATTTACAGTTGTAATATCCCAATCTCCATTGATATCAGCAAAAGTGGTTCCTGTCCATCCTGATGGTACATAATTAGTATCATTACCAAAATCTTCTGTAAAGATTATTGTAGAAGATGCGCCAGAAGCACATGATACTCCTACTGGAGCAGGTGGTGGTGTGTTTAATGTTGTAAAGTTTACTGGACCAATCCATACACTATATCCATCAGTACCGCAATTTGCTCTCACGTAAACTTCATATGGTGTGCTAGGTGTTAATCCTGTTGCTGGATATGGTGCGTTTAATGAGGTTACTACACCATCTGTTGTTGGCTCTCCAGTTCCTGCTGGTTGTATCCAAATTTGCCATTCTGTTTCTGTTGATCCAGCATCCCAAGTAATATCTGCTGTTGTATCTCCTGTCGCAGTTGCTGTTACAGCTAATGGGTCTGGACAAGATGGTACTGCGCGTACTTGAAAATTATCTACAAACACGTCGTTATCTGTTGGATCATCAACAGTTCCTTCTGATGCTCTAATACCAAACTGAGCAGTAGTACCAGAATAAGCAGTTAAATTATGTACTACATGTAATCCTGTTGCCGGAATCACGGATGTTGCATCAAAAGTTTCTAATACAGTCCATGTTGTACCATTATCTGTAGTAATCATTAATTCTACTGTATCATCAGATCCTAAAGTTCCTGCGGTAGTTGCACTACTAAAAGTCATAACTCCAAAATCAAATTCTACCTGATAAGGAACACCTGTTAAGTCAATTTCTGGACTTAGGAGCCAATCACTTTTTTCTGCTAACCATAGGTTGATTTTATAAGCTCCAGTGGTACCATTATTTAAATAGCCATCGTTAGTCCATGAAGAAGTTCCTAGGTCTGTAGGACCTGTTGTTGAATCTCCATTATTAGCTACTTCCCAACAGTTTGCTGGAATGGTTGTAAAGTCTTGTAAGTATGTTGGTGTAAATATTGCACAGTCGGTTGTAAAAGTTATTGGACCTGTCCAAACACTTAAGTCTGCACCACAATTAGCTCTAACATACACTTCGTAGTCTGTTGCAGGAGTTAAAGTATTATCCGTATATAATGTATTGTCTGTTGCTGGAGAACCTGCTCCAGTTGGAGCTCCTGTTCCAGCTGGTTGAACAACTACTTCCCAAGCAGCTTCTGTCCCTCCTAAAGTCCAAGATAAATCTACAGATGTAGATGTTATACCTGCTGCTGTAATAGCAGATGGATTTGGACAATCCGTGTTAAATATTGAAACATCGTCAAAAGCAAAACCGTCATCTTGACCTGATCCATCAGAAGCAAAAGCAAATCTAAAGATTACATTTGTCTGACCAACTAATCCATTTAATGCATGATTAACATTAATCCATCCATTAGATCCTGTACCATTACGACCAGTCCAACCTTCTTGTTGTCCTCCTGGACTACCGTTAATAGTTCCATCATTGTACCAGTTTGGATCGCCTAAAGCGCCTACATTCTGCCAAGATGTTCCTCCATCTATTGAGCTTTGGAATACAGCACCATCCCAACTAAATTCAGCCTCGTACCATATATTAAATGATACTGTTGGCGCAGTTAAAGAAGACAAGTCAAACACTGGACTTGTTACAAACGAATCATCATTAGCATTATAGTTGCCTGTTAAGTTAGTTACCCATGAGTTTGCACCTGAAGCTGCACTATTTATTACTACTGCAGCTGGTAGACCAAGTGCCCAAGTACCATTATTGGTATTGTCGGCAACCCAACCACCATCACCTGCTTCAAAATCTTCTGAATAAGGGTAAGTTGTAATTTGTGAATTAGCTTGCCATCCTATAAATAGTAGTAGCAAAGCTAAAATGAACGTAGTTTTTTTCATTAGTTTGAGAAATCGTTAGTTAATTTAATCACCTAAACTAAAAAAAAAACAACGTGAAAAACTGTTAAAAATGCTATTATAGATTAACTGCTAATTTCATCGATAAAGCGTGTTAAAATATGCAGTAAATGCCTACAACAGCTAAGGTGCAGGGTTTGGAATTATGGCATGAATATTTTCTATCTGTTCCATTAATTCTTCATTTAATGTTAAATTTATAGAATTAATATTTTCTTTTAACTGAATTAAGCTTGAAGCACCTATAATATTACTAGTTACAAATGGTCGACGATTTACAAATGCTAACGACATTTGGGCCAATGACAGATTATTTTGCTCTGCTAATTCTAAATATTTTTTTGTTGCTAGCGTAGATTGCTCACTACTATATCTTGCAAATCTTGGAAACAATTTTAATCTAGAATTATCTCCAGCAATCCCTTTTACATATTTTCCTGACAACACTCCAAATGCCATAGGAGAATACACTAATAAACCAATATTTTCTCTTAAAGATACCTCAGCCATATCTCCTTCGAAAACACGGTTTAAAAGCGAGTAAGCATTTTGGATGGTTACTGGTCTTGGTAAGTTATTAGTTTTAGCCTCTTCTAGATAACGCATGGTTCCCCAAGCTTTTTCATTGGACAAGCCAATCTCTCTAATTTTTCCTTCTTTTTTTACTTGGTTTAAAGCTTCTAGAACTTCTTTAAAATTATCTGTCCAAGAATCCTTTGGGTTATGCTTGTAGTCTCTTACTCCAAAGGTATTGGTTTGACGTTCTGGCCAATGTAATTGATACAGATCTATATAGTCTGTTTGTAATCTTTTTAACTCTAAATCTACAGCCTCTTTAATTGATTCTGCTGTAAAGCCTGTTGTACGTATATGTGCTGTATAATCTCCTGTTCCTGCTATTTTTGAGGCTATAACTACATCTTCCCTTTTTTTGTTTTTTAACCATGTCCCAATAATCTTGCTTGTTCTACCTGATGTTTCGGCTGTTGCTGGAACAGGATACAGCTCTGCTGTATCAATAAAATTAACACCTTGCTCCACTGCATAATCTAATTGTGCATGACCTTCGGCTTCGGTATTTTGATTTCCAAAAGTCATTGTGCCTAAACATATTTTACTGACTTTTATGTTTGTATTTGGAAGTGTTGTGTATTTCATCGATTTGATTGTTTAGCTTTTAAACAAATATAAAAAGACCTTTAATTATTGTTAGTAATTAAAGGTCAAATGTTTGTTAAGGTTTGCGTTAAGGATAGAAGTGGCATCCTTTTTTTGCTGCCATATATGGTAAAAAAAGATATAACGGATAGCCTGACCCTTGTGGTAACGCGCTTAAATTAATTATTTAACAGGTTGGTAATCTTGTCTAATTTTGGTGTTAAAATAACCTCGATACGACGGTTTTTAGCTTTACCTTCTGCTGTTGTATTTGGTGCAATTGGAGCAAACTCGCCACGACCTGCAGCTGTTAAGTTGTCCGCTTTAATATTTGTATTTTCTTGTAGAATGGTTACAATTGCTGTGGCGCGTTTTGTTGACAAGTCCCAGTTGTTACTTATGTTTCCTTTTGGTGGATATGGTGCGTTATCTGTATGACCTTCTATAAGTACAGATATTTCCGGGTTATCACCTAATACGGTTCCTAATTGCTGTACCGCTTTACGTCCTTGTGTACCAACTGCCCAACTACCTGACTCAAAAAGTAATTTATTTTCCATAGATACGTAGACTTTACCGTTACGTTGCTCTACAGTTAGTCCTTTACCTTCAAAATCTGTTAAGGCACTTGATATTGCATTTTTAAGTGCTGTCATTTCTGCTTCTTTGGATGCTATAATGCTTTCCAGATCTGCTACACGTTGTGAGCGTGCTTCTAACTCTTTTTTAAGCTGTGCTAGTCTCGCGTTTTCTGCAGCTAATGCCTGCTCTTTAGTTTCTAATTGCGCTAATAACTCTCTGTTTTTTTGTGTATTTGCTGCAATTGCAGAACTGCTATTAGCATCTAACGCGTCGTAAGAGGCTTTTAGTGCATCATATTTATTTTGTGCTACTGCATAATCTGTTTCTAGTTGGTCACGACGTTTGACTGCGTCGTCATATTTTGCTTGTAGCTGTGCTAAATCATTACTAGCTTTATTTTTAGCTTTTAACAAGTCATTGTTTTCATCTTTTAGGTTTCTGTTTTCTTTTTTTAAGGTTGCATATTTACCTTCTAACTCCTTATACACTTTTGGAGAGACGCAACTGGTTGCTATAAGCACTAATAGGATTACTGAAATTCTGTTTTTCATTGTTATTATTTGGGATTATGATTCAATTTCGACTAAAATAGGACAATGGTCACTATGTTTAGCTTCTGGTAATATAACTGCTCTTTTTATTTTTTGTTGTAATGGTTGGCTAACCATTGCATAATCTAAACGCCAACCTTTGTTATTAGCTCTTGCATTTGCACGATAGCTCCACCAAGAATACTCTTGACGCTCAGGGTTTAAATGCCTAAACGAATCTATAAAACCTGAGTCTATAAAATCGCCTAACCACTCACGCTCTTCTGGTAAAAAACCAGAAACACCTTTCATTTTAGGGTTGTGGATATCAATTTCTTCATGACATATATTGTAGTCTCCACAAACTACTAAATTGGGTAACGTATCTGTTAATTTATTTAAATACTTTTGGATTAAATCCATGTAATCAAACTTATGCTCTAATCGTGCAGCATTGGTGCCAGAAGGCAAATACATGCTCATAATTGATAGGTTATCATAATCCACACGAAGATTACGTCCTTCAAAATCCATAGACTCTATTCCTGTACCATACTCTATATGATTAGGTTTAGTTTTACACAATACAGCGACACCACTATAGCCTTTTTTTTGAGCGCTAAACCAGTAATTATAATGGTAACCAGCGTCTTTAAACAAATCTAAATCTAACTGTTCTTCCATTGCTTTTATCTCTTGCAAACAAATCACATCAGGATTGGCGCTTTGTAACCAATCTATAAATCCTTTGTTGATTGCTGCTCTAATTCCGTTAACGTTATATGAGATAATTTTCATGTGTATTAGTTTGTTGTTTTTGTTTATTACCTAACTTTTTAATAAGCTAGTATAGTACTAAAAATATTTGTTTCTGCTAAATTAAATAATGCTTTACTTTTACAAGATGAATTACGCCATTTTTACTGAAAAAATATTAACAAAATAATCTAGTTATATTGGTGTTATAGATATAGATGAAATTAACCATTACTTGTTTTTTTATTTTCTTCGGAATTTTTGCGTTTGCGCAAGAACAAACTAATGGATTAAACCGAAAAGTTTTTGCTACTAGTAAAACCATCATATTTGACAGTGTAAGTATTAACAACATTGGTTTTAAAATTGAAACCAAAGCAGGTGCTGTTATAGACACAAGTTATTATAAAGTAGACTTTGGAAAATCAACACTTACATTTTTAAAACCTATTACCACAGATTCTGTAATAATCAATTACCAAAGTTATCCTGAATTTTTAACCAAAACCTACAAACAGTTTGACAAAAGTGTCATTGTTGACAACACAGACAACATAAATAAACTAGTCCAACTAACACAACCTAACACGAACAACAGCTACAAACCGTTTGATGGTTTAACAACCTCTGGAAGTATTAGTCGTGGTGTAACTATTGGTAATAATCAAAACTCGGTTTTAAACAGTGAGCTTGATTTACAAATTACAGGAAAACTAAACGATAACGTCTCGCTTCGTGCCAGCATACAAGACGCCAATATACCTTTACAAGAAACTGGTTACTCGCAACGTTTAGACGAGTTTGACCAAGTCTTTTTAGAATTATTTTCTGACGATTGGGCTATTCGTGCTGGAGATATAGATTTAATTAATGACCAATCCTACTTTGCATCCTTTACTAAGCGCGTGCAGGGACTACAAGTTAAAGCTAAATTTGGAGACGACGACCAACAGACTAACGTATTTGCATCTGGCGCTTTAGTGCGTGGTCAATTTACCAATTATCAATTTACTGCTCAAGAAGGTAACCAAGGTCCTTACAAACTGCAAGGTCCAAACGGAGAATTATTTGTACTAATTGTATCTGGTAGCGAAACCGTTTATGTAAATGGTGTAGCATTAAAGCGTGGCGAAAACGAAGATTATATTATAGATTATAACGCAGGCGAAATTATTTTTAATGCCACTTACCCAATGACTTCCGAGATGAGAATTAGCATAGATTTTCAATACTCTGAAAGAAATTACTCTAGAATTGTAGCTTATGGTGGTGCAAATCATGAAAGCGAAAAACTAAAATTAGGCGTTTCAGTGTATTCTGAAAATGACTCAAAAAACAATCCATTACAACAAAATCTATCACAAGAACAAGTGGCAATTTTAAGTACTGCAGGAGACGACTCACAACAAATGGTTGCCTTGTCTGAAGTATCAGAAACCTTCAACGAGAATAGGATTTTATACAAAAAAGAAGATTTTAATGGTGACACTATTTATGTGTTTTCTAACAATCCAGACGACACCTTATTTGGTGTTACGTTTACATTAGTTGGAGACAATCAAGGTGATTATATATTGTCTTCTAGCAATGCTATAAATAACATTTATCAATTTACGCCACCTATTGCAGGCGTAAAACAAGGTAATTACGCACCAATTGTGCAATTGGTAGCACCAACATTACTACAAATAGCAACCGTAAATGGAGTTTACCAACCTACTAAAAAGACTAAAGTTGGTTTTGAAGTTGCTGCCAGTAAAAACGATCTAAACCTATTCTCTAGCCTAGACGATGCCAACAATAATGGCTTAGCTACCAAATTAACAGTAGAGCAAAACGTAATAAAAAATGATAGCTTATGGAATGTAAATGCGGTTTTTGATGCAGATTATATTCAACAAGATTTTAAAACTATACAACGTTTGTATGCTCCAGAGTTTAATCGTGATTGGAATTTAAGCCAAGACAATTCAAACCTACTAAATGTCAGCCTTGGCAACCAAGCATTAATAACTGCAGGATTACAAAGTTATCACTATAAAAAAGGTCAAATCAATTATAATTTTCAGCATTTAAATTATTCCGAAAATTTTAATGGAAACAAACATAATCTTAACGCCAATTTAAACATTGGCAATATACGATTAAACACAGCATCTAGCATATTAAAAGCAAACGGGACAACAAATTCTTCTAAATTTTTCAGAACCTACAATAAAGCCATATACAACCTAAAAAAACAATGGATTGGAACAGGTTTTTCTGCAGAAGAAAACAAAGAACGTATTAACCAAACACAACAATTTACTAACTTAACACAACGTTTTACTGCTTACGAAGCTTTTACAGGTATTGGTGATAGTACAAATGTCTACGCAGAAGTTGGTTACAAATATCGTGTAAATGACAGTTTACGTAACGGAAAACTAGATCGTGTAAACAGCTCAAACACATATTATTTAGACACTCGATTACTTAAAAACGAAAAAACAAATCTGTCTTTGTATGTTAACTACAGAACTTTAAAAAATGAAGACCAAGCGCAGGCAAATGAAAACTCATTAAACTCTCGCTTATTATTTAATCAGCGTTTTTTAAAAAATGGTATTATTTGGAACACTGCTTTTGAAACTAATTCCGGAACCTTACCTCAACAAGATTTTACTTATGTTCAAGTCGAACCTGGTCAAGGTGCGTATACATGGATAGATTATAATGAAAACGGAATCCAAGAACTTGAAGAGTTTGAAATAGCGCAATTCCAAGATCAAGGCGAATATATTAGAGTCCTTTTACCTAATCAAGTTTTTATTAAAACACATCAAAATAGGTTAAGTCAAACTCTTACCCTAAACCCTATTGATTGGGTAAACGCAGAGAGTAAAACCAAAAAAATATTCTCTAAGTTTTATAATCAAAGTAGTTATTTAATTGATCGAAAAATTATACGTGACGATGCTGATTTTGACTTAAATCCATTTAAGCAAGGCGAAGACAACCAACTGGGACTAACACTTAATTTTAGAAATGTCTTGTTTTTTAATCGCGGAAAACAACGTTACACTACGTCTTACACCTATTTATGGAATAGCAGCGAAAACACACTAAGCTTCGGATTTATAGAGAATAATCTTAAAAGTCATCAGTTAAATTTTATCCATAAAATTAAAAACAGTTGGCTAGTGACTTTAACCTCTGCTTTAGAGCAACAATTTAGCAACAGTGAAAACTTCAGCAGTAAAAACTTTGATATTGACACCAATAAACTCAACCCTAAGTTATCCTATTTATTAAACGATAACATACAATTTGATGTGTTTTATCAATTTACAAACAAAGACAATACTATTAATAATCTAGAGACCTTAAAACAACAAAAATATGGTCTTTCTTTTGCATATTCCCCAAAAGGAAATGCGCAAGTTGGTGCCATTTCTGGCGAATTTAATGTTTTTAACAACACCTTTGAAGGTAACGCTAACAGTCCTGTCGCTTTCCAAATGCTAGAAGGTCTGCAACCCGGAAAAAACTTTACTTGGACCTTATTAGCACAAAAAAAACTAACCAAATTTTTAGATTTAAACCTAACGTATTTTGGACGTAAAACTGAAACTAGCAAGACCATCCATACAGGAAACGTGCAACTAAAAGCTTATTTTTAAGACATTTGTAACTTTTGTTACCATAAGACGCATCTAATTTTGTAAATTTGATTGTTATTATGAGCAAAATTCTAGCCATCACCTATTCACTTTTGATTCTCGTGCAGAGTTTCAACATAAACTTGGAAGATATTTCCAAGTTTAGTGTGTTGCTAGAGCATGCCGAATTTCATGAAGAAATGTATGGTGATACATTTTTTGAGTTTTTAGCCGAACATTATGGAGACGCTAGAGACAGTCATGATAATGACCATGAAGAACACGAAGACCTTCCTTTTAAAGACAGTCATCATATGTGTACACACATCAACACCTCTTTTATAGGTCTTGCAAACAACTTCGAAATTAACTATCAAGAGTTTATAGAAATCCCTTTTAACTTTCATTACAACGAAACAATAACAGACGCTGTTAAAACTTCTATTTTTCAGCCACCCAGAGCTGCATAATTCAATTTAGATCTTAATCCTATTTACTTAAAATAGGCATTTTATTATTTCTTAATTTTTATGAATTATGTTAGAAAACATCATAAAATTCAGCTTAAAAAACAAGCTGATTATATTCCTATTTACAGCCTTTATTGTTGGCTTCGGTATTTTCTCTTTGACCAAAATACCCATTGGTGCTGTTCCAGATATTACCAATAATCAAGTACAGGTTATTACTACATCGCGCAATTTATCTACGCAAGATGTAGAGCAATTTATAACCTATCCTGTAGAGCTTGAAATGGCTAATTTACCAGGTGTTGAAGAGATTCGATCGGTTTCAAAATTTGGGTTGTCTGTGGTAACCATAGTTTTTAATGACGACATGGGAACCTTTTTACCAAGACAACTTATTGCCGAAAAAATAAAATCCGCTTCCGAGAAAATACCAGAAGGTTTCGGTACTCCAGAAATGGGTCCAATAACGACTGGTTTGGGCGAAATTTATCAGTACATTTTAGATGTAAAACCTGGTTTTGAAGACAAGTATACCACAACCGATTTGCGTACCATCCAAGATTGGATTGTAAAGCGTCAATTATCAGGAATTCCCGGTGTAGTTGAAGTGAATACTTGGGGCGGATTTTTAAAGCAATACGAAGTTGCTATCAACCCAAACAAACTAACTGCAATGAATATTTCTATTGCAGAAATTTACGACGCTTTAGAAAAAAACAACAGTGTTTCTGGAGGTGGTTATATCGAAAAAAATGAGCAAGCCTTTTTTATTCGTGGTGAAGGTTTAGTAGGCTCTTTAAAAGATATTGAGAACATAGTCGTTAAAAATGATGGCGCACCAATTTACATTAAAGATGTTGCTAATGTTGGCTTTGGAAGCGCTACACGTTTTGGAGCCATTACAGGTAATGGTGAAGGCTAAAAAGTATTAGGTCAAATAATGATGCTTAAAGATGGTAACTCTAAAGAAGTTATTGACACTGTAAAAGAACGTGTGGCATCCATACAAAGCACATTGCCAGAAGGTGTTTATATTAATGGTTTTTTAGAACGAAGCGAACTGATTGGAAAAACCACATTTACCGTTGCCGAAAATTTAATACTTGGATCCTTAATCGTCATTTTTGTGGTGGTTTTACTACTCGGTAATTGGCGCTCTGGTTTGGTTGTTGCTTCGGTTATACCGTTAAGTTTATTGTTTGCAATAATTTTAATGCGTCAATTTGGAGTAGATGCCAATTTAATGAGTTTAGGTGCTATCGATTTTGGAATTATCATTGATGGCGCAGTTATTATTGTCGAGTTTATTGCGTTTCAAATTATGTCGAAAGCAGCGCACTTTTCAGAAATTAACAAAACAGAAAAACAAGCCGAAATTGACCAAATAACACTAAAAAGCGCATCAAAAATGATGAATTCTGCCATTTTTGGGCAATTAATAATCTTAATCGTGTTTATTCCAATCTTGTCTTTAAGTGGTATTGAAGGCAAAATGTTTAAACCTATGGCAATGACTTTCAGCTTTGCTTTAATAGGCGCCATGATTTTATGTTTAACCTATGTTCCTGTAGTGTCTTCTTTGTTTTTAAAACCTAGTAAACAGTCTGCAAAAAACATTTCTGTTAGATTAATGAAATTTCTAAATAGAGGCTACAAACCAATTATAAACTGGGCGTTGTCCAACAAGAAGATAGTCATCGTGTTATCGACAATTTTACTAGCGTCAAGCATTTGGATTTTTAGTAAAATGGGAGGCGAATTTGTACCCACTTTAGACGAAGGTGATTTTGTTATTCAACCTGTATTAAAAACCGGAACTTCCTTAGGAAAAACGATAGAAATCACGACAAGAATTGAGCAAATTCTTTTAGACAACTTCCCTGAAGTAGACCAAGTAGTGACACGAATTGGCGCTGCAGAAGTACCAACAGACCCAATGTCTATGGAAGAAAGTGATGTTATTATAAAACTGAAACCTAAAAAAGAATGGACCTCTGCAAAAAGTAAAGATGCATTAGCAGATAAATTTAAAGAAGCCTTAACCGTAATTCCAGGAATGGAAGTAGAATTTACCCAACCTATAGAAATGCGTTTTAACGAGCTAGTTACAGGTGTTCGTGCTGATGTAGCTATTAAAATTTTTGGAGAAAATTTAACCGTTTTAGCTAATAAAGCAGATGAAATTAAAAGACTAATTGAAAATGTAGAAGGTGCTGCAGATATCTCAGTCGAAAAAGTAGAAGGCTTACCACAAATGAGTGTGAAATTTAACCGAAGCAAAATAGCGCGTTATGGACTTAATATTTCCGATTTAAACGATGTTATTTCCATGGGATTTGCTGGTAAAACCGCAGGAAGTGTTTTTGAAGGTGAAAAACGTTTTGACTTAGTCCTTAGACTTCAAGAAAATAACAGAAAAAACATTGAAAGTCTTCAAAACTTATATGTAGATACACCCAATGGAAATAAAATTCCGCTTAGCGAATTAGCAGAAATTAGCTATACAACTGGTCCTGCTCAAATATCTAGAGACGACACCAAACGTCGTATTGTAGTTGGTATTAACGTTAGAAACCGAGATTTACAATCTGTTGTAAACGACGTGCAACAAATTATAGAAAGCAAGTTAAAACTACCTGTCGGTTACACTATTACTTATGGCGGACAATTTGAAAACTTACAAAGTGCAAAAGACCGCTTATTAGTTGCTGTTCCTGTGGCATTAGTGTTAATTTTTATCCTCCTATATTTTGCGTTCAACTCGGTTAAAGAAGCTCTTATTGTATATTCTGCAATCCCTCTATCTGCAGTTGGTGGTATTCTTTTATTATGGGCTAGAGATTTACCTTTTAGTATATCTGCAGGTGTTGGTTTTATTGCCCTATTTGGAATTGCAGTACTAAACGGAATTGTATTAATCGAGCATTTTAAAACGCTTAAAGCGGAAGGTTATAGCAATATAACCGATCGTATCAAAAAAGGAACATCAGAACGTTTACGACCAGTTTTACTTACCGCAGCAGCTGCAGCATTAGGTTTTTTACCTATGGCTATTTCTACAAATGCTGGTGCAGAAGTACAACGTCCTTTAGCAACGGTTGTTATTGGTGGTTTGGTTACTGCAACTTTACTAACCTTAGTAGTATTACCCGTTTTATACGCTTGGTTTGAAGAAAAAAAAGCACTTAAAATGAATAAAAAATCAATAACGACAATACTTATTTTGCTATTTACTTTTAGTATTCAAGCACAAAATAAACCCTTAACTATAGAAGAAACTTTAGCTGTAGCAATTGAAAACAATGCCAATTTAAAAGCTGAAAACTTAAAAATTGACCAATCTAATGCGTTAGTGAATTCGGCTTTTACCTTTGATAAAACGAGTGTTTATTATAATTATGACGAAAGTAATTTAGCAATAAACAATGAGCCTCTTAAGGTTTTCGGAATCTCACAAGATTTTAAATTTCCAACGGTTTATTTTGCTGAAAAGAAAGTAAACGAATCTAAAGTAAGTTTACAAGAAGCAAATTTTAGTTTGCAATTACAGCAAATAAGAAAGCAGGTTTATGCTAATTATTACCAATTAAGTTATGCTAAAAACAAAGCCAAAAACTATAAATATTTAGACAGCTTGTATAAAGATTTTGCACAAAAAGCAAAGCGTCGTTTTGAGTTAGGTGAAACTAATTATCTAGAAATGATAACTGCACAATCCAAACAGAAACAGTTGGAAACACTCTATAAACAATCGCTTCAAGAAGTTGTTTTATACAACCAGCAACTTAAAAAAATGGTGCAAGTAGATTCTCTTACTATTGAAAATGGTTTGCTCCAAAAACTAGAAGTAGCGCAATTATCTGTTAATCAAAATGTGGGATTATCCATTTTTGATGCGACTATTAATTATCAAAAAGCACAAACTAAATTAGAAAGACAAAGCTTACTTCCAGATTTAAATGCGGAATATTTTCAGGGTACAAATAGCACTCTAAACGACAATATAAAAGGCTATCAATTAGGTCTTAAAATCCCTGTTTTATTTGGTGGTCAACGCTCTAAAATTAGAGCTTCAAAAATCGCACAAGATATTATTGTCGAACAAAAACAAGATTATCAAGTTAAATTAAATGCAGAATACCAATCGTTATTGGCAAAGCTTCAGCAGTACGAAGACGCTATTAATTATTATGAAACGCAAGGGAAAACCCTTTCCGAAGAAATTATAAAAACAGCAAATAGAACTTTTAAAGAAGGTGAGATCGATTTCTTTCAATACATCCAAAGTTTAGAAACCGCAAAAGACATTCAGCTTAGCTATTTAGAGCAATTAAATCAATACAATCAAACCGTAATTACCATCAATCACTTAACACTATAAAGAGATGAACAAGATATATATCCTATTATTTTCGCTGGTTTTAGTAGCCTGCGGAAATTCAGAAAAAACAATAGAACTAGTTCCTGCAACAGAATCACATAATGACGACATCACCATTACAAAAGCACAGTTTGAAGGCGAAAAAATGGCTTTTGGAACATTAAAGGAATATGATTTTAATGAAACCGTAAAAGTAAACGGAATGATTGATGTGCCTCCACACAACAAATCTAGCGTTTCTACTTTTTCTGGTGGCTACATCACAAAAACACCTTTGCTAATTGGAGATAGCGTAAAAAAAGGACAACTTTTAGTCACCTTGGAAAATCCGGAATTTGTTGAGATTCAGCAAAACTACTTAGAAGTTTCAGAGCAATTAAATTATTTAAAATCTGAATTCAACAGACAAAAAACATTGTTTGAAGAAAAAATTACTTCAGAAAAGAACTACTTAAAAGCCGAAAGCGCTTACAAAAGTAACCTTGCACATTATAACGGACTGCGTAAAAAATTACAAATGCTAAACATTAATCCTAGTAGCGTGGAGCAAGGACATATTTCTTCCACTGTAAATTTATATGCACCAATTTCTGGTCATGTTACAAAGGTTAATATTAGTAACGGAACCTATGTTTCGCCTAGCGATGTTATCATGGAAATTGTAGATATTGACCATATTCACTTAGAGTTATCAGTCTTTGAAAAAGACATTATGCAAATTAAAAAAAGTCAAAAAATCCTGTTTAAAATTCCTGAAGCTTCGGACAAAACCTTTGAAGCAGAAGTGCATTTGGTTGGTACTACAATTGATGAACAAACACGACGCGTAAAAGTACATGGACACGTAGATAACGACAAGGAAAATTTTATTGTTGGGATGTTTGTAGATGCTGATATTATTATAGATAGTAAAAAAGGATTCGGTTTGCCAAAAGAAGCACTAATTGAAGTTGATAATGAATTTTTTGTTTTAATTTTAGAAGAAGAAAATACAAATGAATTTCATTTTAAAAAGTTTAAATTAGAACTTGGAAAACAAACTGAAGACTATGTCGAAATTTTAAATTCTGAAGTTTTAAAGGATAAACAAATAGTGACAAAAGGCACAAATATGTTACTAAATAATGGCGAAGGAGGACACAGTCATTAACAATAATCATAGAGTAATCTAAATGGAAAAACACACTAACGAAGCACACAACCACAGCCATAATTTGATTTTTGGCAAAAAAACAGAGCTGTATTTTGCAATACTTTGTGGTATTTTTTTAGTGACTGGTTTTACCCTAGCAAAACTAACCGATTTACCAACTTGGGCATCGCTCTCAAGTTATATAATTGCTTACTTTTTTGGTGGTTATTTTATAACAATTGAAGCTGGAGCAAAACTACCAAAAGGCCAATTTGATATTGATTTTTTAATGATTGCTGCTGCGATTGGAGCAGCTTACATTGGCAGTTGGGCAGAAGGCGCTTTGCTTCTTTTCTTATTTAGTTTAGGTCATGCGCTGGAACATTACGCGATGAATAAGGCAAAAAAATCTATTGAAGCACTAAGTGATTTATCTCCTAAAGTAGCATTAGTAAAAAACCGGAATCAGCTTATTGAAACACCAATTGAAAATTTAAAAATTGGAGATATAATCGTAGTCAAACCAAACACTAAAATTGCAGCAGATGGTGTAATTATATCTGGAAACAGCAGCATTAATCAAGCACCAATAACTGGAGAAAGTATGCCTGTTGACAAAACAGCAATCCCATCTTTAGACAAGTTACCTGAGTTTAAGCACATCGATAAAAAACACATTGCGTTTACAGGTACTATAAATGGAGATAGCACCATTGAAGTACATGTTTTAAAACTAAGCCACGACTCCACAGTCGCGCGATTAATTAAAATGGTTAGCGAGGTAGAAACCCAAAAATCGCCAACCCAACGTTTAACCAAAAAATTTGAAAAATGGTATGTGCCAATAGTAATTATTGTAGTTGTTTTATTATGCTTTGTCTACCTAATTATAGACGAAACGTTTAGTGAAAGTTTGTACAGAGCCATAACTGTTTTGGTAGCAGCAAGCCCCTGTGCTTTGGCAATATCTACACCAAGTGCAGTCCTTAGCGGAATTGCAAGAGCAGCACAAAAAGGCGTTTTAATTAAAGGCGGAAAAGCATTAGAAGATTTAGGAAGCATTACCACAATTGCGTTTGATAAAACAGGAACCCTAACCGAAGGAAAGCCAAAATTAACCAATGTGATTGCTTTAAATAATTTTGATGAAAATAAATTTCTACAAATTGTTTTAGAGGTAGAAAATTTAAGTAATCATCCACTAGCAAAAGCAATAGCAAAGGATATTGAAAAACTACATAATATCCAATTTAAAGGCGTTGCTAAAAATAGTGAAGCCATACAAGGAAAAGGAGTTACAGCCTCTTACAACAATGCCAAAGTGTTTATTGGTAATCTAAAATTAATGCAAGATGAAGGCATTACTGTTCAAGATTCTGTAATCACAACAATGGATGGTCTTTTACAACATGGTCATACCGTTATGTTGGTTGCTTTAAAAAATGAAGTAATAGGTATAATTAGCGTTATGGATACGCCAAGACAAACAGCAGAAAGCACATTAAAAAGGCTAAAAGCAATTGGCATAAAACGCATGATTATGCTAACTGGAGATCATCAAAATGTTGGTGATGCTATTGCACAACAAATAGGATTAACCGAAGCAAAAGGAAACTTATTACCAGAAGATAAAGTAAAAGCTATCAAAAATTTATTAGCAACAGACGGGAAAATTGCTATGGTTGGAGATGGTGTAAATGATGCTCCAGCAATGGCTTTAAGCACTGTAAGTGTTGCTATGGGAGCAGCAGGAAGTGATGTGGCTTTAGAAACCGCAGACGTCGCTTTAATGTCTGACAAAATAGAAAACTTACCTTTTGTTATTGGGTTAAGTAGAGCATCTAAACGCATTATTAAAGAGAATATTTTTATAAGCTTAGGTGTTGTCGCTATACTTGTTCCTGTTACAATTTTAGGATTAACCAATATTGGATTGGCAGTTTTGTTTCATGAAGGATCAACCATAGTCGTTGTTTTAAATGCTTTACGCTTATTGGCTTATAAGGAAGATTAATAATACTATTCTTATTTACGCAACCATTTATTACATTTATCATCTACTAATGGTATGGCTTTTGATAAGTTATACGCTTTAATCAATCAACCTAATTTATGAAAAAAACACTTTTATTATTCGTTTTATTATTGACTTCTTTTTATGGGTTTGCTCAAGAAAAGCAAGAGGTATCTGATGAGAAACAAAATGAACTAAAACTAAATATGACCAATATAATCATATTTAAATTTTTAGACATTACTTATGAAAAAGCACTTAACGAAGAATCTGCAGTTGGTGTTAGTGTGCTTTATAATTTTTCTGACGATAATGATGATGGGTTAGACGAATACCGAAAATTTTCTATAACACCTTACTACAGACATTATTTTTCTAAACAATATGCTGAAGGGTTTTTTGTCGAAGGCTTTACAATGTTACATACAGGAGAAGAAAACAATAATATTTACATCCTATATGATGACAATAACCCAAGCTTAGGAGGCGATTTTAAAGATGAAAACTACACTGATTTAGCTATAGGACTTTCAACAGGTTTTAAAGCTGTAAGCAACCGTGGTTTTGTTGCAGAAATTTATTTAGGAATTGGGAGAGATCTACTAGGAAATAGTGATCTTGAAGTTGTAGGTCGTGGTGGAATTTCACTGGGCTTTAGATTTTAAATATTTATATTAAAGACATAAAAAAAAAGCTTCAGAAATATCTGAAGCTTTTTTATTTATATCAATTTAAATAACACATTAATCTTGTTATTTAAACGTGTACTCTATTATTACATTTTCATTAACCAATGCTTCACATCAACCTCAGCTTTGATTAAGTCTTTTAAATCTTCAATCTTAACACGTTTTTGTTCCATTGTGTCTCTATGTCTAATAGTAACCGTGTTATCCGTTAAAGTGTCGTGATCTACTGTAATACAAAATGGTGTACCATTAGCATCTTGACGTCTGTAACGCTTACCAACCGCATCTTTTTCGTCATAAAACACATTAAAGTCCCATTTAAGATCTTCAATAATTTGTTTAGCTATTTCTGGTAAACCATCTTTTTTAACTAACGGAAAAACTGCTGCTTTTACTGGAGCTAAGACTGCTGGTAGTTTTAAAACCGTTCTAACACTACCATCTTCTAAAGTCTCGTCCATTAATGAATTTGAAAATACTGCTAAAAACATTCTATCTAAACCAATAGACGTTTCTAAAACATATGGTGTATAACTTGCGTTGTCTTCATGATCAAAATACTGAAGTTTTTTTCCTGAAAATTCTTCGTGTTGTTTTAAATCAAAATCAGTACGCGAGTGGATTCCTTCTAATTCTTTAAAACCAAACGGAAATTTAAACTCGATATCTGTTGCAGCGTCTGCGTAATGTGCTAATTTTTCATGGTCATGAAAACGGTAGTTGTCTTCACCTAAACCTAAAGACTTATGCCATTTTAATCTGGTTTCTTTCCAGTAATCAAACCATTCTTTTTGTGTGCCTGGTTTAATAAAAAATTGCATTTCCATTTGTTCAAACTCACGCATTCTAAAAATAAATTGTCTTGCAACAATCTCATTTCTAAACGCTTTACCTGTTTGAGCAATTCCGAAAGGAATTTTCATTCTTCCCGTTTTTTGCACATTTAAAAAGTTTACAAAAATACCTTGAGCTGTTTCTGGACGTAAATACAAATCCATTGCAGTCTCTGCTGTAGCACCAAGTTTGGTACCAAACATTAGGTTAAATTGCTTGACGTCTGTCCAGTTTCTACTTCCTGATAAAGGACAAGCAATGTCTAGCTCTTCAATTAAAGCTTTAACATCTGCTAAATCTTCAGCTTCTAAAGATTTTCCTAAGCGTTTTAATATGGTATCAATTTTTTCTTGATAACCTAAAACTCTAGGATTGGTAGAAATAAATTCTTGTTTATTGAAAGCTTCGCCAAAACGTTTTTCCGCTTTAGCGACTTCTTTATCGATTTTTGCTTCAATTTTAGCACAATAGTCCTCTACTAAAACGTCTGCTCTATATCTTTTTTTAGAATCTTTGTTGTCTATTAATGGGTCACTAAAGGCATCTACGTGTCCTGAGGCTTTCCAAGTTGTTGGATGCATAAATATTGCTGCATCGATACCAACAATATTATCATTCATCTGTACCATTGCTTTCCACCAATAGTCACGTATGTTTTTCTTTAATTCTGCTCCATTTTGAGCGTAGTCGTAAACTGCGCTAAGTCCATCATAGATTTCACTACTTTGGAATACGTAACCATACTCCTTTGCGTGAGAGATTACTTTTTTAAATTGATCGTCGTTGTTTGCCATAATAGTACAAAGATAAACGATAAATAAAAGTGTACAACCAAAAATTGATTAGTCTTTTTGACAAGTATAAATAAATGCTGGAGGTGCGTTTAATGGCTCAAAACCTAATGTAATATTGCCATTAAATTTTTCTTTTAATGCTGCGTAGTATGTCAAGCTGTACTGAAACTGAAAAAAGTAGCCTTTTGAGTTTAAACTTTTAAAGGCACTATCCATAATAATTTGAGTAATTGGCTTAGGAATGTTTGTTAAAGGCAAACTGGAAACAATATAGTCTGTAGTTGTAAAACCATGTTGCTTAATTACCTCTTGTACTTTGTCGGCAGATTGTTTAGAAACAATAAACCTTGGATCCTCTATTTTTAATAAATCTTTGTAAAAGGTTTCATTAATTTCAAAGCTAATCAGCTTGGCGTCTGGTTGTAATCGTTTTAAAATCTCTTTAGTAATGACACCATTACCTGGACCAAACTCCACTATTAGTTTAGCAGTACTAAAATCTATCCCTTTTAATAGTTTTGATGCTAAGAATCTAGAGCTTGGAAACAAAGTACCTGAAGTTTTTAAGCTTTTTAAGGATTCTTTTAAAAAATTTATTTTGTTCAAAAAAGGGGTTTTTAGAGATAATATAAACGAATATAAGCTTTTTTATTATTTGATATAAAATGCTAAATTAAAACCATTATAAACGACAATGGTGCTATTTAATTATTGTTTAACTATTACTTAAGCATTATAGAGGTGCTTCCTAGTCTTGTATTATCGTAAAACACGTTTACAAAATAGACGCCTTTAGTTAAAGGCTCATCCAAATCCGTAGTTATTAATGTATTAACGTCAATAGCTTCGTTTTTATAGTCAACTTTAATTTTTTTACTAAATATTAATGACTGCTCTCCAAACGATATTGATCCTTGGTCTGCTACAACATTATTATTAGGATTTAAAATTTGAATGTATAAATCTTTTACTCCTGTTGTTGCTAATTTATTTTTATCCAACGTAAATGATACATATAGCTTATTAGCTTTACTAGCATTTGATGTGCTTACTATGCGTTTTTTAGTAACTCGTTTTACTGCTTTTGCGTCTAAAGAGGCTATGCTTAAAAGACTTGCTTTGTCTAAAGCAGTCGACATTTTAGCGTTAGCAGTAGCCAATCCTTTATTTTTAGTAGATAAACTTGAGGTATTGTTTTTTGCTACTTTTAAGTTTTGTGTAACAGCTTCGTTTTGAGATGCTAAACGGTTGTTTTCTGTCTTAAGTGTAGATACAACATTTAAAAATGCTGCATTTTCTTTTTGTAAAAGATTAATTTTAGAACGATATAATGATAATAATGAAGCGCTTGGCTGCAATGTTTTTATAGAATCTAGAATATGCGCTACATTAAGTTTTGACTGTTGTAATTTATTACGAAGTGAATCATTATCCACTTTAATATTATCATAACGTATTACCATATCTGATAATTCGTTTTCTAATAGTTTTTTTTCTTGAGACACGTATGTTTTATAATCTACTAATTGATTATAGTTAGAAAACGTGTAAGATCCTAATATTACAAAAACAACAATCAATGAGCCTATAATTATCCTATAGTTATATGTATGAGGAAAAATTAACATGATTTAATTTTATTTTAAAAAATAAAAATATTGTTATTTATTAAGGTGTCAATTTAAAATCGATGAAGAGGTAAAAAAATTGTTTAACTCTCTTAAAATCAAAAAAAACGCCTCGTGCACTTCTGCACTTAGCGTTTTTTAATAAATGGATTAATATTTATATTTTACACTAATTAAAAGTTGTTTTAGCACTTCCAATTAATTGATTATCATGATATATGGTTATATAATATTCTCCTTTTAATAAAATTTCGTTATCAGAAAGGTTAATAAAAACACATGTCTGCAAACTATTATTATTATAATTAATAACATCCAGTTGACTGTACATCAAGGAAGTATCACTAATAGTAATATCTCCTTTATAAGCAATTACGTTATTTTTAGGATCTAACACCTGAAAATATAATTCTTTTTTACCTTGTGTAGCTATGTCATTTTTAGCCACTGTGTAGCAAATATTTAGCATCTTAACGCGTTTTGCAGCTGTGGTTGTTTTAATATTTCCACTGTTGGTGATACGTTTGACACCTTCAACATAGATATCACTAATACTTATCATTTTTGCTTTATCTATTTCATTTAAATAGTCAGTATTAAGTTTTGACAAAGCTCTATTTTGTTGCTTTAAAGATTTAGATTGTAACATCGTTTTATCCAATGCTTCATCAGCTAATCGTGCCTCTTCTTGTAGTACTTTATTTTCTTTATTTAATTGATTAACTAATTCTAATATTTTAGAATTTTCAAGTTTTATAGCTTGCAATTGTTTTTTGTAATGGTTTAACAGCTTAATATCTGGTGTTATATGCTTAACAGAATCCAAAATACGAATGATTTTAATCTTGGATTGCTCTAGTCTATCACTTAATAATTGGTTATCCGTTTTAAGTGCATTAAAATCCATTGATAATTGATTAAGCTCTGCTTCTATTAAAGCATTTTCATCTACAAGAAAGTTTTTATATTGATTTAAAGAGCTGTAATTATAATAACTATATAAACCAAGCGCACATAGCATAGTTAGTAGCGCAATGATAACTAACTTAAGATTATAGGTTTGGGGTTTAATAATCATGAGTTTTAATAATTATCACTAAAATAATATAAATTAATGGAATTGTAAGAATTTTTCGATAACTTGAACATGTTTTTCACTAAAAACTAGACTATTATAGCTTTTTATATCTATTTAGTATTAATTTTTAATCCATAATCTTTAATCGTAAACATGAGTTTAAAAGCTTTAGCCAATTTGTTTTTCCCTTTGGTATGTAATGCTTGTAAGGACACTTTAACAGACAACGAATCTTTTTTATGTACCAACTGTAGACATAATCTGCCTACTACAAACTTCCATTTAACTCAAGACCCTTTTGTTAAAAACGTCTTCTATGGTCGTGCAAAAATAGAATCTGCAACAGCGTTACTACGATTTGAAAAAAAAGGAATAGTACAACATTTACTACACCAATTAAAATATGGTAAAAATGAAGCTATAGGGTCATTTTTAGGTGATTGGCTAGGCGAAGAGCTAAAATCTAACCACGAATATCAAGCTATAGATGTAGTAATTCCTGTACCATTACATCCAAAAAAAATTAAAAAAAGAGGCTATAATCAGGTCTCCAAGTTTGGTCAAAATATTGCAACATTACTTAATACGGATTTTAATGAAGACCTTTTGATTAAGATTACAAATCCATCAAAATCTCAAGCGCGAAAAACTAGATTAGAACGTTGGGAATTAAACAATGAAGCTTTTGCTGTAAAAGAACTAGAAAAACTACACAACAAGCATATCTTGTTAGTTGATGACATTATTACCACAGGAAACACCTTAGAAGCCTGTATTATAGAATTAAATAAAGCTAAAAACATAAAAATAAGTATTGCTGCTATGGCAATAGCTTAAGGCATTTTTCGTTAAACGAATAATAAGTTGTTAATTTGTATCTTCATTTAAATTAGTATGCAAAATCGTTTTTTAAATTTTTGTTTTTTGTGCGCTATAGCGCTCTCTTTTATCAATTGTGCTAATAGAGGAAATATTAGTGGAGGAGAACCAGATATTACGCCTCCAAAAATTACAAAAACATTTCCTAAAAATTACTCTACAAACTTTAATAGTAAAGAAATAAGAATCTATTTTGACGAGTATATTAAAATTAAAAATCTGTCTAAACAGCTTATTATTTCGCCACCAATGGATATCACGCCAGAGATAACACCATTAGGAAGCTCTAGCGACTTTATAAAAATTAAAATATTTGATACTTTAAAACCAAATACCACCTATGCTTTTAATTTTGGTAATAGTATAGTAGACAACAACGAAGAAAATCCATACACGTATTATAAATATGTGTTTTCTACAGGTGATTATATAGATTCTTTAAAAGTAAAAGGTAAAGTAATGGATGCATTAAACCGCACCACAGACCCTTTTATATCTGTTAATTTATATGAAAAGGATTCCACTTACACAGACTCTGTTGTCTATAAAAAAAATCCAAAATACGTAACCAACACTTTAGATAGTACCACAAATTTTACGTTAGAAAACTTAAAAGCAGGAACTTACAAACTAATTGCTTTAAAAGACAATAACAGCAATAATAAGTTTGACCAAAAAACAGATAAAATTGGTTTTAAAGAAGAATTTATTACTGTATCAACAGACAGTTCTGCTTTTTACGAATTAAAATTATTTAAAGAAGAAATAAATTATAAAGCAGAAAAACCCAAACTAGTTTCTGGCGAAAAAATCATATTTGGTTTTGAAGGTAAAGATTACAAAAACATGAGTATTGATCTATTGTCAGAGGTTCCTGCAGATTACACGTCAAGCTACTATAAAGATCAAGAAACCGACAGTTTAAACTACTTTTACAAACCTAAACTAGAAGTAGACTCATTAGTTTTTAAAGTTAGTTACAAAACTAAAATTGACACCTTTACGGTTAGAATTAAGAACAATAAAAAAGATTCGTTATTACTTAAAGCGACACCTAATAGCAATATAGATTTTATTGAAACTTTAAAAATTTCGGCAAATATCCCGATTACCAAATTTGACAAAAATCAAATTAGTATCATGGATAAAGACTCAACTAATGTTGCTTTTACAACTAAGTTAGATACATTACAAAATACAATAGAGGTTTTATTTGATAAAAAAGAAGACAACAAATACAAAGTCCGATTGTTACCAAATGCTGTAACCGACTTTTTTGACAATACTAATGACACTTTAAACTTTAACTTATCTACCGTTAAAGCATCTAGTTTAGGAAACGTACGTGTCAATATTAAAAATGGTGTTTACCCTTTGATTGTGCAATTAGTAGATGACAAAAACGAGGTTAAATACGAAAAGTATATCACCAAACCAGAACCCTTAGATTTCTATTTAGTTAAACCTAACAAGTATTATATAAGAGCTATTTTTGACTCCAACAAAAATAAAATATATGATACAGGAGTCTATTTAACTTCTAAAAACCCAGAGCGTGTAAGCTATTCTGAAAAACCTATTGAGGTTAGAGTTGGCTGGGAATTAATTGAAGAATTTATTCTAAAATAAAACCATCTTTATCGTCCAAGAAACGTAGTTTTTTCCTGGTAGCATCTACATGAAATTTAGTTAAAGCCACTAGCTTAACAGCTTCGGTATTTGGGTTGACATCTACCAATTTTTCACCTAAAGCATCATATACAGCAGAGTGTCCTGGATACTCAAAATTATTAGCATCCAATCCTACCCTATTTACACCAATACAATAGCTCATATTTTCTATTGCTCTTGCTTGTAACAAAGTATCCCAAGCTTTAATCCTTTTTTTAGGCCAATTTGCCACGTATAAAAGCACGTCATAATCCTCAGAGATTCTGGACCAAACCGGAAAGCGCAAGTCGTAACAAATTAAAGGTCTAATCTTAAAACCTTTGTAGTTTATTATTAGTTTTTGATTCCCTTTTTTATATACTTTATCCTCTCCTGCCAACGTAAACGTATGTCGCTTGTCATAAGTATCAATAAGTCCATTAGGATGTACAAAAACTAGTCTATTATAGTAATTATCATCCACTTTTATAACCAAGCTACCAACTATTGCTGCATTTTTTGCTTTTGCTAAGGACTGCATCCATTGTATGGTTTTACCATCCATAGCTTCTGCAACAAATTGCGGAAACATAGTAAATCCAGAAGTAAACATTTCTGGTAAAACAATTAAATCTACAGTATCAGATATTGCATTTATTTTTTCTGAAAAATTCAGTCTGTTTTGTTCAGGATTTTCCCAAACCAAATCAGACTGAATAATTGCAATATTTAATACAGTGTCCACTACTTTAATTTATTCAGTTTTTGTTCTGCCTTAGTAATATTTGATCTTAACTTTTCAAGTTTACCTTCCCATTTATCAATGTCATTAGGAGACAGCTTTCCTTTAGCTTCAAGCTTTTGATATTTTTTAGTTTCTTTTTCTAATTTAGCATTAGCTTTTTCCAAGTTGCTTTCTGCTTTTTCTATTTTAGCATTAGCCTTTTCTATTTTTTGACGCGCTTTCTCCGATTTTTTTCTAGCTTTCTCAGATCTTTTACGTTCCTTTTCTGCAGCTTTACGTTCTCTTTCTTGCGCCTTAACTTCTCTTGCTTCAGCTTTAGCTTGCTTTTCTTTTTGACGTTTTTCCTTATCTGCTGCTTTAACTGCTTTTTCTGCAGCTTTAATTTCAGCTTTCTTGGTGTCTGCCAAATTATAAATTTCTATTTTTTGAGATTCAGTTAATGTTTCAGAAACATCTTTACCATTTAAGCTAATAACTTTGTTTTTTACCACATAAGCTTGATTATCAAAAGTAACTTCTTGAGCAATTAGTGTATGAGATACTACTGTAATTAGTAGTATTAAAAGTATTTTTATTGTCTTCATTTTAATAATAAATTAGAAAGTAAAAGTAAGGAGAATTTCCTACAAAATAATCTAGTTTAAAGTATTCTTAACTTTTTAAGTAACTCACCTTTATAAGTTCTTCCAATAGGTAATCTGTGGGTTGTTATAAAGATTTCATTCCCTGAGATTTTAGTCACACTTTTAGTGTTTATAATAAATGATTTATGGATTTGTACAAACTGAGTACTAGGTAGTTTTTCGATCCAGTTTTTAAGTGAATCTATAAAGGATAGTTTTTGTGTTATAGTGGTAATAGTAATATAGTTTCTATCAGATTCTAAAAATAAAATATCTTTTAAAATTATTTTATGAAGTGTTTTATCCACATTTAAAAAAATAGAATCTTCAGTAGTTGGATTAACAACATCTTGTTTTAAAAATCGGTCTTCAGCCTTATTTACAGCCTTTAAAAATCGATCAAAACCAAAGGGTTTGACCAAATAATCCACTATGGTATCCAACTCAAAACTGCTAACCGCATATTCTGGATAAGCAGTAGTCATAATAATTGCTGGTGGATTTTTTACCGTTTTTATAAAATCTAACCCTGAAATGTCAGGTAAATTAACATCTAAAAACACCAAATCTACAATGTTAGTTTTAAAGTAATTATTGGCATCCATTGCTACCTGAAAAGTAGCTAGCAATTGTAACTCAGGAATTTTACTTAAATAATTTTTAAGTAAATTTTGAGCAGGCAATTCGTCTTCTATAATTATACAAGTCATACTAAATGTAGTGTTAAAACAACCTTAAACTTATCAGAGTTTTCTATTACAAATTGGTGCTTTTCTGGATATAATAATTGCAACCGTTTTTCTAAATTTATTAATCCTATTTTAAATTGTGTAGTATCCGTAATTTTATTTTCAAAATCGTTAATACAAGTACATTTTAAAAGGTTGTTATTCTCAATAATTTCAATAGAAATAACACTATTTAAAACACTATGTTTAAAAGCGTTTTCAATAATGGTAATTAACAATAATGGACCTATTTTTAAATAATTAGATGTGATACTTGTCGTATAGTTAATTTGCTTTACACCTTCGGTTCTAATTTTTTGAAACTTAATATAATTATCCAAAAACTGTAGTTCTTTATCTAAATCAACATACTGCGCATTACTATCATACAACACGTGTTTTAAATTATCTGATAGCATCAAAATAAGTTCTGGAGTTTCGGTAGGTTTTTCAATAGAATAAGAATAAATCGTATTTAAATTATTAAACAATACGTGTGGATTAATTTGCGATTTCAAAAACTTTAACTCCATTTCAGTATGTTGTTTTATCATGTCTTCTTTTTGTTTTTGTTCGTCCAAAAAACGAAACAACATCCATATAAACGAGAAAAATATTAAAGGCACCAAGGTTTGCCATAAATAATCACTTAAGCATTTCATTATGGAGCAACCACACTGTGCAAAAACATTGCAATAGACTTGAGTGGCTAAAAATGAAATTGTCATAAATAACAACCCATAAAAAATATACCATTTTCGTTTTACAAAAAATGGCAAGAGTATAAAATGATTAATATAAACAATTACTGCAAGTATAGATAAATACTGCAAAAAAGGGTTTTCGGCCCAATAATATCTGGAAAATATATATAGCGATACAAATATAAATAGCATCCATCCCAAGAGGTGCACTAAAATTTGTGACGTGTGTTTTTTTAAATCTGTCATAACAAGTTTGAAAGTAATCTAAAAACCTAAAACCATCAAAAAACAAAGTACAAAAGCCAATAAAAGCAATGCAAACTGCATAAATAATTGCTGTTTGCAATCTTAAGTACGTAGTTGGTTAACATTTTTATTTATTAAAAAATATAATAAATAGGTTTGAGTAAATCAAAAAACCAATAGATTATGAAATCATTAGTTACTCTTTTTATTTTTATTATTAGTTATGCAACTGCATATGCACAAACCCTAAACCAAGAGGTTATTGATCCTGACGGAAAACCCAAATTATTAGGTGTAATTAACAAAGAAGGACTCCAAAAAGACACTTACAAAGCGTGGTTTGATACAAATCATGACCATTATATTGTTAATGATAAATTGGTAGAAACTTTCTCTGAATCGTTAAAAGATTATACTATCAAAGTATTTTTAGGTACGTGGTGTGGTGATAGCAAAAAAGAAGTTCCGCGTTTCTATAAAGTATTAGAAACAGCAAATTATAATCTAGATAATCTAGAAGTTGTCGCTTTAGACAATCAAAAAGAGCACTACAAACAAGGACCAAATGGAGAAGAAAAAGGATATGACATCCATCGTGTGCCTACTTTTATTTTTTATAAAGATGGTAAAGAAATTAACCGCATTGTAGAGCATCCAATTGAAACCCTAGAACGTGATATTGAAAAAATTGTAACTAACCAATCTTATAGTTTTAATTACATTGCTGCAGATTATATCCAATATTTACTATCTACTAAAACAATAGAGCAACTAAATACAGAGCAAACAAAATTAGTCGCTCAACTATCAGAGTTTGTTAAAGGTAGTCGTGAGTTAAATACTTTAGGCTACGTGTATTTGCGTGCAAAAGCATTTGATAAAGCGTTATATACTTTTAAATTAAATACTTTAATTTTTCCGTATAAACCAAACGTGTATGATAGTTTAGGCGAAGCTTTTTTTATTACTAATAATTATACTGAAGCCTTAATTAATTACAACAAAGTATTAGCGTTGCAGCCAGAGGATAAAAATGCTTTGGAAATGATTCAAAAAATCAATCAAGCAAACAAGCAATAAATGCTGACTATTAAATCTATTTTAACAATTTATTATTTGTTGGTTTTTTATCTTTGATGGCATATAAAATCAAAAAAACATGAAATTTTTAAAATTCCTTTTACTGTTTATTACCATCCAAGTGTCCGCACAACAAGGTGGTATGTGGATTCCTTCGTTATTAGAAGGTATGAATGAGACCGAAATGACCAATCTTGGTAGTAAACTTACTGCTAAAGATATTTACGACGTAAACAACTCTAGCTTAAAAGATGCCATAGGACATTTTAATGGTGGTTGTACCAGCGAAGTTATTAGCGACAAAGGTTTAATTTTAACCAACCATCACTGTGGTTTTGGTCAAATACAATCACATTCGTCTTTGGAAAACGATTATTTAAAAGATGGTTTTTGGGCAATGTCTTTGGACGAAGAATTGCCAAATGAAGGTTTATACATCGAGTTTATTGTTAGAATTGAAGATGTTACATCACAAGTTCTGGCTGGAATTACAGACAGTATGACTGAAAAAGAAAAACAATCATTAATAGATAGAAATAGTAATACTTACCAAAAAACGGTTACTAAAGAAGCTTGGCAAGACACTAAAGTAAAATCATTTTACGAAGGAAACCAATACTTCCTGTTTGTTACAGAGCGTTTTGAAGACATCAGATTAGTTGGTGCTCCTCCAACAAGCATTGGTAAATTTGGAAGCGATACAGACAATTGGGTTTTTCCTAGACATACAGGAGATTTTTCAATGTTTAGGATTTATGCAGACGCTAACAACAGACCTGCAAAATACAGTAAAGACAACAAACCATATAAGCCAAAGCATTTTTTACCTGTCTCTTTAGATGGCGTTGAAGAAGGTGACTTTACAATGGTATTTGGTTTTCCTGGTACAACTAGCGAGTATCTTCCTGCTGTAGCAATACAACACATTACAGAAGAATTTAACCCTACAAATATTGCTATTCGTGAAGCTGCTTTAAAAGTCATTGACGCTAAAATGAAAGAAAGCGATGCTGTACGTATTAAATACGCATCTAAACAAGCACGTATTGCAAACGCATGGAAAAAATGGATTGGAGAAAATTTAGGAATCCAAAAAAGTGATGCTGTTGCAAAAAGACGTGCTTTTGAAGCTACTTTTACTAAAGCTTTAAAAGAAAAAAATCTAGAAGATAAATATGGAAACATCCTTCCTGAGTTTGATAACCTTTACAAAGATTTTGGTCCAATTAATATTAAACGCAGAAATTTTGTTGAAGTCTTTTTGGTTACCAACGAGTTAATGCAAATGACCTTTAGAGTTTATCAAATGGAAGAAGCTATAAAAGCTGACCCAGAGAATTTTGAAAAAGCAAAAGCGCGTCTTATTGGTACTTTACAAGGTATTCATAAAAATTATGATGCAGATGTAGACAAAGGTGTCTTTAAAAATGTAATGCCTTTTTACAATAAAAATGTTGATGCTTCAATTTATGATAAAACAGCCTTTACTAATTTAAACCAAGCTTTAAAGCTATTAGAAGGTAGCGCTAAAGAGGTGTTAAAAAAATTGAATAAAGATGCTGCTTATCAATACGCAAAACCAATGATTACTGAGTTTTACAATACTATTGACAAAGCCTACCAAGAAAAAAACCAACCTATAACCGCTTTACAAACTAAGTACATGACAGCTTTAATGGAAGCTTTACCAAATGCACGCTACTTTCCGGATGCCAATAGTACTTTACGTGTTACTTATGGTCAGGTTAGAGGATATTCTCCAAGAGATGCTGTGTATTATAATCCAGTAAGTTACCTAGATGGTGTTGTAGAAAAATATGTACCAGGTGATTACGAGTTTGATGTACCAGAAAAATTATTAGAGCTACATAAAAACAAAGATTACGGTCAATATGCAGATAGTAACGGAAAAGTACCAGTTTGCTTTTTAGGAACTAACCACACTACAGGAGGAAACTCTGGTAGTCCAGCAATTGATGCTTACGGAAACCTAGTAGGTCTTAACTTTGATCGTGTTTGGGAAGGTACAATGAGTGATATGAATTATGATCCTGAAATCTGCCGAAACATTATGGTTGACTTACGCTACGTCCTTTTTATAGTAGACAAATATGCTGGAGCAACACATTTAATTGACGAAATGAAATTAGTACATCCTAAGAAAAAATAGTGTGCTAAATAATTATAAAAAAGCCTGTCGTGTAACGTATACATTGACAGGCTTTTTTTATGCTTGTAAAATCCTTAATGGTTTATTGCTCTATGATTTTAAAGGTCTCAATAATTGACATAGCGTCTTCAATATAACTATCAACATCTTTTTCAAGAACTGAATAATAGATTAAATAATCTTTATTGTTATGATTAAATAAAGTTGATAATCTAATTACTTTGAAACCATCTGTAATACTTTTTGATGTAACAATATAATATTTTCCATAAATTGGATGCACTTGTGACCTAACCTTTGGCGTTAAAAACGAAGCATTTTTAACACTTAAAAAATGACGCTCTAATGCCTCTTCAATGTTTTTACTTTTAAATGACTCTGAATTTGGAGACATAACATATATCCCGTTTTTAAATTCATTTTCTCTCAAGTCTTTTAAGTTATTAGGAACATGGAATACAACATCATGAGACCCTATAAAAGTACACCAACTATCAGGAATAGTCATACTGTAGAATTTCATTTTAGCTTTAGCTTCAATAGTATCTAAACATTTATAATAGGTTGTGCGCTTAGATGTTTTTGTAACTGTATTGCTTGAACCACATCCTAGCATTACTAATATTCCAAAATAAAGTAAGTATTTGATTTTCATAGTTTCTTTATTTTACAAATTAAGCTTTAAACAATCTCCATTTTTTTAAGCAGAAAACTAGCATTCATATTTTGACAAATTCCTTTTTTAAAGGTGTAATCAAAATACAATTCGTCATTAATAATTTGCGCATCAAAGTAGTAGTTTTTTACTTCTTTTAAATGCTTTTCTATTTCGCATAAGCTTAAATCATGCGTAGCAATAATGCCAGTTGCATGACTTGCTACTAGTTTTTCGACAAATTTACGTGACCCAATAGCTTTATCTGTGCTATTTGTTCCTTTAAGGATTTCGTCTAAAATTATAAAGTAATTATCCTGCTTAATAGCATCTACAATATACTTTAAACGTGTTAATTCTGAAAAAAAGTAACTACTATCATCTGTTAAACTATCGCTTGTACGCATACTTGTAATTAACTTAACAGGACTGTAAACTGATGATGCTGCACAAACCGGTAAACCAACATTAGCCATAACAATATGTAAAGATACTGTACGTAAAAATGTACTTTTACCTGCCATATTTGCGCCTGTAATAATAAAAAACTGCTGATTTTTTATTTCAAAATCATTATCAACTCTTTTTTCTGTTTTTAATAAAGGATGTCCTAGTTGCGTTACTTTTGTGTCACTTTGTTTTTCCACAATTTGAGGATAGATGTACTGTTGATGATTAAAAGCATAGTTTCCTAAACTGTTATAAGCATCAAAAAACGCAACAACCTCAAACCAATCTTCAACTTTGTCTTTGTAATTTTCCAACCATTGTTCAATACGATAGGCGTTTTTTAAATCTGTTAAAAAATAACCATTACCAAAAATTGCCGAAATCAAGTTGTTTCTATTATCCAAAGCGTCCATTGCTTTAGACAATTCATGTAATATTTGGGATGCTTTTTTGTCTTCTAATTTAATTTTAGCTTGTTTTGCTAATAATAAATTAGAGGTAAACGATTCGTTTTCAATAGCACTTAATAGTGATGCATATTGTCTAAACGTGTCTCGCATCCTATCCGTATTTGCGGATAAGACGTTTGTTTTTTTAACATAGCGACCAGTAATAAATAAGCCAACAAATAACCAATATCCTATTATTGCAGCAGGAATAATTTGTGCTACAGCTAAACCGATTATTATTAGTGAAAGTGCGCTAATAATTAACGGAACCACCTTAAAATATTTTGGTATAAACGACTTATGCGTTTTTAAAAAACTTAAAATAGTACTAGCTTTAGTATCAACTTTAATTAAGCTAGCATTAGCCTGAAATACTTGTCTCCAATCAGACTTATTAGCTAAGTCCTTAATAGCATCCTGCCTTGATACAATAGCGTCTGTATTATTTGCTTTTAAGCAATTTGCTAAAGTTTTAGACCCTTCACTATTGGTTGTTCTATTTATAAATTGAAAAAAGCTTCCTCTACCAAATAAATCAATATCTAAAGCATAATTATGATTAGCATCCTGAAATTGTAAACCTTCACTTTTATCAAAAAAATCACCTTTTGCAAACTGTAATTCTTCAGTATTAATAGTGACTAGAACTTTTTTTAGTTCGTATGTATGTTTTAAATCGGTGTACTTATTTAACAAATAAATAAAACCAATAACACCTATAACAACAATCCCAATCAAAATTTGCCAGTTTCCAAAAGCAAAGTAAACACTAACTCCTGTTGCTATAAACACTAAAAGTCTTGCTATACTTAATGTTGTAAGTTGCTTGTAAAGCTTTGATACATCCTTAGTATAGTTATCTATATTGCTTTTATAATACTCCAAATGGTTTGCCATTTTTTTTAAAATTCTAAACTGTCAAATGCGGTAAATACGGTTATTATTGTTTGTACTGCATCCTTAAAAAATTGTTGATCAATATTTTCAAAATCGTCTGACGGTTTATGGTAGTCTTTATGATCTGCAACACCAAAATAAATAAACGGGATTTTAGCTTTATGAAACGCTGCGTGATCACTAGAATAAGTCCAATTATCTCCATCTCCTAAACCTTCGTGACCAATTAAAAGATCTACTTTACCAATATCACTAAAGTTTTCTAAAACTGGCTTTAATTGAGGATAATATCTTGATCCCACAGCAAATAGTTGATTGTTATCACTTCTGCTAATCATATCCATGTTTAAATTTAAAACAATATTTTTTTGCTGAATAACATTGTCGTTAACAAAGTGGTAAGCACCTTTTAAACCTAACTCCTCAGCATCAAAAGCTGCTAAAATAACATTGTGTTTTGGTGGGTATTTGGCAAAATATTCCGCGAAAGCGAACAACGCACTAATTCCGGATGCATCATCATCTGCTCCATTATATATTTGACCATTTTTTACACCTTCATGATCGTAATGTGCAGATAATACAATATACTTTGATGTATGTGTGGAACCTTTAATAACTCCTAAAATATTTGTAGCATTGTATGTTTTACCTGCTTCAAAAGTAAAAGGCTGTTGGAAATTACTTCCTAAAGGGTCTACACCTAGTTTTTCAAATTTTTGAATGATGTAATCCTTGGCTAAAGCTGCACCTTTTGTACCTGTGCGTCTACCTTCATATACATCTGATGCTAACGTTTTAATATTTTCAATTAAGGCGTTGGTGTCAAAATAATAATCGATATCTGACGCAGTACTTGTAACAGTTTCAGAGGTGTTTACAGCGTCTTCGTTTTGTTTAGACGTGTTTTGTGTTTTGCATCCTACTATTGTTAAACCAATAATTGCTATGTATAATATATTTATTTTTTTCATAAATCTATAGTTAATTCTAAGAGGTAAATCTAATAAAAAAACCCAAGCATTTGGCTTGGGCTTTTGTGTATTATTATTTGTGCTTTCGCAGAAAATATTATCCTTTTAAGGCAGCAGATAAGTACTCACGATTCATACGTGCAATATTCTCTAAAGAAATTCCTTTAGGACATTCTACCTCACATGCTCCAGTGTTAGTACAGTTACCAAAACCTTCTTCATCCATTTGTTTAACCATGTTTAAAACACGCTCTGTAGCCTCAACTTTACCTTGAGGTAATAATGCAAATTGTGATACTTTAGCACCAACAAATAACATTGCAGAAGAGTTTTTACAAGACGCTACACAGGCACCACAACCAATACAAGTTGCTGCTGAAAAAGCGTCATCTGCATCTTGTTTGTTAACTGGTATCGCGTTAGCATCGATCGTGTTTCCAGATGTGTTTACCGAAATAAATCCACCTGCATGTTGTATACGGTCAAATGCTGTTCTGTCTACTACTAAATCTTTAATTACAGGAAAAGCACTAGCTCTCCATGGTTCAATAGTAATAGTCTCACCATCTTTAAACGTACGCATATGTAACTGACACGTTGTGATTAAACGGTCAGGACCATGTGCTTCACCATTAATATATAATGAGCATGAACCGCAAATCCCTTCACGACAATCGTGATCAAAAGATACAGGAGCCTCTCCTTTTTCTATTAACTCGTTATTTAAAACGTCTAACATTTCTAGAAAAGACATATCTGGAGATATATTGCTGATTGGGTAATCAACCATTTTCCCCTTATCGTTAGCGTTTGCTTGACGCCAAATTTTTAACGTTAAATTCATAGCTTTTCTTTATTTATAACTTCTTTCTTTTACTTCAATATTCTCGTATGCTAATTCTTCTTTATGAAGTATAGCATCTTTTGGTTCTCCTTTGTATTCCCAAGCTGATACGTATTGAAACTCTTTACGACGCATCGCTTCACCTTCTGCTGTTTGGTACTCTTCTCTAAAGTGACCACCTGCAGACTCTTCACGTTGTAAAGCATCTTTTGCAAATAGCTCTCCTAATTCTAAGAAATCTGCTACACGACCTGCTTTAGCAAGCTCTTCGTTAAACTCATTTTGTGTTCCTGGCACACGAACGTCTTTCCAGAATTCTGCTCTAAGTTCAGAAATTTCAGTAATTGCAGATTTTAAATCTTCTGCGTTTCTTGCCATTCCACATTTATTCCACATGATTTTACCTAAACGCTTATGGAAATAATCAACAGAGTGTGTACCATTATTGTTTATTAAATGGTCAATGTTTTTTCTTACTTCAGCTTCAGCTTCAGCAAACTCTTTAGTATCTGTAGATATTGGACCTGTTCTAATATCATCCGATAAATAATCTCCAATAGTATAAGGTAATACAAAATATCCATCTGCAAGACCTTGCATTAACGCAGATGCACCTAAACGGTTAGCACCATGATCAGAGAAGTTTGCTTCTCCAATTGCATATAATCCAGGAACAGTTGTCATTAAGTTATAATCAACCCAAACACCACCCATTGTATAGTGTACTGCTGGATAAATCATCATTGGTGTATTGTATGGATCTTGATCTACGATCTTCTCATACATTTGGAATAAGTTTCCGTATTTATTTTTGATTACTTCTTGTCCTAATTTTTTAACAAGCGCAGCATCATTTTCGTCTAAACCTTTAACGTGAGCAGCTTCTTTACCGTAACGTTGAATTGCCGAAGCAAAATCTAAGAATACAGCTTCACCAGTTGCATTTACACCAAAACCAGCATCACAACGCTCTTTTGCTGCACGAGAGGCAACATCACGAGGCACTAAGTTTCCGAATGCAGGATAACGACGCTCTAGATAGTAATCTCTATCTTCTTCAGCTAATTGTACAGGCTTTAATGTACCTGCTTTAATAGCCTCAACATCTTTCATGTGTTTTGGCACCCAAATACGTCCATCATTACGTAAAGACTCAGACATTAACGTTAGTTTAGACTGATGATCTCCAGAAACCGGGATACATGTTGGGTGAATTTGTGTGTAACAAGGGTTTGCAAAGTAAGCCCCACGTTTGTGTGCTTTCCATGCTGCTGTTACATTACTTCCCATCGCGTTAGTAGATAAGAAGAAAACATTACCATAACCACCTGTTCCAAGAACCACAGCGTGTGCTGAATGTCTTTCAATTTCTCCAGTAATTAAGTTACGTGTTATAATTCCACGAGCTCTACCATCAACCTTAACAACGTCTAACATTTCATGACGGTTGTACATTTTGATTTTACCACGACCAATCTGACGGTTCATAGCAGAATACGCTCCTAATAATAATTGTTGACCTGTTTGTCCAGCTGCGTAAAAAGTACGTGAGACTAATACACCACCAAACGAACGGTTATCTAATAATCCACCATACTCACGTGCAAAAGGAACCCCTTGAGCAACACATTGGTCGATAATATTTGCTGAAACCTCTGCTAAACGATACACGTTAGCTTCTCTAGAACGGTAATCTCCACCTTTTACAGTATCGTAAAACAATCTATAAGTTGAGTCACCATCACCTTGGTAATTTTTTGCTGCATTAATTCCTCCTTGTGCTGCAATTGAATGTGCACGTCTAGGAGAATCCTGAAAGCAAAATGCTTTTACGTTATATCCTAGTTCTGCTAAAGTAGCAGCAGCAGATCCACCAGCTAATCCTGTACCAACAACAATAACATCTATGTTACGCTTGTTTGCTGGATTTACTAAGTCGATATGATTTTTATAGTTAGTCCATTTGTCTGCAATTGGACCTTGAGGTATTTTTGAATCTAAAGCCATAATATCTCTTATTTTTTAGTGGTTTAAAAAGTGGTAAACAGCAATGAAGATGAAACCTACTGGCACACCAATTGCATAAATTTTACTAAATCCTTTTAATCCCTTTGTGTATTTGTTATTTGCTCCGATTGACTGGAAAGCAGAATTAAAACCGTGTAAAAGGTGTAATGATAAAAATACAAACCCTACACAGTATAGCGCTACACGCCATAAATCTTTAAACTTGTGTACTAACTCTTCGTGGTATCTAAACTCGCCACTTGGTAGTGTACCAGACATGTCACCAACAATATATTTGGTGTTAATTTCTGGAATCCAGAAATCGATGAAGTGGATAATTAAGAATACAAGTATAAAACCTCCACTCCAAATCATGTTTCTGCTCATCCAAGAAGAATTTGCAGCTCCATTGTTTTTAGCATAGCTAATTGCTCTTGCTTTGTTGTTTCTGATTTCTAAAACAAATCCCATTACAAAATGGAATATTACACCAAGAATTAATACTGGCTGCAGTAAATATTGTACTGCCCAAAACGTTCCCATAAAGTGAGACGCTTCATTAAAAGCATCTGGACTAAATACAGAAAGAATATTAATTGCAAAATGTTGTAAAATAAAAATCATTAGAAAGAGTGCTGAAAGTGCCATAGCAAACTTTCTCCCTATTGAAGAATTTAAAATTCCGCTCATTATAATTGAAGTTAATTATTTGTTATACAAAGATAAGCCACAAGCGATATACTAACAAATTTTAAAACTTTTTTGTACTATTTAGAATGGGTTTAAGTAACAAAGCTTTAATGTAAGGTAATATTTATATTATTAACCCATAGTTGGGATCTGTCCATGTTGGCATTCCACTGGTCAAGCATAAATGCGTCATCATAATCTATGATTTTTTCAAAAACTAAAACATTGTTTACTATTACTTTTATTGGTTTAGATAAATCTACCATTTCTGGTGAAATATAAATATTGAACGAACCAACCTTTTCTGTATTTATATCAAATACATTATCAGTAAATTTAGCAGAAATCTTTGCGGACTGTCTAGGAAAATCAAATGCATTTTGATTAACATCAATCACTATAGCATTATCATTATCATCTAATTTTAGCCATTTTGTAATTTTAAAATTAGTTGGTTTTTGCGACACTTTAGTCGTTTTAATAGTATCTAATTTAATAGTATTTAACCAATCAATAGTGCCATGTGCATTGTCGTCAAACTCCCATTGCAATGTTTTTGAAAAAGAATTTCTTTTTCGCTTAATAAGATCTTCAAACAATATATCATAAGCAGGTTCTGCCTCATTAAAATCAGGAAACCAATGCGGAAAGCCATTATATCTGTAATCTTTATAATCCGCCTTAATTTTAGACATAATGCTATTTAAGCTATCATTTGCATTTGGCGGATAATAGTAATCTTGATCTGTAGAAAAATTAATAAAACTTCTAGCTTTTACATTTTCTATAAACGTTCCGCCAGTATAGACTTTTGGATGTGTATTAAAACCATAAAAACCAGCAAATTGTGTTGGCCGCTTCATTAAGTATGAAAACGAGCCAGTTGCTCCATTAGAGTGACCAGAGACAAATACTTTATCATCATCAATATTAATTGCTGACTTTATTTGCTTAATAATTTCTGGAACCATAAAAAAGCCTTCGTCTCCAATCATCCAATTAAAATTTTTATCAGCTTTTGGAAACACTAAAACAACATCATTAGCGTCTGCACGCTTGGTATATTTTGTATTAGCGTATTTTAAATTACTTTTTGTCTCATAATCCGATAATGTGGTGTAGCGTATTGCTCCATGTAAAAAAACCAACATTGGATATTGATTGTTTGGATTATACGTTTTGGGTAGATGCACAAAATACGACGTACTAGACGTATCATTTATTTGAAATGAAATAGAATAATCTTGCTTTTTTTTAGGCAAAAAATTGTTTTGACTTTTAATGTAATTATAAAGTCGCTCTGCACTTAAACTATCAATTGAAGCGCCTTTTTTAGTGCTAAAAAACTCAGCTTCATCTGATGCCAAATTATCAAAAAACTGTGTTTGATTTAATATTGCAGCTTGCTTTAAACTAGACCATCGTTTATCATTAAATAAATTTGAATAGTCCTCTGTTGCATAGTCTCCTAAAATATAATCCCAACCTGGATAACCTTCGTCATCCTCTATTAATTCTGCCAATGGTTGCAAGTACTTAAAAGCAACATCATTCATTTTTAAACGACTAGCAATTACACTTACATTGTACTTAGAATAATCATCTATACTATTTGGAAATTTATTAAACGCATTTTGATAAGTAACAAGTGCTTCCTTTAATTTTAAAGAATCTTCGTCCTTAGACAATTGCATTGCCTTATCAATTAAAACACTGTAGGACTCTTTTTTTATTGCAATGCTTTTTTTGCAACTACTTAAACTTAAACAAATGATTACTACAATTAATGCTGCCTGTTTCATATGGACGATTTACTATAAAAGAGACTTCATTTAAAAAAATGTTACAGTTTTGGTATTATTCGACTTCAAAAGCTTTTTCGACACCATCAATTTTAATTATATAATTTCCTTTTACAATATAATATTTGTCATTTTTAGCTTTATTAATGTCGATTGCAGTGTTTTCTTTTAAGATTAGTTTTCTACCTTTTTCATGAATCGTTAAATCGTAATCAATAAAATTAAATCCTTTATCTAAATTCACGTAAAATGATTGAATTTGCTTACCGCTTTCTGTAAGGATTTCAACCTCCTTCTTACCAGAAATAGCACTATACAATTGGATAGTCGTACTAGGTTCATAGGGTTGCATCCATTTGCTCCATGAATTTCCCCAACGAGAATAATATCGAATAGACTCTAGATCAAAAATGGTCATTTTACTACTTAAAGCCATACTAGAATCATACTTTTGTAACGCAGAAAGATTAGTTTTATAGATACCACGACCATGCGTACCTAATAACAAATCATTACTTTCTTTTTGCGTTTTTATATCATGCACAGCTACAGCTGGTAAATTTTTAGAAAACGCTTCCCATTGGTCTCCATTATTAAAACTAACATATGCTCCATTATCGGTTCCTAAGTACAGTATATTTTCCTTAACGGGATCTTCTACAATTACATTTACTGGAGCTGTTGGAATATTAGTGCTTATAGACTTCCAAGTTTGACCATAATCGTCACTCATGTAAACATAGGTAGAAAAATCGTCAAATCGGTAACCATTTAATGTTGCGTAAACGCGTTCCTTTTTATGCATTGATGCCACTACGCGTGTTACCCATAAATTATTAGGCAAATTACCTGAAACATTACTCCAAGTTGCTCCTTGATTTTTTGACACATGAATTAATCCATCATCACTTCCAACGTATAATAAACCAAATTCAAAAGGAGACTCAATAATCGTAGTTAAGGTACCGTAAGCCACATTCCCTGATTTTCCACCTTGTGTTAAGTCATCACTAATAGCCTTCCAGGTATTACCTTGATCTAAAGATCGCATTAATTTGTTACCACCTAAGTACAAAATATCTTGATTGTGATTCGACAAATAAATTGGTGTTTGCCAATTAAAACGATACGGTTTTTCGCCAAGCTCATGTTTTGGCTGGATATAAGTCTGCTCGCCAGACGCACGGTTTAGTCTGTAATAATTACCAAATTGGTAACCTGTATACACAATATCTGGATTACGATTATCAATCTGGATTTGCATTCCATCTCCACCCATTATACTTTTCCATGGATATTCTCCATTTTGATGCCAACTTTTATCTTCAGGTGCATTATTTGCACCAACCCAAACACCATTGTCTTGTAAGCCACCATAAACACGATATGGTTTTTGATTATCTACATTTATAGCGTAAAACTGTCCTACAGACGGCGAATTATTTTTTATCCAATTAGCACCATCGTCAAAAGTAATATTAACACCTCCATCATTACCATTAATTAAATGATGTGGGTTTTTAGGATTAATCCAAAGCGCATGGTGGTCTGCATGCACATTTTCTGCACTTATAGACGTAAACGTTTTACCTCCATCTTTAGATTTTAAAATTGGCACTCCATAAACGTAAATGTCATTTTGATTTGCAGGAGACACATATACATGTCCAAAATAATACCCATAACTATAATATAAATCGTCTAAATAATCGTTGTGTGTTTTAGACCACGTTTGTCCACCATCTGTACTTTTATAAACTTCAGCTCCAATTACTGGTGTTTCAAATAGCATTGAATTTGCATCTTCTAAATAATGCGCTAAATCAATTGGCTTTACGTTTCCGCTGCGTACCATTTGCTTCACGTTTTCTGCTCTGTATTTTTCCTGAAAACCATTCATTTTTAAAAACCCATTCAGTTTTTTATCGTCTAAATTTAAAAATTCAGACGTGCTCATTGTTTTAAAATCATCTTTTTGTAAACCTCGTCTCACTGCGTTATTTCCGCTTGACGGTCGTCTAAATTGACTATCATGTATTGCGTAAATAATATCATTATCGTAAATAGCCAATCCAATACGTCCAACACCATTACCTACTGGAAAACCACTGTTTTTTGTAGATATTTTATCCCAAGTATCTCCAGCATCTATACTTTTATAAATTGCCGAGTTGTTTCCGCTTCCATCAAAATTCCAAGCCTTTCTATCTTTTGTCCATGCAGTAGCAAACATGGTGTTATAATCTCCAGGTACATGTTGCATATCAATAATTCCGCTGACATCATCCACGTATAATGTTTTAGTCCAATTAAGGCCACCATCTGTGGTTTTATAAACACCTCTATCTTCAGATTTAGAATATAAAGCACCTGTGACACCTACAGTAACTTCATTAACATTATTAGGATTAATCAATATACGTCCAATATGTTGAGAATTGGGCAATCCAACATGTTGCCAAGTTTGACCATTATCCGTAGACTTTAACATACCAACTCCTGCATAAGACGATCTAGACGCGTTATTCTCTCCTGTACCAACCCAAATAGTTCTGGTTGGCCAATGTACAGCAATATCACCTACATTTTGGGTTTGAGAATTATCTAAAATAGGCTCAAAAGTTGTCCCATTATTTATGGTTTGCCAAACACCTCCAGAAGCATATCCAACATAAAACTCTGATGGGTTTTCTGGGTTTACATCCAAATCTACAACACGACCACTCATAACGGTTGGTCCAATGTTTTGAAACGCTACATTTTTAACTATTGAGTTTGATTGTAATTGGGCTTTATCTGCCAACGTAGTTTGTTGTGCACTTACAGAAGTAACGACAAATAAAAATAAAAAAAGTCTATAAATCATGGTTGTTTATTATAAGTTTTGAAGATACAGATAAAAGTAAAATTAACAAAGCAAAAACCTTAAAGCAAACAGATTTTAAGATGGATTTATTACTTATCTATCTTAAAGTTCTTATTTTTACAGCTAGTTATAATTTCCGCTTGACGGAAAAAATTATAACTTAAATTTTATGAATACATTTTTTCACTACTGTGGAAATTAAAAATTAAATTTTTCTTATGAAATATCACAAAATCGACTCGTCATTATTTATAAAAAACCGTAAAAATTTTGCTTCTCAAATGAAGCCAAAAAGTATTGCCTTTTTTAACTCTAATGATATTTATCCAATTAGTGCAGATAGCACATTACCATTCCAACAACAACGCGATATTTTTTACTTAAGTGGTGTTGACCAAGAAGAAAGTATTTTAGTTTTATTTCCGGATTGTCCAAATCCTAAAAACAGAGAGGTTTTATTTTTAAAAGAAACCAATGCACACATTGCTGTTTGGGAAGGTGAAAAACTAACTAAAGAGGCTGCATTAGCTACAAGCGGAATTAAAACCGTTTATTGGTTACAAGACTTAGAAAAAGTTGTTTTTGAAATGATGACACAAGCCGAAACCGTTTACATAAACACCAATGAACATTACAGAGCTAATGTAGAAACCGAAACAAGAGAAGACCGTTTTACTAAATGGATAAAAGATAAATATCCTGCACATAGTGTTGCTAAAAGCAATCCAATATTACAACGCTTAAGATCTGTAAAAGATCAAATTGAATTAGACTTAATCCAAACTGCTTGTGATATTACAAATAAAGGTTTTAGACGTGTTTTAAACTTTGTTAAACCTGGCGTTATGGAATACAACATTGAAGCCGAGTTTATGCATGAGTTTTTAAATAATCGTTCTAAAGGTTTTTCATACACACCAATTGTAGGTTCTGGAAACAACGCTAACGTGTTACATTATATAGAAAACAATCAAGAGTGTAAAGCTGGAGATTTAATATTAATTGATGCTGGAGCAGAATACGCCAATTACGCTAGTGACATGACTCGTACTATACCTGTTTCCGGTAAATACAATGACAGACAAAAAGCGGTTTACAATGCTGTTTTGAGAGTTAAAAATGAGGCTACAAGAATGCTAGTTCCTGGTACAATTTGGGCTGACTACCATGTGGAAGTTGGTAAATTAATGACTAGTGAACTACTAGGTTTAGGCCTACTTGATAAAGCAGACGTACAAAACGAAAATCCAGATTGGCCTGCTTATAAAAAATATTTTATGCATGGTACATCACACCACATGGGATTAGATACGCATGACTACGGGATTTTAACAGAGCCAATGCAAGCTAACAACGTATTTACTGTTGAGCCTGGAATTTACATTCCTGCAGAAGGTTTTGGTATTAGATTGGAAGATGATGTGGTTATCCAAAAAACAGGAGAACCATTTAATTTAATGAGAGACATCCCAATTGAAATTGAGGAAATTGAAGATATAATGAATAATTCATAATACAATTTACATTGAAAAGCGAGCCTCAAAGCTCGCTTTTTAAATTTTATAATTACCACAATTTAAACATAAGATGAAGACACTTAAAGAGCAAACAGACGCAAAAATTGAATCAGGAAGAAAAAACAATCCTGAATTTATGAAAGGTGTTGATAACATTATAAAACAAGCAAAAGCTTTTGAACAAGGCAAAGATGCTTTAAAGATAAACACAAAAGCTCCTGAATTTAATCTACCAGATCCTAAAGGCGATCAAACTAGTTTATCAAATTTATTAAATCAAGGTCCAGTTGTTGTTACTTTTTATCGTGGTAGTTGGTGTCCTTATTGTAATTTACAACTTAGAGCGTTACAAGCTAGAGTAAAGGATATTCATGCTTTAGGTGCGACATTGGTTGCTATAAGCCCTGAAGTACCTGATGGATCATTGACTGAAAACGACATAAACAATATGGACTTTATTGTTTTATCTGATCAGGATGCAAAAGTAGCTTCAAGTTATGGTGTAGCATGGAAAGTACCAGATTTTTTAATGGATCACATGCGAGTAGACAGAAATCTTGATTTGAAACAAATCAATAATGGTAACGATAGTATTTTACCTATTCCTGCAACTTTTATAATAGGTCAAGACGGCTTAGTTAAATGGAACTATGTAAATGTAGATTACAGAACACGCTCAGAACCTGAAGAAATTACTGAAGCTTTAAAAAAGCTATCGTAAAAAATACATTTAATTTTTAATAGAAAAGCTAACTTAATAAGTTCGCTTTTCTATTTTACACCAATACGCTACTGTTTTCAAAAACATAACGCTGTAGTTTTTTTAATGTTTCTAATTTATCACTAGTATTAATTAATAAGGAAATATTATTATTACTTCCTCCATAAGATATCATACGCACGCTTACGTCTTGCAAAATTTGAAACAAATTAGGCGTGTCTGGGTGAAATATAATAGCATTACCAACTAAGCATACAATACTCATATAATTATCAACCTCAACTACTGAAAATCGTTCCAATTCTTCTACAATAGCTTCTAGATGCGATGTATCATCTATGGTTAATGACACAGCAATTTCTGATGTTGTAATCATATCTATGGACGTTTCATAACGCTCAAAAATCTCAAATACTTTCTTTAAAAAACCATGTGCCAATAACATTCTGGCAGACTTTATCTTTATGGCTGTAATACCATCTTTTGCAGCAATTGCCTTAATCCCTTCTCCATGTACTAGATTTGTTATTAATGTACCATGCGCTTCTGGTAACATGGTGTTTTTTAACCTAACTGGTATATCCAATTCACGCACAGGCATAACGGTTTGAGGATGTAATATTTTGGCTCCAAAATAAGCCAACTCTGCAGACTCATCAAAAGACAAATTAGAAATAGCTTTTGTATTCTCTACAAATCGTGGGTCGTTATTATGGAAACCATCAATATCTGTCCAAATTTGCACTTCTTCTGCTTTTAACACAGCTCCAATTATTGTCGCTGTATAATCACTTCCTCCTCGTTGTAAATTAGCAACATTTCCTTTTACATCACGACAAATAAAACCTTGCGTAATATAAATTTCTGCTTTTGGCGACTCATTAATTACACGATTTAAATTTTGTTGTATGTAAAAATTATCAGGTTCATTTGTTTTATCAATACGCATAAAATCCAGAGCAGGCAATAACACAGCATTTATATTCTCTTGCTGCAAATAATGGCTAAAGATAAATGTAGACAACAACTCGCCTTGCGACACTATTTGATTGTATAATAAATCGTCATACAATCTATTGACCAAAACCTCAAGTGAATTAAAAACATTATTAACATACACAAAAACCGTTTTATATAATTCTGGTGTTGTAATAAGTGTTTTAATGGTTAAATTATATGTGTTTCTAAGTGCATCTATAATTATTAATGCGTCTTCTGGCTTATTATTTTTTATGTAATCCGCAACTTTTACCAATGCATTTGTAGTGCCTGACATTGCAGATAAGACCACTACTTTTTGCTGTCCATTGTTAATAATGTTTTTAACATTAATCATATTTTCAATAGACCCAACAGATGTTCCTCCAAATTTTAGTACCAACATAGTATTTACATTTTATAAGGCTAAATTACTTAGAGCCTACACTATGACCATAAAAATGAAAAAATTGTACTACTTTTACACAAATTGTTAAATAATTAACAGAATGAAAACTATAGCGTCTTGCGTTGAGGACATTTTAATTACACAACCATTTTTGGAAGAAGCATTGTCTAGAAGTATTATTAATTATTCTGCTTTAGCAGAAGAGTTGAACGCTCCCATTAGTGCCATGTTGCGTAAACCAGTAAAATCTGGAGCAATAATGATGGCTTTGCGACGTTACAATACACCAAATACGCTTAGACATTCATTAAAATTAAAAAGCACCTTACAAAATTTAGGAGATATTACAGTACGTTCCAATTTAAGTGACTTTACGTTTCAAAACTCAGAAACATTAATACAAAGTCACACAAAAATATTAGATCAAGTAGAAGCTAATAAAGATATTTTTTATGCGTTTACACGAGGTATCTTTGAAAGTAACATTATTATATCAAGTTCGGAAAACAAAAAAGTCATTAAATGTTTTTCTAATGAAATACAAATTGGATTACAAGAAGGTCTATCCGCAATAAGCGTGCGCTTACCAAAAGACAACTCCAAAATATCTGGATTATATTACCAAATATTTAAGCGTTTAGCTTGGGAAAACATTCCGATTTACGAAGTCGTTTCGACCACAAACGAGTTTACTGTATTAGTAGAAGACCATGTGGTTGATAAAGCATTTTCAGTTATTAAAAACCTAAAAAACTAAGGATTAACCTTAGTCAACTCACCAGAATCTAAAGCCTTTTGATAATCTGCTTCTACAGTAGTTTGAAGTCCAAAAAACTTAGTACCATCTTTCTTTTTTAAAACAACGTAGGTTTTATTTTCTTTAGCAACTACATCATCAATCAAAACGATAGTATTTATAACAGGCTTGTAACTTGCTAACTTACCACGTTTGACTAAAATGTTTAATCTTGGAAAATCAATATGATTGTAGTGCTCTCCCTTAGGAGCTTTTACCTCTAAAACATCACCTACTTTAGGCTGGCTTTGAGCAAAAGATATAAAACATACACTTAAAAATACTAAAGTTAATACTGCTTTTTTCATAACATTGCGTTTTAGTTGTTACACAAAGTTAAAAACTTCTACTTAAAAAATCAAGGCTTTTTAACTAGTAAATTAGTAAAAATAAATCCTAAAAGTGCTGGTAAAACCCATCCTAAACTATATTGAGCAAAAGGAATTAAGCTGACCACGTTTGATAAATTTTTTGAAGGACTTATAACACCTACAACATCAGGAATACTAAACACAAACGTCAATAATACAACAACCCTAAAAACTAAAGCTGTAGCATATTTATTTGGTATTGCATTTAGAATGATTAATACAATAGTTATTGGGTAAATAAATAAAAGTATAGGCAAAGCAATAACTATAATGGTATTAAAATCTAATTGTCCAACCACAACACCAAACACACTAGCAATTATTGCTGTTACCACATAAACCGTCTGAGAGTTATTTATTAACCCTTTAAAATAATCTGCAGTACCTGTTACAATACCAACAGCTGTTGTAAAACAAGCTAACGCAATTAAAACACTTAGCACTGCATATCCAAAACCACCTAAAGCCTTGACACTAATACCTGTTAATAGGTTAGCACGTTGCATGTCGTTGTTTAAACTACTATTAATATCAATTTCGGTTCCATATGAAGCACCAACTGCAATTAATCCTGCATAAATTATAAACAAACCAAAACCAGCAATTAACCCTGATTTTTTAATCAGGTCCTTTTTAGCTTCAAAAGTAGCGTCAGTTTTAATATTAATTGAGATAATAATAACTGCTCCAACAACTACTGCTGCAATAGCATCAAAAGTTTGATACCCTTCTAAAATACCAGCAACAATTGGAGTATCCATTTGCGTTGGGTTAGTTACCATTTGTGCGGAATACAACCCAATACCAATAACCAACAGCAACATAATTACTATAAAAGGCGTTAGATACTTACCTATTATGTTTAATATTTTAGAACGATTTAAAGCAAAAACCAATACTAAGATAAAGTACACACTACTAGTTAATAAAGGGGAAGTACCAAAATTTGGATGTATTGCAATCTCATGTGTTGCTGCTGCTGTACGTGGTGACGGAATAGCTACTGCAATAAGATAAATTAAAACACAATAAATAAAACTAAATATTGGAGACACTTTTTTACCAAAGTCATATAAAGTCCCTTGTAGTTTAGCATGCGCATAAATACCAAAAATAGGTATTACTACTGCTGTTATAACAAAACCTAAGGTTACCCAAAACCAATTCTGACCAGCATTATAACCTAAAAGTGGAGGCAACAATAAATTTCCTGCTCCAAAAAAAAGCGAAAATAATGCAAAGCTTGTTATTAAAAGATCTTTAGTCTTATTCAAAATTAGTCTTGCTTAATTAATTTTAAATCTTCAAAATCAAAACTAAAATCTGTTACAGGAGCAATTGGTTTTAATGTTGCGCTTACCGCTTTAGCTTTTTCGTTAAAACTAAATTGCATAAAACAATCTGCATCGTAACTCCTATTATCCCATTTAACAATATAAGTAGTTGCATTGTATGGTAACACGCTCCCTTTTAATGTATTAGATTTCTCTGAAGTAATTCGCAAATCATTTCCACTTTGTGTAATACTAACATTTCCAAACCAAGCATCAGTATAAGTACCTGTAATAGCAGATCCATCTATAGTTTTACTACTATTTTTCATTTTAGCTACCTGATTAAAAACTACAGTTTTAAGACTATCGTTATATTGGTACCATTCCTTATTATTTTGACCTAATTTTTCTAACCATTTACGGTCTTCATAACCTAAATAACTATCTTTAATGGTATTAGTAATAGTATTAAAAGCCGAACCATTCATCTGATTAGTTAATACTACAATTGCTAAATCTAAATCCGGAATCATAGTAAATTGCGTCACTGTTCCCAACAATCCTCCAGTGTGATATACTTGCTTATAACCACCTTTTACGTCTGTTACAAACCAACCTAAACCGTAACCTCTAAAATTAGAATCGTAACTATCATTAGCACTTACTTTTAAAGGTGTTTGCAATTGCCAAAGTTCATTAAACTGTTTTTCGCTAAGCAAACGTTCCCCATTTTTAGTTACAGCATCATTCATTAAAAACTGAGCCCAAGTCAACATATCATCCACATTACTAACAATACCTCCAGCTGGATTTGCAGTCGGACTCCAATCATGCGGAATTTGCACTAATTTACCATCTGCTAATGTATGTGCTTCAATAATATTAGATTTATCAGTCACACGATTGTAAGACGCTTTACTGTTAATCATCCCTACAGGTTTCATAATTTTGGTTTCAATAAATTCTTCCCAAGACAAACCACTTACACGTTTTAAAACTTCTCCAGCAATAATAAACATGTTGTTATTGTAAGCAAATTGACTTCTAAAAGAGCTTTCTGTCTCCAAATGTTGTACATTTTTAATAACGTCTTCCACCTTAAAACTAGCTTCCGGAAAAAACATTAAATCTCCTGCACCAAGTCCCATTCCACTTCTATGCGTAACTAAATCTCTAACCGTAAACTGTTCTGTTACCCAAGCATCTTGTAGTTTAAATTCTGGAATATGTTGTCTAACTTTATCATCCCAATTAAGCTTACCCTCATCCACCATCATAGCTAATGCAAAACAGGTAAACCCTTTACTATTGGAAGCTACACCAACCAAAGTACTTTTATCCATTGCTTTTTTATTAGATAAAGCACGCACGCCATGTCCTTTAGCATACACTACTTTACCATCTTTAATTATACCAACAGATATTCCAGGAACATCAAAGGTTTTCAAGGTGTTTTCAACAAGTTGGTCTAGCTTATCTTCCTCAATTTGAGCAGATAGTGTCATGCATGTTAAAAAAGCAAAAGTGTAAAGAATTGTATTTAATCTCATAATTATATTATTTAGCGTCTTGGCAATCAAATATAGTAAATACTTACTCAAAACAACAGACTAAAAACAGTACAAATCTTATCTTTGCAGGCTATGATTTTAACTTACAAAGGGATATCAATTGCCTACTCTGTTTCGGGACAAGGTAAAACCGTCACATTATTACATGGTTTTTTAGAAAACAGTACAATGTGGAAAGACACAGTGACATTATTAGAAAAAACACATCAAGTTATTACCATAGATTTATTAGGTCATGGCAAAACAGAGTGTTTAGGCTATGTGCATACTATGGAAGACTTTGCAAATGCAATAAACGTCGTGCTGACACATTTAAATATTACAAGCACAACACTTATTGGTCATTCCTTAGGTGGTTATGTTGCTTTGGCTTTCGCCGAAATTAAACCAGAACTAATAATAGGGTTATGTTTAATGAACTCGACACCATTTTCAGATAGTCAAGAGCGTATCTTACTTCGAAACAGAGCCATTAAAGTCGCAAAATCCAATTATGAAAACCTAGTGAGTATGTCAATAAGTAATCTGTTTTTTGAAGATAACAGATTACGTTTTGAAAAAGAAATTGAACATATTAAAACCGAAGCTTTAAAAACACCACTGCAAAGTTACGTTGCCACGCAAGAAGGCATGAAAATAAGAATTGACAGAACTGCTATTTTAGAAAACCTAAACTGTAAAAAGTTAATTATAGCAGGTAAAAACGATCCTATTTTATCCAAATCGGACGTACTTCATCTGGAACAATTAAATGGTATTAAAATTACTATTCTAAATGGTGGACACATGTCTCACGTAGAAAATAAAGAAGAATTCCTACAAGAGATAATGCGTTTTAACGAATAAATATAGCTTTTTGACTGATTTTTAAAATATTGTTCATATATTCGGAATCGCTATCTATCAGATTTCTAAGACCTAACCATAGTTATCTGATTACATAAAGGCCTATAAGTATGAATAACGAACAACAAAAACCATCACTAAAGGGACGTTTATACTGTTCCGTTTTTGGACACAACTTTAGCGTAAGCAAAAAAGTAACCTATCATATTAAAGAGTATAAGTGCTGTCATTGCAAAAAAGAAATGACTATAAACAGCAAAGGACACTTAACCGACTTGACACCAAAATATAAAGAAATAAACTCGGTGTTAGAGCGTATTCATCAAAACAAATTAACTAGATATAGCAACAGTCAAATTATACAATCATCTGTTTTAAAAATGACATCTTAGTTAGTTTCAAAACTATTCCAGCCTTGAGCTGTTAGTTGTATTTTTTGATCACCTCTTGTAACTAAATGTGCACCTGAAGCTTCATCTGTAATATAGCCTATTACAGTTAAATGTGGATTCGCTTTAATTTTAGGAAAATCTTCTTGAGATATGGTCATCAACAACTCATAGTCTTCTCCTCCACTTAAAGCAATAGTAGTACTATCCATATTAAACTCTTCGCTAGTAGAAATAACTTGAGGATCTAAAGGTATTTTATTTTCATACAGATCACAACCTACTTTACTGGCTTTACATAAGTGTAAAATTTCTGAAGATAAGCCATCACTAATATCAATCATAGCAGTAGGTTTAACTTCTAAATCTTCTAATAGTTTAACAATGTCTTTTCTTGCTTCAGGCTTTAATTGACGCTCTATTATATACGTGTACCCATCTAAATCAGGTTGATTATTGGGATTCACTTTAAAAACTTCTTTTTCGCGTTCTAAAACTTGCAAACCTAGATAAGCACCTCCTAAATCTCCAGACACTACTAATAAATCGTTTGGTTTGGCTCCACTTCTGTAAACCTCTTTACCTGTTTTTACTTGGCCAATTGCAGTCACAGAGATAATTAATCCAGAAGTCGAAGAGGTCGTATCACCTCCAACTAAATCAACATCGTATAACTTACAAGCAGTTTGCACGCCAGCGTAAAGCTCTTCTATAGCTTCTAAAGGAAAACGATTAGATACAGCAATGGATACTGTTATTTGAGTCGCCTCTGCATTCATGGCATAAATATCGGATAAATTGACAATTACCGCTTTGTAACCTAAATGCTTTAAAGGCATGTAGCTTAAATCAAAATGGACACCTTCAACTAAAAAATCTGTAGACACTACTACTCTATCTTTATCAAATTCTAAAACAGCAGCATCATCACCTATTGCCATAATTGTAGATTTTTGAGTTACCTCAAAACTTTTAGCTAAATGATCGATTAATCCAAATTCTCCTAATTGGCTTAAATCTGTACGTTGTTGGTTTTTATCTTCTATCATACTGCAAAAATACTAAGCTTAATTCAATCTTAACAAAAAAAGCATTTAAATTGTTTAATTATCAAAAACAAGAGGCATCAAATGTAATTAATTCATCAATTTAACAAGTTAAAAGTAATTTTTATCGCTATTTCTGCTTAATTTGTGTCCAAAAATTATGAATAACTTAACCTAATGAATATTTCAAAAAAATTACTCCTATTTTTATCTTTAGCTACTAGCACTTTAATATTTGCGCAAAGTCCATGTGTAGGTGGATTTGCATCGCATACCATTGATGGTGTTACAACTAATTATCCTTGTGATGGTTATGATTTATTATCTAGAGTTCCAATCTCTACATTAGCTACAACTTTAGGTAATGAAGAAGGAAGTGATATTTGGGGATGGACAGACCCATTAGACAATAAAGAATATGCCATTATAGGAACCACTAACAGTACTGCTTTTGTAGATATTAGTGACCCAATAAACCCGATATTTTTAGGTCGAATAGAAACCGTAAACAATAACACATCGTTTTGGCGTGATGTTAAAGTATACAATAACCATGCTTACATTGTGGCAGATGGTGTTGGTGCTCATGGCATGCAAGTCTTTGACTTAACCATTTTAAGAAATGGCGTGGATAGCGATTTAACATTTGATGGTCCCCAAGTATTACGATTTACTGGAAATGGAGGCTCTGGCGATTTAACCATTGGAAGTTGCCATAATATTGTTATAAATGAATCTGAAGGCATAGCCTATTTAGTTGGTTGTAGTGGAGCTGCAAGTGGAGGACCTGTTTTTGTAGACATTACAAATCCATCAAGCCCTACTGTAGTTGGTAGTTATGCTGAAAAAGGGTACACACATGACGCACAAGTTATAACCTACAACGGAACAGATAATAACGTAACAAGCCCTACAGTAAGTGGAGTATCTAGTTATATTGGACGCGAAATTTTACTAGCTAGTAATGGTGGCTCAAATGACAGAGTTGTATTATTAGATGTTACAGAAAAAAACAATCCTCAGTTTATTTCAGAAATCACTTATCCCAACCCAGGTTATGCACATCAAGGTTGGTTTACAGATGATCACAGATATTTTATTTTTGGTGACGAAACAGATGAACAAAATTTTGGTTTTGGAACCAGAACATTTGTTTTTGACATGTTAGATTTAGATAATCCAGTATTAATTTCAACTTACGAAGCTTCATTTACAGCAATCGACCATAATGGTTATGTTAAAGGCGATAAGTTTTATTTAGCAAATTATAGAGCAGGTTTACGTGTATTGGATATTCCTACTCTAATCTCTACCAACAGCACTAATTCAGAAATTGGATATTTTGACACATTTCCTTCTAGTAATAGCGCCAACTTTAATGGAGCTTGGAGTATTTACCCATATTTTTCAAGTGGAAATATTATAGTGAGTGATATTGAAAGAGGATTATTTGTAGTACGTGCTAGCGATAATCCTTTAAGCACAAAAACTTTTGAATTAGATAACACTATTTCTATATCTCCAAATCCAGCTACACAATCTAATGTAACAATTAAAGCGTCAGCTACTATAAACACAGTAGAAGTTTACAATATAATTGGTAAAAATCTAATTTCTAAAAGCAATATTAACACAAATTCATACGTTTTACCTATTCCTAATTTATCCAATGGAATTTATTTGGTAAAAATCAACAATTCTGTTTCCAAAAAACTAATAGTCAACAATTAACACCATGAAAAACATTTCTAAAACAATAAAATCTTTTATGCTTAGCTTAAGCATCCTTTGTTTTTTAATTATATATCAAAGTTGCTCTAAAGATGACGAAAACGGGACAGGTACACCTGTTGCAACAATTGCAGATGCTGATCAAGACGGAATAGCAGATAATATTGATAACTGTATTAATATTGCAAACCCTAATCAAGAAGATTCTGATAGCGATGGTATTGGAGATGTTTGTGATGACGATTTAGACAATGATGGTATTACTAACGATTTTGATAATTGTCCTTTAACAGCAAATCCAGATCAATTAGACGAAAACAACAACGGAATTGGAGATGTTTGTGAAACAGAAAACGCACCACTTTATCCATGTATAGATGGTATGGCAGGACCATATCCTTGCAATGGTTACGACCTATTAGGACAAATCAATGTTTTTATATTAAGCGGTAGCAGTAATCAGGAAGGAAGTGACATTTGGGGTTGGACAGATCCTCTGGATGGTAAAGAATATGCAATTATTGGGTTATCAAACAGTACCGCTTTTGTTGACGTATCGGATCCTATTAACCCAATATTCTTAGGTCGATTAAACTCAAGTGCTGGATCAAGCGCCTGGCGAGATGTTAAAACTTATAACAATCATGCGTTTATAGTAGCAGATAATGTTGGATCACATGGTATGCAAGTCTTTGATTTAACACGATTAAGAAATGTAATTAATGCACCTCAAAATTTTACTGCAGATGCACTGTTTAATGATGTTGGTAGCTGTCATAATATAGTTATTAACGAATCTGAAAGTGTTGCTTACCTAGTAGGTTGCTCCTCAACAAATGGTGGAGGACCTATATTTGTCGATATTAGCGACCCAACTAATCCTGTTAATTTAGGAGACTATACAGCTGTAGGATATACACATGACGCACAAGTAGTCACTTACTCTGGTCCAGATTTGGATTACACAGGAAAACAAATATATGTAGGTAGTAATGGTAATACAGATCAAGTTGTAATATTAGACGTTACAGACAAATCCAATGTGATTGAAATAAGTAGCTTCACATATCCACAGACTGCTTATGCGCATCAAGGTTGGTTTACAGAAGATCAAAAATATTTTATTTTAGGCGACGAACAAGACGAACAAAATTTTGGATTTAACACCAAAACACTAGTTTTTGATTTTACAGACTTAGATAATCCAATTGAACACGCCACCTATCTTGGCCCAACTCCAGCAATTGATCATAATGGTTACGTAAAGGGTAACGAATATTATTTAGCTAATTACAGAGCAGGATTAAGAGTGTTAGACATTTCCAACATAGCATCTACTACTAACTCTATGACAGAAACTGGATATTTTGATACCTATCCATCAAGTAATAGCGCTGCTTTTAATGGTGTTTGGAGTGTCTATCCGTATTTTGAAAGTGGTAATATAATTATTGGAGATATTGAAGGTGGATTACTTATAGTACGTAAAAGCAATTAATTAAATGAAAATTAAAACAATCCATAAAACTTTAACCCTTTTTTCCATTTTAATGGCATTATCGTGTAATGACGATACTGAAAACACAACCCCTAATCCAACGATTACAACGCAAGGAATTGTAGAAAGCGTTAAAACAATTGGAGGTTCTAAAAACGAAAGTGGACAAGCTGTTAAAAACACTTCTGATGGTGGTTATATCGTTTTAGGTTTTACACAATCAACAGATGGTGATGTAACAACTAAACTAGATAACAGTTATGATGTTTGGGTTGTAAAATACAATCAAGACAACCAATTACAATGGTCTCAAACATATGGAGGATCAGGTGACGAAAGAGGTAATGATATTATTCAAACTAACGATGGAGGTTATGCAATAATTGGATTTACTTACAGTAACGATGGAGACATCACTAACAATAATGGACAGGAAGACTTTTGGATTATAAAAATAGACGCTCAAGGCAACTTGATTTGGCAAAAAACGTATGGCTTTTCAGGGATAGATACAGGCTACTCTATTATACAAACTAGCGACAATGGTTTCTTTGTAACCGGAGTTTTAGATGTTACAGCATCCAATGGAGCAGGAAATACCAGAAGCAACCAAACATTACATGCTGGCGGAGATTATTGGGCTGTAAAATTAGATCAATCCGGAACGTTAGAATGGAGTAAATACTTTGGTGGTTTTTTCTCAGACACTGCCTATGATGCCATTCAAACAGCAGACCAAGGTTTTATTATTGTCGGATCATCAGATAGCGCAGACACAGATATCTCTAATAATAAAGGATCTTATGATTTTTGGGTTGTTAAAATATCAAACTCAGGTAACTTAGAATGGGAGAAAAATTTTGGAGGAGATGAAATTGATGAAGCAAGAGCAATAACACCTTCAGGAGATGGAAACTATTTAATTATAGGAGATACAAGAAGCGAAGATATTGACGTAAGCACAAATTTTGGAGCTGCAGATGTCTGGCTAATAAAAATTTCTCCACAAGGAGAATTACTTTGGGAAAAAACATATGGAGGAGAAGATTTTGACGTTGGTAGAGCAATCTCTTCAACTCAAGACAATGGATTTATTATCTGCGGAAGCTCAAGAAGTTTAACCGGAAATTTAACTAATAATAAAGGCCAAAATGATGGTTGGGTTTTGCAAATCGACGCTAATGGTAGCTTAAAATGGCAACAAAGTATTGGAGGTAGTAACATTGACTTTTTATACGGAATTACACAGCTTAATAATGGCACAATAATATCTGTTGGAGAATCCAGCAGTAATGATTTTGATATCACAGAAAATAAAGGATTTACAGACTTACTCTTAATTGAAATAAAATAAAAATGAAAAAAACAATTGCCCTTATATTGCTTCTAGCAATTACATTTTCCTGTAACGAGGATATGGATGACAACACAACATTATCTGCAAGCGTTAACTTTAAATTTACGCATGATTGGAATGACACTCTAATTAATAGTAGCAATCTAGAAACAGAAACAGTTACAAATGCTAATGGTGAAGTAATAAACATGGTTAGATTTAGATATTTAACATCTAAATTCAAACTAACAAATACAGCAGGAGACACCTACAGTTTTGAAGGCTTTAAATTTACAGACTTAGCAGAAGAAGAGTCATACAATTTTACGCCAGACATAAATGGAATTCCTTCCGGAACTTACACTTTAAGCTTTGTTTGGGGTTTTGATGAAGAAGATAATATTGATGGAGCCTATCCAACATTAAATACAGCCAGTTGGAATTGGCCAGAAATGTTAGGTGGTGGTTATCATTTTTTACAATTTGATGGTATGTATAATGTAGACACACCAAACCCTTTACCTTTTAACTTTCATAATGGTACAGCAAGAGTTGAAGATGGATTATTTGAACAAAATTTTGCGACGATAACTTTAGACACACCAATTACAATAACTACCGAAACTACAATAGAGGTTAAGATGAATATCGCTGAGCTATTTACAAACCCTAACACATGGGACTTAAACGTATTAGACACACCTTTAATGCCTAATTATGACGCTCAAAAAATGATGCAAGAAAACATTTTAAGTGTGTTTACAATTGGCGAAATCACACAATAACTAATGAAACACTGGTTAACATACAGCCTATTTTTTATAATTCTTTTTAATTGCTCTTCCGAGGAAGCATCGCAAGACAACAACTATGTTCCAATCCCATTTCAATTAGAAATACCTTCACTATTTGAAGACAAATTAATTGATCCAATAATTCCTGTGAGTAACAAATTAACTGTGGAAGGTGTAGCATTAGGCAAACGGTTATTTTTTGACAACATATTATCCGTTAACAACACCAAAGCCTGTGCTAGTTGCCATTCACCACAGCATGCTTTTTCTGATCCAAATCAGTTTAGTGTTGGTGTAACAAACATTGAAGGCACCAGAAATAGCATGCCTCTATTTAATTTAGCTTGGAATTTTGACGACAGATATTTTTGGGATGGACACGCATTAGGATTAGAAAACCAAGCGCTAGAACCAGTAATAGATGCTAACGAGCTGGGAAATGATAGTTGGGAACCAGTGGAAGCAAAACTTAATAATCATCCAGAATATCCGCAACTATTCAAACAGGCTTTTGGCACCTCAGTGATCACTAAAACATTAGTTTCAAAAGCAATAGCTCAATTTGAACGCACTTTAATTTCCGGCAACTCAAAATTTGATAAATTTTCAAACGGAGAAGTTGCATTAACACCACAAGAACAAAACGGATTGGATGTTTTTATGGACGAAACTAGAGGTGATTGTTTTCATTGTCATGGTAATCCAAACAATCCACTTTGGACAGATAATAAGTTTCACAACAACGGTTTGGATGCCACATTTTCAGATTTAGGATTTGGTTTAATAACTGGTAATCCTAATGATAATGGTAAATTTAAATCACCATCCTTACGTAATCTAGCCTACACAGCTCCTTATATGCATGATGGTCGATTCGCAACATTGGACCAAGTTATTGAGCATTACAGTACAGGACTACAAGCGTCTTCAACCATTGATCCTTTAATGAAAAAAGTAGCACAAGGAGGTGTCAATCTTACAACACAAGACAAAGCTGACCTAAAGGCCTTTTTGCTATCGCTTTCTGACCCTTCTTTTTTAAACAATCCAGCATTTATTCCTGAATAAAAAAAACCTATAAAACCATATACTAATATAATGTTAGTTGATATGGTAAAAAGCGACTGATGTTGTATCTTTGCACTCTATTTAGATAAAATCTAATTAACAAGTATGATAAAAGTTTCTGATACCGCTAAAAAGAAAGTCATCGAATTGATGAATGATGATGGCTTTAACCCAAGCACAGACTACGTTCGCGTTGGTGTAAAAAGTGGTGGTTGTTCTGGATTGTCTTATGATTTAAAATTTGACAAAGCAAAAGAAGATGAAGACAAAGTGTTTGAAGACAATGACGTTAAAATTATTGTAGACAAAAAAAGTTTTCTTTATCTTATAGGTACCACTTTAGAATACTCTGGCGGATTAAACGGAACTGGGTTTGTGTTTAATAACCCTAACGCTAACCGTACTTGCGGTTGTGGCGAATCATTTTCATTATAACAAAACTGATAGACAAATTATGTCAAAATATACAGAGGACGACCTTAGAGAAGAATTAAAAACCAAAGAATATGAATATGGTTTTTTTACAGATATAGAATCTGAAACATTCCCTATTGGTCTAAACGAAGATATCGTTCGTGCTATTTCTATGAAAAAAGAAGAGCCAGAATGGATGACAGAATGGAGACTTGAAGCATTTAAAGTGTGGCAAGCAATGGAAGAACCGGATTGGGCTAATGTAAATTACACCAAACCAGATTTTCAGGCAATTGCATATTACTCTGCTCCTGTTGCTGTGGATCCTAACAAGACATTAGATGACGTAGATCCAGATTTACTAGCAATGTATAAAAAGCTAGGAATATCTGTTGACGAGCAAAAAAAGATGAACAATGTCGCTATGGATATTGTTGTCGACTCTGTGTCTGTTGCCACAACTTTTAAAAAGACTTTAGCAGAAAAAGGTATTATTTTTATGCCAATATCTGAAGCTATAAAAGAACATCCAGAATTAGTTAGAAAATACATTGGTACCATCGTACCAACAACAGACAACTTTTATGCAGCATTAAATAGTGCTGTATTTAGTGACGGTTCTTTTTGTTATATTCCTAAAGGTGTTAAATGTCCAATGGAATTATCAACATACTTCAGGATTAATCAAGGTGGTACAGGACAATTTGAACGCACATTATTAGTAGCAGATGAAGGTAGTTATGTATCATACCTGGAAGGCTGTACTGCGCCTAGTAGAGACGAGAACCAATTACACGCAGCAGTTGTAGAGCTTATTGCTTTAGATGATGCTGAAATAAAATACAGTACAGTACAAAATTGGTATCCTGGTAATGCTGAAGGAAAAGGTGGTGTTTACAACTTTGTAACTAAACGTGGTTTATGCGAAAAAAACGCCAAAATCTCTTGGACTCAAGTTGAAACAGGAAGTGCTGTAACTTGGAAATACCCAAGTTGTATATTAAAAGGAGATAATTCTGTAGGCGAATTTTACTCTATTGCTGTCACTAACAATCACCAACAAGCAGATACTGGAACAAAAATGATTCATTTAGGTAAAAACACTAAATCAACCATTATTTCTAAAGGTATATCTGCAGGAAAATCACAAAACTCTTATCGTGGTTTAGTTCAAATTAGTAGTCGTGCAGACAATGCTAGAAACTTTTCTCAATGTGATAGTTTGTTAATGGGTAACGAGTGTGGTGCACACACCTTCCCATATATAGAAGCTAAAAATAAGACTGCACAAATAGAGCACGAAGCAACAACAAGTAAAATTGGTGAAGACCAAATATTTTATTGCAACCAACGTGGTATAGATACAGAAAAAGCTATTGCACTAATTGTAAATGGATTTAGTAAAGAAGTACTAAATAAATTACCAATGGAGTTTGCTATTGAAGCTCAAAAACTATTAGAAATATCGTTAGAAGGATCTGTTGGATAATATATATACTATGAAAAAACTAACCCTAATTTTATTAAGCTTAACCTTTATGGTAGCTTGTAAAAATGATAATAAACAAACTGAGGTTACTACCCAAACAAAAGCAGAACCAATCAAACTATTTATGTTTGATGGAGGAACAGTTCAGGTTAACAAATTAGAGATTTTTTCTCAAGACGATTTGTACAAAGGTGAAAGTAAAACTTTTGCTGATATGTTTTTTGTTATTAAACATCCAGAAGGTAATTTGCTTTGGGATGCAGGATTAGCAGAAGGTTTAGTTGGACAAAAACCTTTTACTACTCCTGATGGTGCATTTACCGTATCTAGAGATCAAGGTATTGAAGAACAACTAAAAACAATAGGTTTACAAACTAAAGATATTGACTATATAGCCTTATCACACACACATTTTGATCACTCAGGATCTGCATCAAAATTAGCTCATGCTACTTGGATTGTTCAACAAGTAGAATATGACTTTGTTACAAGTATAGAGCAACAAAAAAACAATCCTGATAATTACAACGCTATAAAGGATTTAAAAATAACTAAAAAAATCAATGGAGATTTGGATGTTTTTGGAGATGGAAAAGTGATTATTAAGTCCACTCCAGGTCATACACCAGGTCACCAATCTTTATTTTTAGATTTAGAGCAAGAAGGACCATTATTTTTAGCAGGAGATTTATATCATTTTGAAGAAAACAGAACGAATCATATTGTACCAAGTTTCAACTTTAGTGTAGAGGACACAAAAGCATCAATGGAAACTTTTGAAGCTTTTGCAAAACAAAAAGAAGCACGAGTGATCATTCAGCATTCAACAAAAGATTACAATAGTTTAAATCACGCTCCAGAGCCTATTCAATAAATATAAGCATGAAAAAAATAGCTATTCTTTTAATTTTTATTGCATTTGTAAGTTGCAAAAAAGATCAAGGCACAGCCTTTAAAGGAGATTTTGTATACTATGCAAACGCAGCAGTATTTCAAGTAGGTAATGATATACATGGTGTGGTCCTAAATGACCAAGTAAGTACATTGGCCGAACAAGCTAAACAATACCAAAAAGAGCCAACAGATATGGTGACTGTAGAAGTTTTAGGAGAGTTAATTCCTAAAAAAGAAAATGAAGATAGCTGGCCTTTTAAATTAAAAATAAATAAAATAGTAAGCGTTAGCGCTTTAGACCCGAATAAAAACGACGTTATCAAACTAGGAAAATAAACAGTATGTTACAAATAAAAAATTTACACGCAAGTGTTGAAGATAAATCTATTTTAAAAGGTATTAACCTTGAAGTTAAAGCAGGAGAAGTACATGCTATAATGGGACCAAATGGTTCTGGTAAAAGTACATTAGCTTCGGTAATAGCAGGAAAAGAAGAATATGAAGTAACAGATGGAACTATTCTTTTAGAAGGTGAAGATATTGACGAATTAGCAGCAGAGGAACGTGCACACAAAGGTGTGTTTTTATCGTTTCAATATCCAGTAGAAATTCCTGGAGTTAGCGTTACTAACTTTATGAAAACTGCAATTAACGAAACACGTAAAGCTAAAGGTTTACCTGATATGCCAGCTAACGAAATGCTAAAAATGATTCGTGAAAAATCAGAACTTTTAGAAATTGATCGTAAGTTTTTATCTAGATCTTTAAACGAAGGATTCTCTGGTGGAGAAAAGAAACGTAACGAGATTTTTCAAATGGCTATGTTAGAACCTAAATTAGCCATTTTAGATGAAACTGATTCAGGATTAGATATCGATGCTTTACGTATTGTAGCCAATGGTGTAAATAAACTAAAAAGTAAAGATAATGCTGTAATAGTCATTACCCATTACCAACGTTTACTAGACTATATCGTACCTGATTTTGTCCACGTACTATACAATGGTCGTATTGTTAAGTCTGGAGGAAAAGAACTAGCACATGAGTTAGAAGAAAAAGGTTACGACTGGATCAAAGAAGAAGTAGACGCTTAAAAAGTTTGCAATGGTACTGTTATCTAACAGATAACTTACCGCTAAAAACACAAATAAATATAATACGTTACAGCATTAATTAACAAACCCTGTTTTTTAATAGCTGAATACCGAAGACTTAAAATATGAGTTTAAAAGAAAAATTAGTATCCTCTTTTTTAGCATTCGAAAATCAAGTGGATTTAGAGTCTAAAATACATGATGTTAGAAGCGAAGCAATAAAAACGTTTGAGGCTAAAGGCTTTCCTACAAAAAAGGACGAAGCTTGGAAGTACACCTCTTTAAATAGTGTTTTAAAACACGACTATAGCTTGTTTCCTAAACAAGATAATGCCTTAGAGTACAGTGATATTAAAAAGTATTTTCTAGATGATATTGACACTTACAAAATCGTGTTTATAGATGGTAAATACTCTTCTAATTTATCTCAAACTACGCATGATGGTATTGATGTTTGCCTAATGTCTTCAGCATTGCACAAACCTAAATACCAACTAATTATTGAAAACTACTTTAATAAAGTAGCAGGTAAAGAAGGATTAACATCTTTAAATACCGCTTTTTCTAAAGAAGGTGCCTACATACACATTCCTAAAAACAAAGTGGTTGCTAAACCTATTCAAATAGTACATTTTTCTACAGGAAATGAAGCTGCATTAATGCTACAACCACGTAACTTAATTGTGGTTGACGAAAACTCTCATGTACAAATTATAGAGCGTCACCAAAGTTTGACAGACAATCCTGTTTTAACAAATTCTGTTACAGAAATTGTTGCTAACAAACGTGCCATAGTTGATTACTATAAAGTGCAAAATGACAACATTAATGCATCATTAATAGACAGCACTTTTGTAGAGCAAAAACGCGAAAGCCATGTATCTGTGCATACGTTTAGTTTTGGAGGAAAGTTAACACGTAACAATTTAAACTTCTATCAAAACGGAGAATATATGGACTCTACATTAAACGGAGTTACCATTATTGGAGATAAACAACATGTTGACCACAACACTTTAGTACATCATATAGAACCTAATTGCGAAAGTCATCAGGACTACAAAGGAATTTTTAACGACAGCTCAACTGGTATCTTTAATGGTAAAGTTGTAGTAAACAAAGAGGCACAAAAAACCAATGCCTTCCAATCAAATAACAACATATTATTAAGCGATAAGGCAACGATAAACTCTAAACCTCAACTAGAAATTTTTGCAGATGATGTAAAATGTTCTCATGGTTGTACAATTGGACAATTAGACGAAAGTGCTTTATTTTATATGAAATCTAGAGGTATTCCAGAAAAAGAAGCTAAAGGATTATTAATGTACGCTTTTAGTAATAACGTTTTAAAGTCTGTAAAAATTCCAGAATTAAAACAACGAATAACTAAAATTATAGCAAATAAATTAGGTGTTAATATAGGTTTTGACTTGTAAAAAATATGGATATTTTAAACACTTCAAACAAAACCTTTATTAAATTAATTAGTATTTGTTTAGTAATAGCTGCTGTAACAGGCACACTATTTTATTTTACAAAAGGTGGTTTTTTTGATGGTATATTACTAACCTTTGTAGGTCTGTCATGTACTTACATGTTGCTAGTTTTATCTGTATTTGTATTTAAAAATTTAATTAACTTCATGGCTAAAGGCAATATAAAGCTGATACACGTGGCTTTATCACTTGGTATAACATTAGCAATGTGTATTTATCTTTTTATACAACTTTTTAATATTGTAGCTAAAGAGTTTTAATTTATTTTCAATTATGTTAGATATCAATTTAATACGTAAAGATTTTCCAATACTTAAAAGACAAGTAAATGGCAAACCATTGGTATATTTTGATAATGCAGCAACATCGCAAACGCCACAACAGGTTATTGATGTTATTGTAGATTACTATTCTAATTACAATGCCAATATACATCGTGGTGTACACGCGCTAAGCCAAGAAGCTACAGATAAGTATGAAGCTGCTAGACTTACAATACAAAAACACTTTAATGCTAATAAAGCACAAGAAATTATATTCACTTCTGGTACAACACATGCTATAAATTTAGTAGCTAATGGTTTTACAAAATTAATAGATAATGGAGATGAGCTTATTGTTTCGGCTTTAGAACACCACAGCAACATCGTACCTTGGCAAATGCTTTGCGAAAAAACTGGAGCAAAACTTAAGGTAATACCAATGACTTTAGAGGGTGAACTGGATATGGAAGCTTATACAGCTTTGCTTTCTGAAAAAACAAAACTTGTTTTTGTAAATCATATATCAAACGCATTAGGAACCATAAATCCTATAAAAACTATAATCGACCAAGCGCATAAATTTGGCGCTGCAGTTTTGATAGATGGTGCCCAAGCTTGTCCACATATCAAACCTGATGTACAAGCATTAGATGTAGATTTTTATGTAACATCTGCTCACAAAATTTGTGGTCCAACTGGAGTTGGTATGTTATACGGAAAAGAAGAGTGGCTTAATAAAATGGAACCTTATCAAGGTGGTGGAGAAATGATTGACCAAGTTACTTTTGAAAAAACAACTTATGCAGGCTTACCTCATAAATTTGAAGCTGGTACACCTAACATTTGTGGTGGTATTGCTTTTGGAGCAGCATTAAATTATATGAACGCTATTGGTTTTGATACAATAGCTTCTTATGAAAAAGAACTATTAGATTATGGAACAGAAAAATTGTTAGAAATTGAAGGTCTAAAAATTTACGGTACTTCAAAAAATAAAACTTCTGTGATATCTTTTAATTTAGAAGGCATTCATCCTTATGACGTTGGCACATTACTAGACAAAATGGGAATCGCTGTTCGTACAGGACACCATTGCGCGCAACCAATAATGACCTTTTTCAAGATACCTGGTACTATTAGAGCGTCATTCGCATTTTATAATACCAAACAAGAAATTGATGCTTTAGTTTCTGGAGTTAAAAAAGCAAAAATGATGCTTTCATAATAGTTTGGCTTCTTTTTTGTAATATTATAATCAAATTCAAAATATTACTTCTATGAAAACATTTACTATAATACTATTCTCTTTACTTCTTAATAGTTGTGGTGCTACTCAAGATTCAACAAGCAATTTAAATCCAGATATGCAAAAAGCAACTCAAACATTAAATGGCGATTACAAAGTCACTCTTCTAGACAATCAATCAATAATACAAGAGTTAACCCTAGTATTTGACAGTACAACTAAACGCGTTTCAGGCTTTTCAGGATGCAACAATTTTTTTGGAAGTTATGAGATCAATAATGACAACATAACCTTTAGCAACTTAGGATCCACAAAAAAATTCTGTCAAGAAGACGCTAATGTAACTGAGCAAAATTATTTAAAAGTATTAGAAAACACTACAAACTTTAAAATAGAAGACAATATCATTACCCTTTTAAATAATGAAACTGTCCTATTAAATGCTTCACCTGTGATAAACAATACAAGTCAAAAGCAAGATAATAGTCTAACATTTAAGTATACTGCATTTTCAAGAGGTACTTATACAATGATAAGTATAGATCAAAATACGGTTACCTCGCAATTTAGTAGATCTGAAAAAGAAAACGTTGCACCATGCAGTAAAGAAGATTGGAACGCTATTAAAACCTTGTCAGATGCTATAGCTATTAAATCTTTAAACACGTTAGAGCCTCCAAGTACAGCACACCAATACGATGGAGCTGCTTCATCTAACTTAACGATAACTTTAAATGGCGAACAATACAGCACACCTACTTTTGATGCTGGTAATCCGCCTAAAGAAATAGCAGATTTAGTATCTAAACTATTAGAAGTAGCTAAACTTGACACCAAAAAATAGATCAATAAATTCAAATCTATCTTTAAGAGTTATTTAGCAACTAATCACTGAATATTGATTAATTTTGTACTCTAAATTATTTTGATAAATGCAGACGATAAAAGAAATACAAGACGAAATTGTAGACGAATTTTCAATGTTTGAAGATTGGGAAGAACGTTATCAATACATGATTGATTTAGGAAAAACGTTACCGCTTATTGCACCAGAATATAAAACTGAAGACAATATTATTAAAGGCTGTCAAAGTAAAGTTTGGGTACATGCAGAAATGGATGATAATAAAATAGCATTTACTGCAGACAGCGATGCTATTATTACAAAAGGAATTATAGCCATATTGATTAGAACATTCTCCAATCAACATCCTAAAGATATATTGGATGCCAATACAGATTTTATTGATCAAATAGGGTTAAAAGAACATTTATCGCCAACTAGAGCCAATGGTTTAGTTAGTATGATAAAACAAATAAAATTATATGCCATAGCATATCAAACGCAACTACAATAATTATGAGTGATACAACTATAGATACTGCTGAATTAGGAGAAAAAATAGTAAAGGTTTTAAAAACAATTTATGACCCAGAAATTCCAGTTGATATTTACGAACTAGGATTAATATACGATGTTTTTGTTAACGAAGATTATGATGTAAAAATCCTAATGACACTAACAACACCTAACTGTCCTGTTGCTGAAACGCTTCCTTTAGAAGTTGAAGAAAAAGTAAAATCGTTAAACGATGTAAAAGATGCAGAAGTAGAAATTACTTTTGATCCACCTTGGACTCAAGACTTAATGAGCGAAGAAGCTAAATTAGAGCTTGGTATGCTTTAATGCCAAATCCATATGGCTAGACATGCACCAAAATCGTTAAAAGAAAAAAACAAAACCAGTTTAAAAAAATCTTTTAGTGCTTTAATATATATTCCGCGATTTTTTAAAGAAATCTGGAATACCAATAAAACATTATTTTTAAGCTCGGCATTTTGTAGACTAATTGGTGCAGTATTACCTGTAATTATTTTATGGATTGGTAAAATAATTATAGATGAAATTATACTTCAAACTAATTTAGAAATTACAGATTTAACCCAACTTTGGACTTATGTTGGTATTGAGTTTGGGTTAATTGTCCTATCAGACCTAGTTAGTCGTGCTATACAATTAACAGATAGCTTATTAGGCGACGCTTACTCTATTGACACTTCCGTAAGAATTATTAAAAAAACCAATCAAATTGATATTAGCTTATTAGAAGACTCAGAGTTTTATGATAAACTAGAACGTGCTAGAACGCAAACCACAAGTCGTGTTGGATTAATGTCTAACGCACTTGGCGAAGTACAAAGCTTAATATCCATAGCTACTTTGGTAGCTGGTCTAATCTATTTTGAACCCTATTTAATAATTCTGCTTGTACTAAGTATTATACCAGCATTTATTAACGAAATCTGGTTTAGTCAACAACAATACTCTTTAGCAAGAGGTTGGACAGCAGAAAGAAGAGAATTAGATTACCTAAGGTTTATTGGAGCCAATGACAAAACAGCCAAAGAAATTAAGTTGTTTGGATTAACAGACTTTGTTGTAGACCGTTTTAAAAACCTATCTCAAGAGTATTATGATTTAAATAAAAAACTAGCCATTAAACGCTCCGCTTTAGGGTTTGTATTTAATGTTCTAGGGACTTTAAGTTATTATGGTGCTTACGTTTTTATAATATATCGTGTAATATCTGGCGTGATTACTCTAGGAGAATTAACCTTCTTATCAGGTGCATTTAATAGATTAACAAGAAATTTACAGGACTTCTTTTCTAAATTTACACGTATTTCAGAAAGCGCTTTATATTTAAAAGATTATTTCGAATTTATAGATATTTCAATTCAACCAAAACATAACGAGGATATGCCTCTTCCTGAAAAAATAAAGGAAGGGTTTGAGTTTGTCAATGTTAAATTTTCTTACCCAGAATCCGACAATGAAATTTTAAAAGGCATCAGCTTTAAAATTAAAGCTGGCGAAAAACTAGCATTTGTTGGTCAAAATGGAGCAGGAAAAACCACATTAACCAAATTATTATTACGTTTTTACGAACCCACTTCAGGACAAATACTTTTAGATGGTGTTAATATTAATCGCTTTGATAAAGCAAAGTATCAAGCTTTTTTTGGTGTGATTTTTCAAGACTTTTTTAGGTATGAGTTTACAGTTAGAGAAAACATTGCAATAGGAGACATCGGTCAAATTGAAAATCAAGAAAAAATTGAAAACGCAGCCGAACTAAGTCTAGCCAATCAAGTCGTGTCAGAACTTAAAAAAGGATACGACCAACAACTTGGTAAACGTTTTGCAAAAGGACAAGAATTATCTGGTGGACAGTGGCAAAAAGTGGCATTAGCCAGAGCTTATATGAAAGATGCTAAAGTGATGATTTTGGACGAACCAACATCTGCATTAGATGCTAAAGCAGAAAGTGACGTTTTTGAAAGATTTATAGGTCTAACCGAAGACAAAACTAGTATTATAATATCTCACAGATTTAGTACAGTAAGACAAGCAAATAAAATTTTAGTATTAGATGAAGGTCGCGTACTAGAAATGGGTACACATGAGGATCTAATGGCTAACAAGTCATTATATGCTGACTTATTTAAACTACAAGCAGAAGGATACCAATAATTATAACATATTTAAATTATGGCTGAAGAAATTATTAATCGCGTAGCAAATAGTAAATTAATTACACTAGACCTTGAAGATTACTATCCAAAAGGACAACGTGTTTTATTAGATATTAAAGATTGGTTGTTCCAAGAATTGGTTTTAAAAGAAAAAGATTTTAGAGAATATATCAAAAATCACGATTGGAGTCAGTACCAAAATCAATACGTAGCAATCACTTGTAGTGCAGATGCTATCATTCCGGATTGGGCTTTTATGTTATTGGTCGTAAATTTAGAACCTTTTGTCGAAAAGTGCCATATTGGAACACTAGAGGATTTAGAGACTTCCATTTACCAGGACTTAATCAGTGCTATTGATGGTACAATATACCAAGATAAACCTGTAATAATTAAAGGTTGTAGTAACAAGCCAGTGCCTATAAACGCTTATGTTATGATAACTAACAAGCTTAAACCATATGCTAAATCTATCATGTATGGAGAGGCGTGTTCTTTTGTTCCTTTATACAAACGTCAATAACTCTGTTTATTATTTAAAACACTGACAATTAGTAGTTTACATAATTTTTCTATTTTAGAAAAAATATAACTAAAGCGTATATTTGCAACCGTTTTATTTAAAACTTAAGATTTATGAAAAAAATATTATTAGTAGGAGCATTCTTTTTAGGATTAGTCTCAATGAATGCCCAAACAAAAGAAGAGTTACACACTCAAAAAGCAGAAAAGCAAGCAGCAGCTGATGCTTTACAAAGTGAAGCTGATGCTTTACAAGCTCAAATTGATGCACTTCCAGGTTGGAGAAAAGGTCTTTTTGGAACTATTGGTGGAAGTATTTCTAACTTTAGCAATTGGTATTCTCAAGGAACACCAAACAACGCTTCTGGAAACATCGGAATCTCATTAAATGCATATGCTAACTTAATTGAAGATAAATTTTTCTGGAGAAACTCTTTAACATCTAACCTTAACTGGGTAAAATTAGATAATAAAGACAATCCAAATGATGATGACAGTTTTAACCCAACGACAGATGTATTTAACATCTCTTCATTATACGGAAGAAACATAACTAAAAACTTTGCTGTTTCTGGTTTAGCAGAATACAGAACTACGTTATTAGACAATTTTAACGATCCAGGATATTTAGACGTTGGAGTCGGTGGAACTTGGACTCCTTTAGAAAATCTAATTGTTGTTGTACACCCTTTAAACTACAACTTTGTATTTGCAGAAAATGATGCAGTTTTTCAATCGTCATTAGGTGCAAAAATAGTTGCAGATTACACAAGACAAATTGGTGCTGTTAGTTTTAAATCTAACTTATCTACTTTTCAAAGCTACAAAAGCGGAGATTTATCTAACGTAACTTGGACAAACTCTTTTAGCTATACTTTATGGAAAATGATTGGTGTTGGTTTTGACTTTGGTTTAAGAAGCAACAAACAAGAAGCTTTAAACTATGAGTTAGGTCAGTATGATCCTTTAGCATTACCATTACAAGCGGTTCCAACTTTTGGAAACGTTGATAACAAATTACAATCTTATTGGTTATTAGGTTTAAGCTACAACTTATAATCTACAAACACTATAATTTAAAAAACGCGTTTCTAATCGAAACGCGTTTTTTTGTGTCTTAAAATTAAATAACGCTAAATGTTTAAGTTACCATAACAAGCCATTTAGGTTGACCACTAATTGTCTTTATTGAATTGACGCTCGTTATCTTTTTTGCTAAACAATCGTTTAAAAAACCCATCGCGTTTTTCTTCTTCGCAATCCAATGCCTCCAAAACATCGCTTGAAGGTGATTCAAAACGACTTTTTGTAATCGTATTATAGTTTGAGTCTGCGTTTAGTTTTTGATAAAATTTCGCAAAAATTGGCAATGCAGAATTTGCACCTTGTCCCATTTCTGTGGTTTTAAAACCTATATTATAATTATCGTTACCAACCCAATTTATTGTTACCAAGTTTGGTGTAATACCAACAAACCATCCATCCTTATTATCTTGAGTTGTCCCTGTTTTACCTGCAATACTATTGCTAAGTCCATAAGTAGATCGTAATCTAGCTGCAGTCCCAGAATTAACTGTAGCTTGCATTATTTGTAACATAACCTGTCTAGTATAATCGTTATAAGCTTTATCGGGATTTACTTCTGGTTTAAACGACACAATTTCTACACCATTTTTATCTTCAATTTTAGTAATAAAATATGGTTTTACAGATTGGCTATTGTTAACATAACTAGCGTATGCTCCTGCTAATTCTTTTATATTAATTTGAGCAACACCTAAGGCTAAAGACGGTTGGTTTGGAAGTGTACTAGTTATGCCTAATTTTTTTGTTTGTTTTAAAACCTTATCAATACCTACTTGATTTAAAACCTTAACAGCAATTGTGTTTAACGATTGACTTAGCGCTTTTTCTAGATTATAATTAATATGTGGATCTACGTCTGACACACCAGAATTGGTTGGTGTCCAGTTTTTATAATCCGTGTAAGTTACTGCTTCTGGAGAAAAATAGGTACAAGGCGCCATACCATTATCTATTGCTGCTGTATACACAAAAGGTTTAAATGTAGATCCTACTTGACGTTGACTTTGTGATACATGATCATATTTAAAAAAACGATAATCTATACCTCCTATATAAGACCTAATAGCACCAGACTTTGGGTCTAAAGCAATCATACCTGTATTTAAAAATTTTAAGTAGTGTTGCAAACTATCTATTGTAGATATATTTTGACTTTTAGTTTCTGTCCAATCAAACAACTCTACCTCATGCTTGATCGATAATGAATCCATAATTTGTGCATGATCTAAACCAGAAGCTTTAATTTTTTTGTAAGCTGGCAATGCTTTTATAGCCTTGTCAATTAACTTCTTGTTGGTTTTCCAAGGTGCATTTTTACCATAAGACACTTCATAATCTTGTTGCAATTTGGTTAAATGCGTTTGCAAGGCTTGCTCTGCATATTTTTGCATTTGAGAGTCTAAGGTTGTATAAACTACTAAACCGTCCTTATACAAGTCGTAAGCCTCTCCATTTGGCTTTTTATAGCCTTGTAAGGTAGTTGCTAATTCTTTTTTTAATTGTGCCCTAAAATAAGGCGCTAATCCTAAATCATGATTATAGGATTGGTAGTCTAATTTGACTGATTTTTGTTTGGCTTGTGTAAATTGATTTTGATCTATATAATTATACTTAAGCATTTGCTGTAAGACTACATTACGTCTAGTTGTACTGCTTTGTAAATTACGTCTTGGATTGTAATAATTATTTGCTTTTAATGTACCCACTAAAGTTGCTGCTTGTGGTAACGATAATTGTGTTGCAGATACATTAAAAAATTTACGTGCTGCGCTTTCTATACCATACGTATTATCAGGAAAAGGTACTGTGTTTAGGTATAGCGTAAGGATTTCTTGTTTAGAGTATATTTTTTCTATGCGTTTTGCGACTATTGCTTCTTTTACTTTGTTTATTATAGTGCTAAAAGCAATATGTTTATCTCTTCCAAATAAGTTTTTTGCTAGTTGTAAGGTTATGGTACTACCACCTCCTGAGGATTGGTCCTGAAATAAAATGGTTTTAATAAACACACGCATTAGACTTATATTATCGACTCCGTTGTGATCATAAAATCTAACATCTTCTGTTGCTATTAGTGCGTCTAAAAGGTGTTTAGGAAACTGATTATAGGTTAAGGGTTGCCTATCGTAGATATAATATTTACCTATTAATTTACTGTCTTTATCTAATATTTGGGTCGCTTCTGCTTGTTTTAAATTTGTTAATTGAGAGGTGTTTGGTAGTTTACCAAATGCACCTAAATAGATACTAATGTAAAAAACGACAGCAAAAAGTACAGCTGCAACTATTGCTATCGAAGCCCTTTTAACCCATTTATTTTTAAATAACACGTGTAGTTTTTGTTGTATCATGAGCTGTTATAACGCTAAAGTGTTGGTTTTATTTGTTTACAAAATTATTTAAATAATTCTGTTTTTTTATTATTTAATTGTTTTACAGGTATTACTTACTAGCTATTTTAAAAAGTTAAATAACATTGGGAAGCGGACTAAACTTTGCGGATTATTGCGATAAGGATTGAAACGGTATCCTTTTTTGAGGCACGAAAAAAAGATTTAGTGTAAAGCCTGGTTGCTTTTGGTTTTTTCTGCCAAAAGCAAATTGCCCATAGCTTTATTAACTATTTTGAAAAAAAAAACCCAAACGAGAGGTTTGGGTTTAAGTGATATGTTTTATTCTTCTTCGCCTAGATTATCGTAATCATAATCTGGATACAGGAAGTGATTGTAAGGAAAACGTGTGACGTGTATGTCTCTAACCTCATCATAAACGCGCTTTTTAAAGTCTTCTAGATTACGTTTGTTTAATGCTGATATAAATAATGCGTTGTCCTCTCCTACGCGATTCATCCAGGTCTTTTTCCACTCGGCAAGACTGTAATGTTCTTCTGTACGCTCTGCAATTAAGTCGGTCTCGTCAAAAGGTTTTGCTTGGTAAGCATCAATCTTATTAAAGACCATGATTATTGGTTTGTCTGCACTTTTAATTTCGCCTAAAACTTTATTTACAGATTCTATATGGTCTTCAAAATTTGGATGAGAGATATCGACTACGTGCAATAGTAAATCTGCTTCTCTAACCTCATCCAATGTACTTTTAAAACTGTCTACCAATTGGGTTGGTAACTTGCGGATAAATCCAACGGTATCTGTTAATAAAAATGGCAGATTTTGGATGACTACTTTTCTAACGGTTGTGTCTAGGGTTGCAAAAAGTTTATTTTCGGCAAATACCTCTGACTTACTAACGGTATTCATTAAAGTAGATTTACCAACGTTGGTGTATCCAACTAGTGCAACGCGTACCATTTGTCCACGATTACCGCGTTGGACAGACATTTGCTTATCTATAGTTTTAATTTTGTCTTTTAATAAGGAGATCCTGTCACGTACGATACGTCTATCTGTTTCGATTTCGGTTTCACCAGGTCCACGCATACCAATACCACCTTTTTGGCGCTCAAGGTGTGTCCACATACCTCTAAGTCTTGGTAATAGGTACTCACATTGTGCCAACTCGACTTGCGTTCTGGCATAACTTGTTTGTGCGCGTTGTGCAAAAATGTCTAATATTAAATTGGTACGATCTAATACTTTTACATTTAAAATCTTACTTATATTACGCTCTTGAGATGAGGATAACTCGTCATCAAAAATTGCTGTGGTTATATTATTGTCTTCTATATATAACCTAACTTCTTCCATTTTACCTGTTCCAATGTATGTTTTTGGATTAGGCATTTCCATTTTTTGGGTGAAGCGTTTTTTAACTTCTCCACCTGCAGTGAACGTCAAAAATTCAAGCTCGTCAAGATACTCTTTCGATTTCTCTTCGTTTTGCTCTTTAGTAACGACACCAATTAATACTGCTTTTTCAAGCTCTATATCTTTTTTTTCTAACATATAATAATTTATACTACAAAGTTACATAATTGTATCCATAATAAAATCGCTATTTTTAGCTCTCTAAATTTACAACATTGAATTTTAATTTTTTTAAATCAAAAGCAAATAAACAGACCATAGCTTTTTATAATATCGAAAATTTATTTGATATTTATAAAGATGACTTAACACGTGATACTGATTTTAATCCAACATCCGAAAAGCGTTGGACCATTAAAAGATACAATAATAAATTAAGAAAAATTGGTTATGCTATATCTAATATTGGCAGAAAAGAAACCAACTCTCATCCAGCAATTATTGGTCTAGCCGAAATTGAAAACGAAGCTGTATTAAAAGATTTAATAACCTCTAAACATTTAAAGGAATATCCATACCAATTTGTGCACTACGATAGTAAAGATGAACGCGGTATTGACGTTGCCTTTATTTACGATACGACTAAATTTAAAGTTACAAACTCTGAAAGCTTTACGTTTAGTTTTACCGAAACTGATGGGTCGCAAGATTATACAAGAGATATTTTATTAGTATCTGGATTATTTTTGGATGAACCTGTACATTTTTTAATTAACCATTGGCCTTCTAGACGTACTGGAGATATAGAAACTGAATACAAACGTATCACAGCATCTTCCAATCTTCAAGCCATTGTTAGTACTTTAAAGGAAAATATAACTAATGCCAAAATTATTATCATGGGAGATTTTAATGATGATCCTGCAAGTAATAGTATTGAACAATTAGTGGCTAATCAAGGTTTATTTAATCCAATGGAAACCTTACTATCTATTGATAGAGGGACTACAAGCCATAACTTTGAATGGAATTTATTTGATCAAATTATAATAACGCATAACTTTTTAGAGCGTCAATCTAACACCTTAAGATTTGTAAAAGCAGATATATATGATGCTGACTTTTTAAAACAAATGGATGGTAAATATAAAGGCACACCTTATAGGACTTACGTTGGCAAACGCTACAAAGGTGGTTATAGTGATCATTTTCCGGTATACATGATTTTAAATAAAAAATAGAATTATGTAACGTTTGGCAAAAATCTTGTAAGGTTAAAAATGCACTATGTATTTAACTTTGAGAAAAATAAACGTTACACTATGGATAATATAATAAGATATGAGGTTGGCAGCAATGCAATACAACATTTACTTACTGTAAGTACTACAATTGAATTATCCTATAAGTATTTAAAATCTGAGACCAAAAACGAAATGGTTAAATCTTGGATAGATAATAAACTTAGCTATCTAAAAGCGTTTAAACAGCAGTCTTTATCCATATTAAACACAGTAAATATCCAACAATCAAGCAAGCCTAGTGTATTGTTACAGCTTAATATGCTATGGTTTAAAATAAAACGTAAGTTTTATAAAAACGATAGTCAGCTTATTATTAATGAGTGTTTGAAACTTAACGCTTATTTTTTAAGTGAAGTTAATAAAGAAATTAAATCAGGTATCTTATCTAAACCTGCTTACACTTTATTAAACACGTTAAAAAACGAACTTTTAATAACTAAACAAGAGTTTTACATCTCTAAACTAAAACTTAGCTAAATCTAAGTTGCTTTAATTTATTTTTAAACATTATTGCAGCGCTTGTATAACCACCTTCTGTACCATCCACAAAATGGATGTGCTTTTCTTCTCTATCCTCAATATAACAAGACATTATGGATGCATGTGTAGTATGTAAACCATAAATAATTTTTTTATTAGACTCCAGATCATCCAAAAGTATTTGCAAACGCTTAATCTGCTTGTCATTACCAGATATTACTGTATTAATTGATCCGTCTAACATTATTGTATCTGATAATTGACTAACGCGATAAATGTATAATTTTCCAGCTTTAAAAAATTTAAAGTAGTATTTACCAAACACTGTAATCAACCAATTATTAATTAGATACTTTGATTGGTTTTTACCAACTTTAACATACATCTCTTTACGGATCTTTTCTAGCGTAGTGTTTAATTTTAATTTTAAAGTAGTAATTGGGTTTCGATTGTCTAAATCACCAAAAATGTAGTTAATCTCATTCATTATTGTGCCATAAATCTCAGCTTGCTTTTTTTCGTCATCGCAATTAACAAGAAGGCAAATTACTTTTTTGTGTTGTTCATTTGGATAGATCTCGTCCCATCTACACTCCATACCTTCCAAATTTAACGCAATGTTTTTATCTTTAATGTTTGCTGTATTATCAAAGCTTTGTTTAATATAATTTTCAGCAAATTTTATTCCGTTACCTAAAACTACAGGTGTTGTCAGGTACTTGTTATGTCTTAATTTAGTGATCCTTAATGTAACCTTGTTATTATATACCTCTTCTACCTGAAGGTATCCAACTCTAAGATTTAATTTTAAGGTATTAGTTATATGCTGACTGTAATTATTTAAAGCAGTCATAATTGGTGATAATAAAACATCAGGAATAATAAAAGTGGAACCATCTCCTCCAAAAAAGTACGGAATTTGGATTTTTTTATCAATACCTTTTATAGTATTTAAAACAGTAATAATACTTCCTGTTGCACATAAATTAACATCATTATGCAAACCATTAGAAACTGCCTCTGTAGAGTTTTTTATATCTGTTACTACAATAGTCCAATTTTTAGGCACACTAGAAAACAAACTTTCATCCTTTAAAAGCTCGGTTAAAGGCAATTTGTTTTTAAAAATACTTTTATAAAAATTAATATCGTCTTTCATGTGTACGTAAAGTATTCTGTAAATAACACTTAGCCAACAAAGGTAATCCATTAATGAATATAAAAATCATGCATTTTGGAAATCATATAACAACTTGGCAAAATTATGTAACAGTCAAACTAGAGTCCTAATTTACCTTTGTATTATAATATTAATACTACTTGAAAGCTTCTTTAAGAATATTTTCATATTCTGATCTTGGTTGGTTATAAAAATAGTTAGTAGAGTAGTATTTATTTTAAACCAATACACATGAAACCTAATAAACTTCTTTTAATAATTACATTAATTTGTTTCACTCCATTATTAATTATGTCTACTAATAATGATGTAGAAATTGTGAGTCATTTAGAACCCGTAAAAAATACAAAAACAACTAAAAACAACACTTTAGATTTAGAAATTGGTGACCAATATTTTGACATAAAAATAAAAGTACCACATTTTAAAGTAGCTTCAAATGCTAATCAAAATGTAGTTATTAATACAACCAACCACAGCTTTATTTTGGACCAAAAAGCAACCAAAAACACCACTAAATATACAGTGTCTAATGTTGCTAAAATTACTAACATTATTATTAAAAAGTAAATTGCATAGATTAGTTTATTAATAAGTATTATCTTTATTTTGCAACTAAATTTTTAATATGACCTTGTTTTTTAAATTCGATTTTAATGCCATTTGTCAAATTGTTTTAGAACAAACTTTAAAGGACAATGACATAAAATATAAGCACGTTGGATTTGGAGAGATCGAAGTGTTAGAAAAACTAACCACTGACAAACAAGCCACATTACAATCTGCTTTAGATAAGTACCAAATAGAAATTGTTGAAAACCAGAAAAGTATTTTAGTACAAAAAATTAAGGATACTATTATTGATATGGTTTTTAATGAAGACACTGTGGTAAATGTTAAAAGCTCAGTTTATTTAGCAGATACTTTAGGTCATAGTTATGGCTATTTGTCTAACTTATTCTCGGAAGTGACTTACACTTCTATTGAAAACTTTATAATTCTTCAAAAAATAGAATACGCCAAACAACTTGTAATCAAACAAGATTTAAGTTTAACCGAAATTGCTTTTAGGTTAAACTATTCTAGCGTTGCACATTTAAGTACTCAGTTTAAAAATACAACAGGAATTACACCTTCTGCATTCCAAAGGATAATTGCTAAAAGAAGAGAATTTAATCAACAAAACAACCAAGAATAGTATGCAAGAGGATTATATAAATATAACATTAGCAGATGATGATGAAGATGACAGATTGTTTTTTACAGATGCTTTTGATGAAATTAAAATAACAACTAGAGTTAAAACATTTAACGATGGTGTCTATTTAATGGATTACTTAAATAGCGATGATGCCACTTTACCTAATGTCCTATTTTTAGATTTAAACATGCCCAGAAAATCTGGTTTAGAGTGTTTAAAAGAAATTAAACAGAATCCAAAATTTAAGGATATTGCAATTGCAATTTATTCTACCTCAGCTTCCGAAGAAGATATAGAAAACACGTTTATACAAGGTGCTAATATTTATATTAAAAAGCCAAGCGATTTTAAAACCTTAAAAAAAGTGTTGTCAGAAGTAGTTACCATTAATTGGCAATACCATACTAATAGCATGAATAAAGACAACTTTTTACTTCGTTTTTAATATATGATTAAAACACTTTCAAATAATATTTCGTTTTTAAGGACCACTTTATATATAAGTGCATTTGTAATATTGGTTGTTGGTGCATTAACCTACAGAAGTATTACGGAAGTAACAAAATCTTCCGAGTTAATTACGCACACTTACAAGGTAAATGTCGAGCTTGAACAGATTTTATCAAACCTTAAAGATGCAGAAACTGGTCAACGAGGCTATATTATTACCAAAGACTCTGTTTTTTTAGAACCTTATATTTCTGGAAGAAGCAAAATAAATAACAGCTTTGCAGAGCTAAAGGTTTTAACTAAAGACGACACTATACTTAAAGAAAGCCTAATTGAGGTAAATACGTTAATTAATAAACGGTTATTAGCCTTTCAAACGTCTTACAGATCTTTGCCAAAAGGAGATATTGAAGACCCTAATTTTATTGAAAATTTTAGAAATGGTAGAGCTTTAATGGACTCTATTAGAGACAATATTAAAGGCATTATAAAGTTACAAAACAATTTACTTAAACAACGTCGTAGCGAATATGAAACCGACTTAATGGCAACTCCATTACTATTGTTTTCATTATTACTATGTTCATTAATCTTAATGTATCTTGCTTATAATAGTATTTATAAAAATATAAAACGCCTAAAAGCAACTAACGAAGAATTAGAGATTTTTAAAGAATCTACTAATCAATCCGAAATTGTTAGTAAATATGGTAGCTGGACTTACAATGTTAAAAAAGATGAATTTACATATTCCGACAATTTATACCGATTATTAGGTGAGCAACCACAATCTTTTGAGCCTACCAATGAAAACTTTTTGACTTACGTCCATCCCGATGACATCGAAAAACTAAACATGCAATTCAAAGAGATGAAAGAAAATGTGGAGCTACCTTACATTTATTATCGTGTAGTCCACAAAAATGGTAATATTAAACATTTAAAAGCCTACGGAAAGTCTGTTGTAAATGAAGATGACGAAACAGTATTGCTAGGTACTACTGCAGATATTACAGATGAAATTAATAATCTTAGAATATTAGAAGAACGTAATGCTGAGTTAGAACGTAATAATAAAGAATTATCGTCTTTTAACTACGTAGCCAGTCATGATTTACAAGAACCACTAAGAAAAATCCAAACCTTTTTATCTAGACTGATAGACGAGGAAGAGGGCAAACTATCTGCAAAAGGAAATAAATATATTGATCGTATACAAAATGCTGCTACCAGAATGCGTTTGCTAATCGATGATTTATTACAATTTTCTAGATCTAACAAAGCAGACAAAGTCTTTGAGGAGTCTAACATTAATCTGCTTTTAGAAGCTGCAAAACAGGATTTAGCAGAAGTTATTTCAGCTGAAAATGCTGTTATAACCTCAGACACATTCCCTACTATAACCGTTATACCTTTTCAAATTCAGCAATTATTTGTAAACCTATTAGGTAATGCTATCAAATATAAATTAGATGGTAAAATACCAAAAATTAATATTACGCATCAAATTGTAGAAGCAGATGGAGAAGACAGTATTGTAAAACCTAAATACTCTCACTACCATAAAATAACATTTACAGATAATGGGATAGGTTTTGACAATCAATATGCAGATCAAATATTTGTATTATTTAGCAGACTACATAATAAGGACCAATATTCTGGTACTGGAATAGGCTTATCTATTTGTAAAAAAATAATAGAAAACCACAAAGGATATATTACTGCTAGTGGACAACCAGAAAAAGGGTCTGTATTTACAGTATACTTACCAATAGCCAAATAAACTCCCATAATATTATTTACAAAACCTTACCAACGTAAGGTTTTTTTTGTGCCCATTTTTAATTAAAATTTTAAAAAAGGTTGAAATCATATAACCATCACTTAAAATGATGTAACAGCAAAAGTATTGTTATAGCTCATCTTTGCACTGTAGTTATAGAGCAATTTATTTGAAAATGATAATTCTATAAACAAAACAAAAAATGATGTAACACAAAAATTTGAAGTCGGTTGCATCTTTGTAATATCAAAATGTAGAAATGAAAAATGAAGTATTTTAAAAACAGAAAGATTACAGTACTATTTATGTTTGTTGTAATCATGATTGGGATAAGCTTTAACTCTTGCGATGAATTAATAAAAAATAAAAATTCAGAAAATCAAAAATCAGAATTAACAAATCAAGCAATTAATAATAACAAAAACGAAGCTAAATTATTACTAATGCTATCTAAGGACAATCAAGATGTAATAAACCTTAGTAAAGCTTTACAAGAAGTAATAAATAAAGACAGCATTATAGATTTAGCAAAAAAAATAGAGCAAACACATGTAGAGTTTGCAGAGGATTTGCAAGAAGTGGCTACAGACAAATTAATATCAATACCAAATTACGCTGAGTCACCATTAAACAAATCTACAGTAAGCCTAACAGAAAAAGACAAGTTTAAAGCGCTAAATAAACTTAAATCTATAATTGACAATCAATTATTTATATTAAATAAACTATCAGAAACATCAAACAGTAAAGACTTTAAAGCATTAATTGTTAAAGCCGACTCTAAAATAAATGACAGCTTAAATAAGACAAAAAATATTTTAAATGTTTTAAATACTAACAGCTAATTTAAAAAACTATGAAAAAATTAATACTTACCCTAGCCATAATAACATCAACACTATTTTCTGTAAACGCAGCAGAGTTAGATGTATTAGACACACAATTATTTGACAACAATACGCCAATTATAAATAAAGATCCAGAAAAGAAAAAGGTTGCAAAAACTAAAATTTACCAATGGACAGTAAAAACATCATCAGACGTATTTACAGGTACAGCAGATAGTTTAGAAGACGCTAATAGCCAAATAGCCACGTTAACTCAGGCTTCAAAAATTTTGGAAAAAGAGATTTCTAGTATTTATCTAAATAGTGGCAAAAACTCAGACCGTATTTATACTTGGGGAGTTGTAACTGATCGTGGGTTTGCTACTGGAGTAGCAACATCTTTAGATCAAGCTAACCAAATGGTACAACTTATGGGTGAGACTGAGGTCTCTAAATCAAAAATAATCGAATCATTCAAATCAACTAAATAATAACAACTAAATTTTTATATCATGAGAGGACTACTTTATATCATAGCAGTAATACTTGTAATTGGATGGGCATTAGGATTTTTTGTCTATAGCGCAAGTGGATTAATACACATTTTATTAGTAATCGCAGTAATTGCAATATTACTAAGATTAATTGGTGGACGAGGCGTATAAACCCTACCTAAAAGCAATCATATTTTAAACAAATTCAATTAACAAATAAATTATAAAATGAAAAAATTAATATTATCAGCAATAGCCATAACAATTACTGCTTTTACAGTAAATGCTCAAGACATCTCAAAAAATGCATTGGGTTTAAGATTAGGAGATAATGACGGTTTAGGAGGAGAAATTTCTTATCAAAGACACCTAAACGATAATAACAGACTAGAGTTTGACTTGGGTTGGAGAGACTCAGACAACCTTGATGTTTTTAAACTAGTAGGTTTATACCAATGGGTAATGCCTCTGGACGAAAGCTTTAATTGGTACGTAGGTGCTGGTGCAGGAGTTGGATCTTATGACTCTGGTAACAACGACGGAACTTTCGCTTTAGTTGCAGGAGATATTGGTATCGAGTATAATTTTAATATCCCTTTACAACTATCATTAGACTTTAGACCAGAACTAGGATTTGATGACAACTATAGCGATGATGTAGACTTTGATATCGCATTAGGAGTAAGATATAGATTCTAAAAAAAATTAAATAACACAACAAAAACAAAACATTATGAAAACGACAAAAAATAATCAAGACTTAGTAAATTCATTACAAGAATTATTACAAAAAAATTACGATGCAGAAGCTGGTTACAAACAAGTAATGACCAAAGCACAAAGCGAACCTTTAAAAAATTGGTTACAACAAAAAGCATTGCAACGTAATACATTTGCAACAGAATTAGATTTTCAAATTAGAAAACATAATGCAGAGCCTAAAGCTTCTGGGACAATTAAAGGAGATTTACATAGAGGATGGATTAATGTAAAATCTACCTTAACCACAGATACTGACGAAGCCTTGATGGAAGAATGTATTAGAGGTGAAAAAGCTAGTGTTAAAGAATACGAAGATCAGTTAGAAAACTTTGATTCGGATACAGAAATCAAAACTATTGTGCAATCACAATTAACAACTGTAAAATCTGCCTTAACCACAGTGAAAAGACTAGAAGATATCATAGGATAATCTAGCTTTATATAACCCATCCTTAAAACCAAAAATTATGAAAAAACTAATTTATACAGTATTGACTTTAGCTGTATTAACCACTTCTTTTATGGCTTGTAGAGAGCAATCAGAAAAAGAAGAAGTTATACAGGAGATGAAAGACGACGACGCAAAGATGAAAGTCAAAGACGATAAAATCAAGATGGAAACCGAAGATAAAAAGGTGAAAATTACTGATGACGAAATTAAAACTAAAGAAAAATCATAAAACATATAGCCATGAAAAAATTATCATATACCTTTCTAGTCATGTTTTGTTTAGCCATAACACTATCAGGATGTAGAGAAGAGACCACAGGAGAAAAAGTTGAAGACGCTGTTGAAAGTGCAGCAGATGATGTAGAAGATGCAGTAGACTAAATCTCATAATTCAAATAATACAAATAAAGGCTCGCAAATCGTGAGCCTTTTTTATAAACTAATAGCAAATGACAACACAAAATAAAGTAAGAGGTATAAAAAAGAAACGGTATATAATACCAATAACTATCCTTGTCATATTAATTGCATTTAGGTTATACTTACCAATACTAGTAAAAAATAACGTTAATAAAGTATTAGCAGATATACCTGGTTATTATGGTCAGGTAGAAGATATTGATATCGCTTTAATAAGAGGTGCTTATGTAATTAATAGCATGTATTTAAATAAAGTAAGCGCTAAAACGCAAGTCCCTTATTTAAAATTCCCAAAAACAGATATTTCCATCGAGTGGAAATCATTATTCACTGGTCACATTGTGAGTGAAATTGTAATGTATAATCCTGAAATAATATATGTAAAAGAAGATCAAACCAATACCGCTAATGATGCAGACGTGGAGGATTGGACAAAAGCACTAACAGACTTAGTCCCTATAAATATTAACCACCTAACAGTTAATAACGGTAAATTAGCATACGTAGAGCTTAACACAGAGCCTAACATAGACCTACAATTTAACAATATTAATCTTCAAGCAGACAATTTAAGAAACGTTAAAGAAAACAACCGCATACTTCCTTCGCCTATTACCGCTACAGCAACCTCAATCGGAGAAGGTAAAGTAAAATTAAATGGTAATATTAATATTATAAAAGAAATACCAGACATGGATATTTCCTTTGCTTTAGAAGATGCAGATGTTACAAGTCTAAACCCATTTACAAGACACTATAGTGGTATTGATTTTGAGGAAGGAAAATTTGGGCTTTACAGCGAAATTGCAATAGCAGACGGTTATTTTAAAGGTTATATGAAACCGCTTTTAAAAGACTCTAAATTAATAGGAAAAGACGATGGTGTTCTTGGTGTTATTTGGGAAGGTTTTGTAGGCTTTTTCAAATTTGTTTTAAAAAACCAAAGCACAGATACTATAGCAACCAAAATACCTATGGAAGGTGATTTAAGTAATATACAATCTGGAATATTACCTACAATAGGAGGTATATTTAAAAATGGTTGGATTAGTGCCTTTAAAGGCGAAATTGATGATGACATAGAATTTAAAGACGCATTTACCGATCAAGATTTAACTAGAAAAGAAAAAAGAGCATTAAAAAAACAAGAGCAACAAAAAGAGAAAGAGAAGAAAAATAGTGAAGAAGAAAAATAAATTTGAATTTAAAAAGGAGGCTAATTAGCCTCCTTTTTTTATACCCATAAGTACTATAATTACTTACCTAACATCAAAAGCTCGTTACAAACCACTTCTGTTGTATAACGTTTCATACCATCTTTATCTTCCCAAGTTCTAGTCGTTAGTTTACCATCAATAGCAACTTCTTTTCCTTTTACTACATACTTTTCAATTATATCAGCAGTTTTTCCCCAAGCGACTATTTGGTGCCACTGCGTATCAGTAATTTTTTCGCCCTTAGTGTTTTTATAACTTTCATTAGTAGCTAACGTAAATCTTGCCAACTTTTTACCAGATTCTAAATTAATAATTTCTGGATCTTGACCAAGGTTTCCAATTAACTGTACTTTGTTTCTTAACGTATTCATAAGATAAGGTTTTTAAAAAAGCCAAACTTCATTAGTTCCATTTGACACCGCAAAGATGAAACAACACCCTAATTTTATTCGGTAGTTACGCATTTAATGTCGGTTGTAAACGTTTGTTGTCGTTTGTAAACGGAAAAAGTGTATATTAGTAAAACAATTAACACATTATGAAACAGTCAATTACCATACTTATTTTGTTGTTTATTTCGGTAAGCTACTCACAAACTAATACTTTAAAATTTGAAGACCACATGACGTCTCCAAAAGCCAATTTAAGTCAAGTCTCATGGATAGCTGGTCACTGGAAAGGTGAAGCTTTTGGTGGTATAACAGAAGAGATTTGGAGTCCTCCTCTAGGTGACTCCATGATGTTTAGTTTTAAGTTAGTCAAAGATGGTAAAGTTGTTTTTTACGAACTTGGCGGAATTAGACAAGTGGATGACACCTTAATTTTTCAGCTTAAACATTTTAGTAATGACTTTAAAGGTTGGGAAGAAAAGGACGAAACTGTAGATGCTAAATTGATAAAAATAGATAACAATCGTGCATATTTTGATCAATTTACATTTGAAAGAATAAGTGATACCGAAATTAATATCTACGTTGTAATTGAAGAAAATGGACAAACTGAAGAAGTAAAATTTAACTACAAAAAGAGTAATGACTTTTAATATAGAAACCGAAAGATTATTACTTCGAGAATTAAGAACTACGGATTTAGAAGGTATGTTTGAGCTAGACTCTAATCCAAATGTTCATAGATATTTAGGTAACAAACCTATTAAAACTAAAGCCGAAGCTAAAAAAATATTAGACAATGTTAAGCAGCAGTATGCAGATCGTGGCATTGGTAGATTTGCTGTTATTGAAAAAGCAACAGGTGATTTTATTGGTTGGTCTGGTATTAGATTAAATACAGAATACAACATGAATGGATATACAAAATACTATGATGTTGGCTATAGATTAATTGAACGTTATTGGGGAAAAGGATATGCTACCGAGTCTGGTAAAGCTGCTGTGCATTATGCATTTAACACCATGAAACTACCCGAACTTTATGCAACCACTGAAGCTGGTAACCAAGCCTCACACAACGCACTTTTAAAAATAGGATTACAATATGTCAACGATTTTTATTTTGAACATGAAAAATTAAATTTACGTTGGTATAAAATTGAAAATAAATAAATTATGGCTAAAATCTGTCCTGAATGTGGAGACAAAATAGTTGGACGCATAGATAAAAAATTTTGTAGCGATGGTTGCAGGAATGCGCACAACAACAAGGTTAATAAAGATGGTAAAAACTTAATCCGCAACATTAATAATCGATTACGTAAAAATTGGCGCATTTTAGAAAGTCTTAATCCAGAACAAAAAACCAAAACCACAAAAACTAAATTAGAAGCTAAAGGTTTTGATTTTAATTATTTTACAAGCACATACACAACTAAGGCTGGTACTATATATTACTTTGTTTATGACCAAGGCTACTTACCTTTAGATAATGATTTTTATGCTTTAGTAAAACGTCAATAAGCATACTAAATCTATTTCCAGTTATGACCTTTTAATTGCATTGCTGCTTTTAAAATATCCTTTTGGCTAATTTGTCCAACTAATTTTCCGTCTTCTACTATTGGAAAACGTCTACGCTTAGACTCTAAAAATTTAGCTGCAGCATCAAAAACATCTAAATTACCATCAATGGTTTCAACATTTTTAACCATATGCTTTTCTACGCTATTATTTTCAGTAGGCATATTATAATAACGACTATCGCTAATCTGCTTAATACAATCGCCTTCAGATATTATACCTATCAATTCATTTTTATCATTTACTACTGGTCCTCCAGAAATTTTATACTTAATTAAAGTATCAATAACATCTTCCACACTTTGCGTGGATTTAAAAGTTATCAAATCTCTAGTCATATAATCACTAACTCTTAACGATTGATTAGTATCTAACTGCTGTCCTTTTCTTGGACCTTCAAAACTTTTAATTCCCATAATTTTAAATTTGTTATTCACTTAAAGTTACTGAATTTTAATCTTTTAACCTAAACCATTAACAAACTAAATAGCCAATATTGAATAAGCTTAACGCAAAACTAGGCTTACACAACTACTAAAATCAACCTATTAATAATTAATTATTTAAGAAAAATACTTCAAAAAAAATTATAGTTTTGGAACAATTAAAATATTTAAAATGAAAAACATACTTTATCTAGTAATTTTATGCTTTGGTCTTACAGCAAATGCACAAACCAATGACGCATTATCAAAACATTATGAAGCCTATTACAAACAAATGAAGACGCAAGGTGATGTACAAGGTATTATAAACGCCTTAACACACCTTAACCTTTTAAAGCCATCAGAAGCAAGAAAAGACACGTTAGCTTATGTGTATTTAAACGAAGGAAAATTCACTCAAGCTCTAAACACTATTGGTATTGAGCAAAAGTCTACAGACTCTGATATCGCTTTAGAAGTTAAAGCTGTTGCTTTAAAATCTTTAGGTGATTTAAATAAAGCTATTCCTTTTTTTAAAACTATGCATGACAAATCTCCAAATGCTCCTGTAGCTTATGAGATTGCAGAAATTTATTTAAACTTAAACAACCTTACGGAAGCTAAAAAATATATTGATTTAGGTTTAGCGACTGTAAAAGACACGCAAGGAAAAACATTTTACGAAACACAACAACCCTATGCTGTATCTTTAAAAGCAGGTTTATATTACTTAGATGCTTTAGTCTTATTAAATAAAAATAAAGACACAAATATTAGTGCTGCCTTATTAATATTAGAAAAAGCTTTAGCTATTGAGCCTGAATTTAATATGGCATTGATTGCAAAAAACGCATTAACAGCACAGCAGAATCAACCTAAAAACTAAATTAGTTTTAGTGTATAAAAAAAGCCTTCCTGTAAACAGGAAGGCTTTTTTTTATGTTAGTGTATACTACCAGATTCTTACACGATCTTCTGGTGCGATAAACATTTTATCTCCTTCTTTAATATCAAACGCTTTATAAAATGCATCAATATTTAATAAAGGTTGTACAGCTCTTGTCATCCCTGGAGAATGTGGATCTGTTTTAATTCTAGTTTTTAATGCATCATCGCGCATTTTGGTTCTCCAAACGGTTGCCCAAGACATAAAGAAACGTTGTTCTGCTGTAAAACCATCAATATCTTCTGGTCTTCCATTTTGTTCAAAACTCATTTGCAAAGCATCATAAGCAGCTAAAACACCTCCTAAATCTCCAATGTTTTCACCTAATGTAAAAGCACCATTAATATTGGTTTCTGGCAATACTTCAATACTTGAATATTGATCAGCTAAAGCTTTTCCTAAACCTTCAAATTGTTTTAAATCTTCATCTGTCCACCAATTGTTAAGATTTCCATCTTTATCATAACGTGATCCTGAATCATCAAAACTATGTGAAATTTCATGTCCAATTACAGCTCCAATTCCTCCATAATTTACAGCATCATCTGCAGTATAATTATAGAAAGGCGGTTGTAAAATAGCTGCTGGAAAAACAATTTCGTTGTAAGCTGGATTAAAATAAGCATTTACCACTTGAGGAGCCATGTACCATTCTGACTTGTCAACTGGTTTTCCTAATTTTTGAATATCATCTTTAAAATTCCATGCAGTAGCATTTAAAGAGTTTTGTAAATAAGACCCACCTTCTTCAACACTATTAATCTTTAAATCGGAATAATCTTTCCATTTGTCTGGATAAGCAATCTTAACTTTAGTTGCTTTAAGTTTTTCGATTGCTTTTTGTTTAGTTTCTGGACTCATCCAGTCTAATTTATTTATACGATGCTCAAACGCTAAGATGACATTTTCAATCATTTTTTTAGCTTTAACTTTAGCTTCTGCTGGAAACTTTTTGTCAACATATAATTTACCCAAAGCTTCTCCAACGGTCCCGTTTAATGCACCTAAAGCACGTTCTTCCCTTGGACGTTGTGCTTTTGATCCATTCAATTCTTTACCGTAAAACTCCCAGTTAGCAGTTTCAATATCTGTGCTTAAATAACCAGCAGCACTATTAAATGTTTGCCACTTTAAGTACGCTTTCCAGTCGCTAACATTACCATCAGCCAATACTTCTTGTAATCTATTAAAGTAACCTAGATCACCTATGATAACGGTATCTAATTGTTTTACACCTATACCAGAAATAAAGTTTTTCCAATTAACTGCAGGCACCATTTTTTGAACCTCTGCAATTGATCTTGGATTGTAACGCTTACGTGCATCACGACGATCTACCTTATCCATTTTAGCTTCTTCTAATCTTGTTTCGAAAGCTAAAATTTGTTCTGCTTGTGTTTTAGCTGTTGCTTCATCATCACCCAAATATTGAAACATCCTAGTGATATGTGCTACATACTTTTCTCTTTTTTCTTTTGAGTCGGCATCATCCTTAATGTAGTAATCTCTGTCTGGTAAACCTGTACTTCCTCCTCCTAAATAGGCAACGTTACGGTTACTATCTTTAGGATCAGATCCTACACCAAATCCATAAAGACCACCTCCACCTTGAGGCTCCATTTCAATCATGTAAGCCTGTAGGTCTTCGATATTTTTTATAGCTTCAATTTTAGCTAAATATGGTTTTACTGGCTCAATACCTAACTTATTACGACCAATAGTGTCCATAATAGTTTGGTAAAAATAAACTGCCTTTTCTTGGTCAGAACCTGGTAATACTTTAATGTTTTCAAGATCTTTATTATCAGACATTGCTGCTTTTAAAATTGCCAAAGCGTCAGCATCTGTTTTTTTACGCAATTCTTGGAAACTTCCCCAAGTAGCTTGATCATCCGGAATCTCGTTATTGTCTAACCATTTTCCGTTTACATATCTAAAGAAATCTTCTTTAGGTTGTGTTGACTTGTCCATGTAATCTAAATTGATTCCTGGAACGACTTCTAATTTTGCAGTTGGTTCCGCTGGCTTATCTTCTTTACATCCCATGATGGTTAAGCAGCCAACTATACCAATTACAGTTGATTTTTTAAGGTTGATTTTCATTTTTTTGATAGTGTTTATATTACGCGTATAATAATTGTTTAAGGTATAAAAAACGCGCCTACTAGCTGGTAGTAAGGCGCGTTTTTTAAGTTTAAATTAACTTTTAATTAACAATTAGCTTTTTAGTTATTCTGCCAACATTAGTTTGTAAATTTAAAAAATAAACTCCTGTTGAAAAGCTACTTAAATCCAATCGATATAAATTATTATTAGTTTTAGCTTCTAATTTATTATAAATTAATTTCCCTGTAAGGTCATAAACCGCAACATCAAAACTTTGATTAGAAAGTGTTTTAATATTGAATAAGCCTTTTGATGGATTTGGATACACCATAAAATTGTTAGTTTCAAACTGGTCAACACTTAAATTATCGGTTCCTCTGATCACAAAATTATCAATGATAACACCTTCTTCCTGAACAGCTTGATCAGACTGAAATACAAACCTAAACATAATACTAGTCTCTGCATTTAATGCTGTTAAATCATAGCTATACTCTGACATTGTAGCAGATTGTGCATCTGTTCCAGACCATTGAGACCCAATACAGTTAAAACACGTATTATTTTCGCCTTGTGCAGTATCATTATTATACCAATTTGGATCTGTTGCTGTACCTAAAACAGTCCAGTTTAATCCTTGATCAATGGAGTACTCCATATATAATAGATCCCAATCATCTTCAAGCTGAAAAGCCATATCAAATTTAAGTTCAGGACTTAATAAAGTGGTTAAATCAAAGCATTGCGACACTAAATAACTTTTTACATTGTTATCATAATCTCCCACCAAGTTTGTACCATATACTTGATTAGACAAATCTGAAGATGGGTTGTTTAAGACAGCTCCTGTTGGAACACCTCGTTGCCAATATTGTGTTGCTGCGCTTTCGTCAATAACTAATAATGCTTCTTCAGGTGTTTCAAATGTGTTTACCACTTGTGTTACACCACTATCATTAACATAAATAACTTTTTCTTCTGAGTCATTATTACTTGCATAAGCATCACCAGAAATAGTTGATGACACTTTAAATGTATAAATTCCTTTAGGTAAATTTAATACTGGTAAATCCACTAAAGTTGATGTTTCCGATAGTAAATTACCTGTCCAATTATAAGCATTAGAAACACCATCGATTAAGTAGTTAAAATCTACAGATGTTATAGGACTTAACCCATTGTTTTTAATTTCTACTTGTGGTACAATATTAGCATTACAATCTACAGCTGCACTAATACCATTAAGCGCTACCAATTTAACATCTGTAGCTGCCAATTCGGTTGGAATAACAGATTGCCATATACCTCTACCGTAAGTAGCTGCAGTAATTTTATCGTCTAAAACATTTATTTCTACATCAGTTACAGCAACATTAGGTAAATCGTTGTTAAATAAATCCCATGTTAAAGTATCATCATCATATCTATAAACGCCTAAACTTGTACCTAAAAACAATGGATTTTTAGAATGTAATCCTTGATGTTTTATACTATTTTTAGTTACTGTTGGTAAGCCACTTGTTATGTCGGTGAAATTGTTTCCGCCATCAACTGATTTTAAAACTTGACCTAAAAATCCTGAGGTAGTAACGTACACTATCGTATTATCAGAATTATTAACTTCAACAGAGGTTATATTAGAACTAAAAGAAGCAACATTTGTAAAAGAAACTCCTCCATTAGTACTTTTTCTTAATGAAGCATTTATAACAACATAGATATTATCTGGATTTATTGGATCGATCTCTATAGCATCAATATTAGAACCAAATGAAGACGACACTGCTACCCAATTATTACCTACTAATTTATATAATGAATTAAAACCAGAATATAGCTCACTATTAACACTCATAGCCAAAGGTGTAATCCAATTACCCTCTTCTCCAGCAGGAGAACCTACACTACCTGTTATTGCACCACCTGCATTTGAGGATATATATAATCCGCCTCCATTTTGCGTAAATCCATAATAATTATTTGAGTTTGCAGGATCAATTGCAGTATCCATACCATCTGCTCCATAATAATTTTGCCACTGTCCATTATTAAAAGCATGACCACCATTATCTTGTAATCCACCAACCATTTTATTAGAGCTTTGTTTTGATACTGCTACTCTATAAAACTGACTGATTTGCATTCCTGCTGTTAAGTCTGTAAAACTTATTCCTTTATTTTGAGACTTGTAAAAACCACCATCTGTTCCTGCATATAAGTCACCATTAAAAAATCTTAAAAAATGAATGTCTGCATGAGAATAAGAAGATGAAAATGGTGCATTCCAATTATTAACTTTTGTGAAATTAGTTTGACTTCCGGTAACATTACCTTTCCAAATATTTAGGACTCCTGTATAAATTTCGTTTTCATCTGTGTCCGAAACTGCAAAAGCAAGATCGTACCAAGACTGCGTAGATTCAAAAATATCACCATTATTAGCCAATGAAGCTACTTGAGTAAAATTAACACCAGCATTTGATGATTTATAAACACCTCTAAAACCATAGCTATTATCCGATAGCAAAACATAGACCACGTCAGGATTTGCAGGTGTTACATCTATAACCATTCTAGAAATACCATTAAAAGGTAACCCTCCAGTAACCAATGTAAACGATTCTCCGCCATCAACAGATTTATAAAACCTGTTGCTAGATACTGCGTATAAAATATTTGGATCTGTTGGCTTAATTTTTATGTCTTTAATATTTAATCCTACAGTACCATTAGAAGCGCTAGACGAATTAAGATTGCTCCAATTTGTACCTCCATCAATAGTTTTATAAACGCCATTACTAGTAGCTACCCATAACATATTAGAATTTGATGGATTGATATAAATATCATTCATAGAGTTTGGTGCATTTCCAGGATTTAATCCTGTAGTATTCCACGTTAATCCACCATCTATAGATTTCATGACACCTACACTAAAAGAATCTCCTGCGTCATCATCTCCTGTAGCTATATAAATAATATCACTATTATTGCTATCAATAGCAATTCCCGAAACTCCTATTTGAGGTAAATCATCTGTTGTGGTAATCCACGACAAACCAGAATCAATAGACTTCCATAGACCTCCAGCAGGTGCTCCTGCATAAATTGTAGTAGGTATATTTGGATCTTGCACTACAACATTTATTCTACCTTGTCCAGAAGACCAAGATCCAGTATTAGAATGCGTGAAAGGACCAACAGGTTGCCAATCACTCTCATCAACCATTATATTGCTACTTTTTAAGTTGCTTTTTGAATTAACAACGTCTAAATATGTATTCCATAACTCCAAAGATGTTGGAAGTGTACCGTCTGGTTTTACATAATTTGACCAATACGTTTCCCATCTTTTAAATGGTTTATAACCACTCCCTTTTTGTTTAGGGTCTCTAGTTTCCCAATAGGTATTAAAGGCGTCAACTATATCCTGAAATTTTGCAGGTTTTGATTTATCGTTTGACGTTTGCTTAAGACTACTCATCCATGGAGCATCTTGATTAAATTGAGCAAAAGTTAAAGTACTAAAAAGCACAAAAACTAAGAGTAACATTTTTTTCATTTTTTCTAACATTTTAAAATCAAAAATAGAAGTTTTTTATTTAACTACTGACGTATTAACAAAAAACATCGACAAAATACATTATTTTTTAAGTATTTAGTAGTTTTTTAATAATTTCAACTTTAAAAAGCTATCTGATACCTTTTTTAAATTTGTCACTTCACTTACATTATCATTTGGAATTGCTATTGACAAGACGTAATGTTTAACCTTCCATACATCGCCAACTTTTTCAACAATTCCAGATCCTCTGCAAATTTCCATTTGTGTATCTAATAATTCGTCAAACCACGCTAATTTTTGATTTTCATAAACATAAATATTTCTTGATATTGTAGTAAAACGCCATGCTTTTCCTTTATCAAAATAAGGTTTAGCAAATGCCTTGAATTGATTGTTTTGCCAATTTTCGGTTGCATCTGTACCTATAAACACGCCATCTGTGGTCATTAAATTAAAATAAGCATCAAAATTGGCTTCTGCAGCAGCTTTATGCCAAGCTTCCAAACTATAATTTATATCTACTTTTTGCTTTGCAAAATCCACTTGCACTTCTGCTACTTTACACGAAAACAATAGGGTAAGACCTATTAGACAAAAAAATACGTATTTTATTTTAATAAGGCTTTATAATAGTTTGACTATCTTTTTCTATCTTTTTGTTTATCTGAAGGTTTAAATTAGAAAGCGCAACAAACACTTGTTGTATTGCCAATAACTTATCTTTTTTTGAACTTGTATTTAAACTTTCAATTTCTTGAAACTTAAAAAGCATAGTTTTTAGAACCAAAACTCTAGCTTTAATAGGCTCAGTATTGATACCTTCAGGTATTGTTTCTTCTAAATCTTTAAGGCTAGAAACAAACAAATCTGTATCTGCATTAAAAAATGAAAAATCAGGAAGTTTGATTTTTTCTATTCCGTTAACAACATTTAAATATGGTTGCCAATTTGAAATAACCTTATTAGTCTTTGCATCTAAACCAATGTCTTTATAATTAACTTTAGAAATATCTTTCTTAGTTAATTTTAACGAATCCGTTACAACTGTATTTTGCTTTGATACCTCTTCAGCTGTTATTTCTGTGTTTTCCTTTTTACAAGATGTAAATAATAACACAGTAATTACTAATAATTTTATAAATCTCATGATTAAAATTAAATGTTTGACACACAAATATATTAGATTAAAGAGTTAAATATTATTAAAACTTAAAATTGTTTATTCTGACCACTTTTATAATTTTTTTATTAATAAATCTTTAAAATGTTATTACTTTTGAGCGCATATTTTACACATAATCCAACAAAATGAGCGAAAAAATATTAATTATTGGAGCAGGAGGACAAATAGGTTCAGAATTAACCTACAAACTTAGAGCTATTCATGGTGATGCTAATGTTATTGCAAGTGATTTAAATTACAATAACCTTGATTTAGTCAATTCTGGCACATTTGAGATTATCGATGCTATGGATTATGCATCCATTAAAATATGTTGCGAAAAACATAATATTGATACCATTTACCTAATGGCAGCTTTATTAAGTGCTACAGGAGAAAAGTATCCAATGAAAGCTTGGGATTTAAACATGCAATCACTTTTTCATGTATTAAATTTAGCCAAAGCTAAAGCTATTAAAAAAGTATTTTGGCCTTCTAGTATTGCTGTATTTGGACCTACTACTCCAACAGAAAACACTCCTCAATACACTGTTATGGAACCAACTACTGTTTACGGAATTACCAAGCAAGTTGGTGAACGTTGGTGTGAATATTATCACGAAAAATATGATGTAGATGTAAGAAGCTTACGTTATCCAGGAATAATTAGCTGGAAAACGCTACCTGGTGGAGGAACAACAGATTATGCTGTAGAAATCTATCATGAAGCTTTAAAAAATAAAAATTACGAGTGTTTTTTAACCGAAAACACAGCGCTACCAATGATGTACATGGATGATGCTATTAAAGCTACTGTAAATATTATGTCTGCAAATTCTGACAAAATAAAAATTAGATCTTCTTATAATCTTTCTGGAATTAGCTTTACCCCAAAAGAGATTGCAGAATCTATAAAAAAAGAGATTCCAGAATTTAAAATCAGCTATAAGCCTGATTTTAGACAACAAATTGCAGACTCTTGGCCAAGTAGTATTGATGACACTGAAGCTAGAGAGCAATGGGATTGGAAACATCAATTTGATTTAGATGGAATAACCAAAGACATGCTAAGCAACTTAAGTAAAAAGTCTTAGTTGTATTAAATAATCTAATTTGTAGATAGTTAAATATCTAAAAAAGAATCTCTAACTAAATTTATACATTATCGAAACAAACGTTTAATTACAATGAAAATAAGGATATATCTGTTATTTATTGTACTAATAGCAAGTCAACTTGCTCAAGCACAATATACTCCTTATTTTGAAAATTTTTCGTTTTCGCAATATGATGCAGGAAACCAAAACTGGGGCGTTTCTAAAGCTGAAAACGGAAAAGTCTATGTTGCAAATAATAATGGTTTACTAGTATATAATGGTTTAAATTGGAAACTAAACGCATTACCCAACAAAACTACAATCCGCTCTGTTTTAGTTGTTAAAGACAAGATATATACTGGCTCGTATGAAGAGTTTGGCTACTGGCAATACAACAACAAAGGAGAACTAATTTATCATTCGTTGTCGCATTTAATTAATCGAAACAAATCACTTAATGAGGAGTTTTGGCAAATTCTACAACATGACAACAAAATAATCTTTAGATCTTTTTTAAACGTTTATGTTTTAGACAACAATACCATTACAAAAATTGAATCTACTGATACAATCATCTCTTGTTCTGTATCTAACAATACGGTTTATGTTAATACATTAACCAACGGAATATTTACACTAAAAGACAATACCTTAACACCTTTCTTATTTAGCGATGATCTTGTTGACGCTAAAATTATTGGAATAGCCAACTACCAAAATAGTTTATTAATTACAACTGCTTTAAAAGGAAGCTTTACGTTAATAAATAACAACCTACAACCAACTAAGCTTCCAATTAATGATATAATAAAAAAACATCAACTTAATAGTTTTTTAAAATTAGAAAACGGAAATATGGTGTTTGGAACTATAAAAAATGGAATTTATGTTACAAACAACTTAGGGCAAGTCATATTTAATATTAATAAAGAAAATGGACTAGTTAACAACACCGTTTTAAATATAATAGCAGATAATGATGCTAATATTTGGGTTTGTTTAGACAATGGATTATCCAAAATAAATTTAAAAAACAACATAACATACTATAATGATGTTTCTGGTAAACTAGGTGCAGTTTACGATGTAATAAAGTATAATGACACCATTTATATTGGTAGCAACACAGGTCTATATTATTTAAACAATCAACATCAATTAATATTTATTGAAGGGTCTCAAGGACAAGTATGGGATCTTAAACTGATAGATAATCAGTTATTTTGTGGACATAATGATGGTACTTTTTTAGTAAAAAATAACACCATACAGTTAATATCAAACTTTACAGGAGGTTGGACAATAAAAAAAATACCTGATAACAACAGCTATGTTCAAGGAACTTATGGTGGATTAGTAAAATTTAATAAAACAGAAGAAAGCTGGGCTGCATCCTACTTAGGACAACCAACAATCCCAATAAAATATTTAGAGTTTGAAGACAAAAATAATATTTGGGCAGCACATGCTTACAAAGGCTTAATAAAAGTAAAGTTAAATAACACCTTTGATTCCATTATTGATTATAAGGAATATAACACAAAAGCAACTGCTTCCGACTACAACATTAAAGTCTATAAAATTAAAAACAATATTTGCTTTAAAACCAATGATGGATGGAAAACCTACGAGCCATTGGCTGACAGCATAATTCCATATAAATTTTTAAACGACAAAATAGGTCCTCAATCTGATGTCGTTTCAGAAGATTTAACTAATAACTTATTTTTTAAAAACAATAAAGGCATCATTCAACTTAAAGCCACTAACAACGATAAATTGGTTTTAACTAGAGATTATTATGATGACAGACTAATTGTTGGGTATGAAAACATATCACAAATTAATGACTCTATCTATGCGCTTAACTTAAATAATGGCTTTTTATTACTAAATGCAAACCAAAATTTTACCGTTAAAAAACCAGTTAAACCACTAATCGAAAAAATACAAGTAAACGACATTAGAGTAAAGATTGACACTTCGGTAATAGAGTTACCAAATAACGGAAAACTAAGCATATCTATAGCCTCTCCAAACTCTAACAATCATTTTTTTGAATACAGTTTAAGCACAAATCCTACTAAATGGGACAAAGTAGATAATGAAAACTTAGTATTGTCCAACATCAAAAACGGAGACTTTTCAATATTATTCAGGACTTCCAATAAAGCAGGCGAAACCTCTCCAGTAAAAACAATAAATCTTCATGTATTACCACCATGGTACAAGTCTAGTACAGGTTTTATAATATACGCATTAGCCTTAATTTTAGCTTTAGGTATAATGTATTTACTTCATAAAAGAAAAATGAAGAAAGAACAAAAACTACTAGAAATAGAATTTAAAAAAGAGCAACAACAGATTTTAAAAGAAAAAAATATTGAAAATGATCGTAAGATTATTAAACTTAAAAATGAATCACTTCAAAACGAGATCAAATTAAAAAGCAAGCAATTAGCAAATACAGCTATTGCCTTGGTTAAGAAAAATGAAGCTTTATTAGAAATAAAAAAAGAACTTCAAATTAACGAAGGTCAGTTCCAAAATAAACAAGTTAGCAAACGTCTTCAGAAAAAAATTGATCATACCATTGGTCATAAAGACGAATGGGAAATATTTGAATATAACTTTAATCAGGTGCATGAAAAATTCTTCAATCAATTAAAAATTAAACATCCTAAACTATCGCATAAAGACTTAAAATTATGCGCATATATTAAGATGAATTTAGTAACAAAAGAGATTGCGCCTTTAATGAATATTTCTACCAGAGGAATTGAAACACACAGATATCGTTTAAAACGAAAATTAAATTTAAGCTCAGAAGACTCGCTTACAGACTACCTAAACAGCTTCATTTAAACGCATTTTTATCTAAATTATAACACAAATCACTACGTCAATACTACGTCACTATATCGTTTTAGTGTACTATTTACTGATTAATACTATGGTTTACAATACGTCAGCACTAGCTTTGTTAACATTAACTTAACCTTGACGTAATCAAAATGTATTTGTATTTTAAAATTAAAGATAAATTGATAGTAATTTTACTTCACTAACATTCTAAAATAAAAATACATGAAATTAAAACTTAATTTTCTATTCTTCTTTTTATTGAGCATTAGTATTTTAGCTCAAGACAAAACTGTAACAGGAGTTGTTACAAGTGCGGAGGATGGTTTACCCTTACCAAACGTTAATGTTATAGTAAAGGGTACAGCTAAAGGAACAAGTACTGATTTTGATGGTAACTATGCTATCACACTTTCTCAAGGCAATATAGTAGAGTTTAGTTACATTGGTTTTAAAACTAAAAATGTTACTATTACTAATAATAACGTTATAAACATCGCTTTAGAAGTGGATGCACAATCCCTAGAAGAGGTTGTTGTTATTGGTTATGGTGCACAAAAAAAAGCAGATGTAACAGGAGCTATCACAACAATAAAATCTGAAGACATCCAAAAAACACCTAACAGTAATGTAATGCAATCTTTACAAGGTAAGGTTGCTGGTGTACAAGTGACAAGCGTAGGGTCTCCAGGAGATTCGCCTTCTATTAGAATACGTGGTGTTAACTCTTACGCTGCAGGTGGAACACCTCTTTTTGTCGTTGACGGAATGTTTTACGACAACATCGATTTTCTAGACAGTAGCCAAATACAAAGCGTATCTGTTTTAAAAGATGCGTCATCAATTGCTATTTTTGGAAGACGTGGTGTTAATGGTGTTATTATCATAGAAACAAATGGTGGTAAATTTGAGAAAAAACCAGAAATCACATATAGTGGATATACAGGTATACAACATGCACAAAATGTGGTAAAAATGGCTAATGCCGAACAATTTGTAACTATGGCTTACGAGTCTGGATCAGAATCTGATATTCAATTTGTACAAAATGCAATTGAAAGATTTGGTAGAAGCAGAATTAATCCGAACGTACCAAATGTAAACACAGACTGGTATAACGAAGTGTTACGAGATGCGACAATTACAAGTCATAATATTGCTATAAATGGTGGTAGCGAGTCTACATCTTATGGTGTCAATGCAAGTTATTTTTCTCAAGATGGTATCTTAGATATGAAAAACGAATACGAGCGTTTTAACCTTCAATCCAATCTTGATTTTAAAGTTTCAGACAGATTAAAAATTGGCGTAAATTCTATTTTTAGTAATGCTACTAAATATAATCCAGAAAATGGCGCATGGTTTCAAGCCTATTTTGCAGTGCCAATTCTTCCAGTTAATGACTATGCAAATACAGACGCATCGCCAATTCCGTTTTCAGACGCTACGCTTTTAGGTTACAGAGGATCTCAAAACCCTTTTCCTTCAATGACCTACAATAACAACCAATTAAAGATAAAAAAAATATTAGCTAGTGTTTATGCAGAGTATGATCTTGTTCCTGACAAGCTTTCTTTTAAAACATCTTATAGCCACGACTACTCTACAATAGCAGAGCGTAATGTAAGATTACCATATTTCATTTCACAAAACTCACAAAGAGAGACGTCTTCTATAAGAAGAGCAAATCTAACCTACTCTACTCAGTATTGGGACAACACCCTTACTTATAAAGACAACTTTGGTGATCACAGTTTTAAATTATTAGCTGGATCGTCATATGGTGATGAGCAAACTAATAGTTTTAGTGCTACTGGTAATGACGTGCAAGGAATAGATTTAGAAAGTTCGTGGTATTTAAATTTTGCAGATCCAACCTCTTTTGCCAGTCAAGTTAACGAAATTGGAGACCGCTTTTACACTTTAGCATATTTTGGAAGATTAGAGTATAGCTTAAAAGATAAGTACTTGTTAAATGCTACAGTTAGACGTGAAGGTGATGCAAAATTTCCTAAAAAAATATGGGAAACAACACCTGCATTTGGTGTAGGATGGGTTGTCTCTAAAGAAAATTTTATGCAAAATAGTAATGTTATAGATTTTCTTAAACTACGTGCAAGTTGGGGGCAATTAGCTAATGGACAATTAGGTGGAAGTGCTGGTACCAGAACAGTATCTCAATTAACAACTGCAATCGACGACACACAAACTAATGGAATTATTAGCTCTAGCAACTTTACAGATTTAGAAAGAGAAATACTAGAAGAGACTAATTTTGGTATTAGCGCAAGGTTATTTAATAGCAAATTAACATTAGAAGCAGATTACTTTATCAGAGACACTAAAAAACTAGTCGTTCCGGTTGATCAAGCAATTGTAAGTAACACTTTATTGGTTAATGCTGGTGAAATGAGAAACCAAGGTCTAGAAATTGCTGCTAATTGGAGCCAAACAATTAATGATAATTGGAGCTTTTCAGTAGGCGGAAACTTTGGAACTTTAGACAATAAAGTAACAAAAATAAACACAGACCAAGGTTATTATGATACTGGTAGTGCAGAATTTAGACAAAGATTAATGGTTGGAGAGCCTGTAAATGCTTTTTATGGATGGGAAATTGACGGAGTCTATCAAAACGAAGCACAAGTAGCTGCAGATCCAACAGCTCAGTATGAGCTTTCAGAAAACAGTAACCAACTTGTACCAGGTGATTTTATTTATAAAGACCAAAATAATGATGGTAAAATTGATGCAGATGACAGAGTGGTGTTAGGCTCATATTTACCTGATTTTACATATGGTGCTAATATGCAAGTAAGCTACAAAAACTTCGATTTTTCTGTTGCAATAGCTGGACAAAGCGGTAATGAAATTTTAAACAGAAAAAGAGGTGAAGTATTATTTACTAATGACACTAACATCGATGCAGATTTTGCCATAAACAGATGGCATGGAGAAGGAACAAGTAATGACTATCCATCTTCTGAAGGTAGAAGAAAAGGTTGGAACCAAAAAATGAGTTCTTTCTTTGTTGAAAATGGATCTTATTTCCGTGTTCAAAACATACAACTTGCCTACACTATCCCTTCTAAGTTAATTGATGGTAAAAACTTACCAGAAACTAAAATAACTTTTACAGCAGATCGTCCATTTACATCTTTTAGCTACAATGGATTTAATCCAGAAGTTGCAAATGGTGTAGACAGACAAACATATCCAATCCCAGCAGTTTATACTGTTGGTGTTAATATTAAAATATAAAAATGCTAAAAATGAAAAATTTAAAACAACTTTTAAAGCCACTAGCATTGTTGTTAGTTGCATTTATCACCACAGTATCTTGTAGTGACAAATTAGAGGAAAATGACGGTCAATTGTCTGCAGATGATTTAGATTTTACTGCATCAGAAGACATGATATTACCATTAATTGGTGCTTATTCTGAAACCTATTCTAGAGGCTGGGAAGATCCATTATTAATAGGCGTACGAGGTGATGACGTAAACGCTGGTGGTGTCGGAGATGCTCAAGGCGGATTTACTAACGCTGACCTTTACAATTATGACAATGGTTATTGGATGTACAATCAAGTTTGGGAAAACTTTTATGGAGATATTACAGATATCGTAAACTCTGGAGAAACAATACTTAAATATAAAGAGTTTGCTACTGGAGACAATATAAGTTTAGCTGATCAATATATCGCAGAAACTAAAGTATTAAGCGGTTTTCAACACTTACAAATGTCACGTCTTTGGGGAGATATTTTTATTATAACTAACTCTAACGTATCTACAGACATAGATAATGGTGTAGACACTAAAGAAGACGTTATGCTTTACGTATCAGAACTTATGGATGAAGCCATCCCTTTTTTATCTGACATGAGACCAAACGAGAGAACAGATGTTCCTGGTGGAGTTACTAAATACACAGCCTTAGCCATTAAAGCTTTAGCAAATTTAGAACTTGAAAACTATCAAGCTGTTGCAGATATTACTGCAGAAATTATTAGCTCTAATAAGTTTACTTTATTTCCTGATTTTTACGAATTATTTAAAAAACCAGGAAAACTAAGCAACGAAAGTTTATTTGAATTACAATTTTCAGATTACAACACTGATACAGGTAACACAAACAACCATCTATATGCACCTTTTGGACCTTCAAGTTGGACACCTGCAGTGTCTACAGCTTCTGGTGGATGGGGTTTTTATGAGCCTAGCTTAAAGTATATTAAATTTATGATAGATAGAGATGAGGAAACGCGTCTTGTGACCAGCGTATGTTTTACACCACGTGGTATTGCAGAGATTATGCTAGATCCTAGCTACTCAACTTTACCTAGCTATATAAGTAACACAACTCCAGATGGAGACGTATTTAATGACTACACTAGAGCAATGTTTGCAAGTGGTAAACACTACTTACCTTCTAACCAGTTAACTCCTGGAAGAAACGATTATGGGTCTAGTAAAAACTTTAACGTTATAAGATATTCAGAAATATTATTAATGTATGCAGAAGCACTAACTCATGGTGCATCAGGCTCAATTATGACAGCTGATCAAGCAGTCAGCATGGTTAGAAATCGTGTAGGAATGAGTCCATTATCTGGAGTAACAACAGATGATGTAATGGATGAAAAATTTGCAGAATTAGGTATGGAATGGGGAATCAGATACTTTGATATGATTAGACTTAATAAGTATGATGAGTTAAGCTACGAAGGTAGGACGTTTACGGCTCAAGACGAGCTTTTACCTTACCCACAAGCACAACTTGACTTACTTCCATTAGAATAATATTAAAACCCTTTAATCATGAAAAATATTAGTAAATATATAGTATCACTAGTTGTATTAGTCTTAATGTCATCTTGCTACGAAGGTATAGACCCATTAACAGAGGTTAATCCTGGACCAGATGCTGGAGCACCAACTGTAAATGTGATTTTTCCAACAGAAGGTACAGCAATTCAAGACATAGCAATTGAAAGCGCAATTGATATTCAGTTTGAAGTTTCGGATGATATCGAAATTCAAATCATCTCTGTTAAAGTAGATGGTAATCAAATTGCAACCTTTAATTCGTTTTTAGACTATCGCAATTTCAATGCAAGTGTACCACATAGCGGAATCACAAGTGGTGAACATACTGTAGAGGTTAGCGCTACAGATATCTCAGGAAACATAACTAGTACATTAGTTAATTTTAGCAAAGAGCCTCCTTATTCTCCTTTATTTAATGGAGAATTTTTCTACATGCCATTTGATGGAACATTTACTGAGCTGGTAACCATTACTGATCCAGCGCAAACAGGTAATCCTTCATTTGCAGGAGAAAGCTTTTTAGGTACAAACTCTTATAAAGCAACAACAGATTCTTATCTAACATTTCCTTTAGATCAAACCAATTTAGGCAACCAATTTACTGGAGCCTTTTGGTATAAAGTTAATGCTTCTCCTGATAGATCTGGAATTTTAACTATTGGAGATGATGAAATAGACAGAAACCAAGGCTTTAGATTATTTAGAGAAGGTAGTGCGACAGAACAACGTATCAAAATAAATATTGGTACAGGAGCTTCTGACAGTTGGAATGATGGAGGCGTAATAGATGTTACTGCTGGAGAGTGGATCCATATTGCATTTACAATTTCGGCAACAGAGAGTGTTATTTATTTTAACGGAGTACCAGTAAACACTATAGCATTATCTAATCCTATAGACTGGACTGGATGTAATGATATTAACATAGGTGCAGGAGGTCCAACATTTAGTTATTGGAATCATTTATCGGATAATAGCGCAATGGACGAGTTAAGATTATTCAACATAGCAATGACACAAACAGAAATCCAAAACATGATTAATGTGACTAATCCATATACACCAATCTATAATGGCGAAACATTTTACATGCCTTTTGATGGCAGTAATACCGATTTAATTAGCTTACAAACTGCTTCAGAAGTAGGAACACCACAGTCAACATCTGATAGTTATTCTGGAAGCGACGCTTTTACAGCGACAACAGATTCATACTTAACATTCCCTACAAATAATCTTTTTGGTAGCGACCAGTTTAGCACAACCTTTTGGTATAAGGTAAATGCAACACCTGATAGATCCGGAATTTTAACCGTAGGCGATGATGCTGATGACAGAAACCAAGGCTTTAGATTATTTAGAGAAGGTAACGCGACAGAACAACGTATAAAAGTTAATATCGGAACAGGTACTGCTGAAAGTTGGAATGATGGAGGCGTAATAGATGTTACTGCTGGACAATGGGTACACATAGCCTTAACAGTATCTCCTACTGAAAGTAAAATTTACATTAATGGAGCCGAAACCCTAACATCTGCTCTTGGAGCAAGTATTGATTGGACTGGTTGTACACAAATGGTTATTGGTGCTGGTGGACCAACCTTTGATTATTGGGGACACCTATCTGATAGTAGTCTAATGGACGAATTACGTATATATAACACAACACTTACACAGGCTGAAATCCAGTCTATGTTATAATATTTATTAATAGCACCCTTTTTATTTTGATTTAGTTCTCCTATGCTTTAGCTGTATTATGTTTTTAATACAGCTGAGGCAATTAATCTCATAACTCAATGAAAATCCTTCCTAAAAACTTTACCCTTATCTTTTTAATTTTCATAGTGTTAACGAGCTGTAAAAGTAAAAAAGAAACACCTATATCCGATTTTAAGTCAGTCAAATTACAATTAACAGATAACCAATTATTAGACACCATACAAAAACAAACGTTTGATTATTTTTGGGAAGCTTCAGACCCAAATTCTGGTTTAGCCAGAGAAAGAGTTCATATGGACAACATCTATCCAACTACTCCAATTAACACAGTAACAACTGGAGGAAGTGGGTTTGGATTAATGGCTATTTTAGTTGGGATAGAAAGACAATGGATTACAAGAGAGCAAGCATTGGACAGATACTTAAAAGCTATTACATTTTTAGAAACAGCCGATCGATTTCATGGTGCTTGGCCACATTGGCTTAATGGTGAAACCGGAAAAGTAATTCCCTTTAGCAAAAAAGATAATGGTGGTGATTTAGTAGAAACTTCGTTTTTAATTCAAGGACTTCTAACGGTTTCTGAATATTTTAAAAACGGAAACCAAAAAGAACAACAATTAGTTAACAGAATAGACAAATTGTGGAAAGAAGTAGAATGGGATTGGTATACAAAAAACGGAGAAGATGCACTATACTGGCATTGGTCATCAGAATATCAATGGGAAATGAATTTTCCCGTTGGAGGCTACAATGAATGTTTGATTATGTATGTACTAGCAGCTGCTTCGCCAACACATCCAATCAAAAAATCAGTATATGATAATGGTTGGGCTAAAAAAGGAGACATTGTAACATCAGACAGCATGTACGATATTCCTTTAGTCTTAAATTACTATGAACATGATGACTCACCTATTGGCCCATTATTTTGGGCACACTATTCCTACCTTGGTTTAAACCCAAAAATAATTAAGGATAAATATGCAGACTATTGGCAATTAACAACTAATCATGCAAAGATACATTATCAATATGCTGTTAAAAACCCTAACAAATTTAAAGGCTATGGAGACAGTCTTTGGGGACTAACTTCTAGTTACTCCATGAAAGGATATTCAGGACATAGACCAGGAGCAGATTTAGGAGTCATTAGTCCAACTGCTGCATTATCTTCATTTCCATATACGCCTAAACAAAGTATGCAAATGCTTAGATATATGTATACAAAACAAGATACTTTAATCGGCAAATATGGTCCTTATGATGCTTTTAGCATAGAACACAAATGGTATTTGCCAAGATATTTAGCTATTGATCAAGGACCAATTCCCATAATGATAGAAAATTATAGAACAGGCTTATTTTGGAAACTATTTATGGGTAACAAAGATTTACAAAACGGACTTGCCAAATTGGATTTTAGCCTAAAAAACATAAATTAAAAATGAAAAATATACACTTCATATTAATCACAATAGTCCTATTGTTTTCTTGCGCATCAGATGATGGACCAGGTTACCAAGAGCCTTATATTCCTAACAACAATACTCCAGTTATTGAGCCATTAACGGATCAAGCCTTGATGGATTTAGTACAAGAAAAAACTTTTAAATACTTCTGGGATTTTGCAAATTCACCGTCAGGAGCAGCTAAGGAACGTTATCATCCTAGTAACCCTTCATTAAACCAAAATATAGTTACTACAGGAGGTAGTGGTTTTGGATTAATGGCGATTATTATTGGTATTGAAAAAGGCTATATTACAAGAGACCAAGGCGTACAAAGATTAACTACTATACTCGACTTTTTTGAAAATGCAGATCGTTTTCATGGTGCTTGGTCACATTGGATCGATGGTAACTCAGGACAAGTCATCCCTTTTAGTCCTGAGGATAATGGTGGAGACTTAGTAGAAACTGCATTTTTAGCACAAGGACTAATTTGTGTCCAAGAATATTTTAAAAATGGATCAACACAAGAACAAACCCTAGCAAACCAAGCAGATGTCCTTTGGAAAGGTGTAGAATGGGATTGGTACACACAAGGTCAAAATAAACTATATTGGCATTGGAGTCCAACAAATCAATTTGCTTTAAACCTAGAGTTAAAAGGCTATAATGAAACACTAATTGCATTCATACTTGGCGCAGCTTCACCAGATCACAGCATATCAAGCTCAGTATATACAGATGGCTGGGCTTCTAATGGAACTATAGTAACTGCAGACACACAATATAATATCCCTACGGTTTTAGAACACGCAGGATCAGGGACTGGACCTTTATTTTGGGCACACTATTCCTATTTAGGATTAAACCCAACAAATTTATCAGATCAATATGCAAATTATTGGACTTTAAACAAAAACCACACAGACATTAACTACGCTTATTGCGTTGATAATCCTTTAAATTATTTTAAATATGGCACAGATTGTTGGGGTTTAACAGCCAGCTACTCTCGCAATGATGATGGTACCATTGGATATTTAGCACATCAACCAGGAAACGATATTGGAGTAATATCTCCAACTGCTGCGATTAGCTCTATACCATATACACCAGAAAAATCTTTAGCAGCAATGCAATTTTTTTATAGTAAAAGTGACATTTTACTGGGACCTGCAGGTTTTTATGATGCCTTTAGCCCAAAAGAGGATTATTGGGTAGCAGACGCTTATTTAGCGATAGATCAAGGTCCGCAAATAATTATGATAGAAAACTACAGGACTGGACTAATTTGGAATTTATTTATGCAAAATCAAGACGTTCAAAATGGTCTAAACACACTAGGCTTTAACTATTAAAATCATTTAAAATGAAATTAAAAATAGTATTACTAATCCTTTTTGTAAGCATTACTACATTGGTTAATGCACAAACCGAAACTTTTACAAAAAAATCCTACATCAAAGATAATGATACCTTAAATTACCGGTTATTGCTACCTAAAGATTTTTCAGAGGACAAACAATACCCTGTAGTTTTGTTTCTTCATGGCGCAGGAGAGCGTGGCAATGATAACACAAAACAACTAGCACATGGTAGTAAATTGTTTTTAAGTCAAGAAGCTAGAGACTCATTTCCTGCAATAGTGATTTTTCCTCAGTGTCCCAAAAATGACTATTGGGCTAATGCAGAGGTAGACAGGACTACCTATCCTTTAACAATTACGTTTCCATCTGACCTTCCTCCTACCAATGCATTAAATCTAGTTATGCATTTAATGGAAGATATGACTAAAAAATCTTATGTAAATAAAAACCAAATATATGTTGGTGGACTATCAATGGGAGGCATGGGAACCTTTGAAATTCTTTACAGAAAACCAGACCTTTTTGCAGCAGCTATCGCTATTTGTGGTGGTGGCAACCCAAATACCGCAAAATTATTTGCCAAAAAAGTACCAATGTCCATTTATCATGGCGCAAAGGATGATGTTGTAAAACCGCAACTATCCTTAACAATGGTTAACGCTATTTTAGAAGCAGGTGGCACACCAAACTTTACATTATACGCTAAAGACAATCACAATAGTTGGGACTCAACTTTTGCTGAAACAGAATTATTATCATGGCTATTCTCTAATACAAAATTAAAAAATGAATAAACTATTTAACTTTAAAACAGCAACTATTATATTGGTTACTGCAACCTTTATATCTTGTAACACTAACAGTAAGAATACCAAAAAAGAATCAGAAAACCCTTTTGAGGCACAAGTAGATTCTATCCTAAATTTAATGACTATTGAAGAAAAACTTGGTCAACTAAATCTACCTTCATCTGGAGATATCACTACAGGAGCATCTGAAAGTTCAAATGTTGCTAAAAATATTGAAGAAGGTAAAGTTGGAGGTCTTTTCAATATAAAAACTGTAGAGAAAATTAGAGAAGTTCAAAAAATAGCTGTCGAAAAAAGTAGACTAGGTATCCCTTTAATTTTTGGAATGGACGTTATACACGGTTACAAAACAACATTTCCAATTCCGTTAGGGTTATCTGCAAGTTGGGACATGGAAATGATTGAGAAAACAGCAAGAGTTGCAGCTACTGAAGCTAGTGCAGATGGAATCAACTGGACCTTTTCTCCTATGGTAGACATCTCAAGAGATGCACGTTGGGGAAGAGTATCTGAAGGTAGTGGAGAGGACACGTATTACGGAAGTCAAGTAGCGCGAGCGATGGTAAGAGGTTACCAACAAAACGATTTAACCGCTAATAATACACTATTATCTTGTGTTAAACATTTTGCGCTTTATGGAGCCTCAGAAGCTGGTAGAGATTATAATACTGTAGACATGAGTCGTATTAGAATGTATAACGAATATCTTCCTCCATATAAAGCAGCAATTGATGAAGGTGTTGGATCTGTAATGGCATCATTTAACGAAGTAGATGGTGTTCCTGCTACCGGAAACAAGTGGTTATTAACAGATTTATTAAGAGATGATTGGGGATTTGATGGCTTTGTCGTAACAGATTATACAGGAATAGAAGAAATGGTTTATCATGGTGTTGGAGACTTACAACAAGTATCTGCTCAATCTTTAATAGCTGGCTCTGATATGGATATGGTTGCTGAAGGATTTTTAAACACACTAAAACAATCTTTAGAAGATGGTAAAGTATCTATCAACGATATTGACACTGCTGTTAAACGTATTTTAACAGCTAAGTACCAACTAGGATTATTTGATGACCCATATAAATATTGTGATACAAATAGAGCTAAAACAGAAATTTTTACTCAAAAAAACAGAGATTTTGCTCGTACAGTAGGCGCAGAATCCATGGTACTTTTAAAAAATGAAAACCAAACATTACCTATAAAAAAATCTAGTACAATTGCTTTAATTGGACCATTGGCCAATACAAGCGTAAATATGGCTGGTACTTGGAGCGTTGCTACAGATCAAGAAAAATCTAAAACTGTTTTAGATGGTTTAAAATCGGTAGTTAACGATAAAGCTAATATTTTATATGCCAAAGGAAGTAACGTAGATTACGATTTAGAACTTGAAAAAAGAGCTACCATGTTTGGGAAAGATATTCCGCGTGATGGAAGATCAGACAAACAATTATTGGACGAAGCGTTGGCAATAGCTAAAAAAGCAGATGTTATTGTTGCAACATTAGGCGAAACAGCCGAGTTTAGCGGAGAAAGCAGTAGTCGTACTAATTTAGAAATTCCGCAGGCTCAAAAAGATTTATTAAACGCCTTATTAAAAACAGGTAAACCAGTTGTTTTAGTTTTATTTACTGGTAGACCACTAGTTTTAGTCGAAGAAAACGATACCGTTCCTGCCATTTTAAATGTATGGTTTCCTGGTAGTGAGGCTGGTTTATCAATAGCAGATGTTTTATTTGGAGATGTTAATCCATCAGGAAAACTAACAGCTACCTTTCCAAGAAACGTTGGTCAAATTCCTATTTTTTATAATCATAAAAATACAGGAAGACCTTTAGGAAATAAAGAAGGTAAATTTGAAAAATTTAAAAGCAATTATATAGATGTTAGAAACGAACCTTTATATCCTTTTGGTTATGGTTTAAGCTATACCACGTTTGAATATAATAACCTAAAAATTAACAATTCCACTATTACAATGGATGGAAAAATCAACATAACTGTAGACGTAACAAACACTGGAAATTATGATGGAAAAGAAGTCATACAGTTATATATTAGAGATGTTGTAGGCTCTGTAACAAGACCTGTAAAAGAGTTAAAGGGTTTCAAAAAAGCATTTATTAAAAAAGGAGAAACTCAGACGGTAAGTTTTGATATTTCTGTTGAAGATTTAAAGTTTTATAATTACGATTTAGACTTCGTGGCAGAACCTGGAGACTTTGAGATTTTTGTTGGTACAAATTCGGATGCATCCTTAAAGACTTCTTTTAAATTAACTAAATAATTTCATTAATGAAAAAAACGATAGTTACTCTATTAATATGCTTAATCTTTACTGGGTTGCATGCTCAAAATATATTTTCGCCTTCAAAAAATATTAAAGTAACTTTTGATATAAACAAAAAAGGCCAACCTACATATCAAGTCTTTTACAAAAACAAAGCTGTTGTTTTACCTAGTACAATGGGTTTATCCATTAAAGATGCAGAGGATTTAACACATAACTTTGAGGTCGTTAATACTGAAAACCTTTCTTTTTCTGAATCTTGGCAACCGGTTTTAGGAGAGCAATCCTCAATTTTAAATACGTACAATCAAACCCGAATTTATTTAAACCAAAAAGAGACCAATAATAAGCTGAATATTGTTTTTAAAATTTATGATGAAGGTGTTGCTTTTAGATATGAGTTTCCGTTGGACAACACTATAAATTATTTTACTGTTTCTAACGAGAATACACAATTTAATCTAACCAATAATCATGAAGCATTTTGGATTCCTGGAGATTATGATAGTCAAGAATATGCCTATAATAAAACTAAAATATCAGACATTGATAATTCAAAAATAGACTTAAACAATGGTGTTGGATTAAAATCTATTACTAGTCAATATCGTGTACAATCACCGTTAATGCTTAAATCTAGTGATGGCTTATATATTAATATTTTTGAAGCAGCTGTTGTTAATTATCCAATAATGCATTTGGATGTTGATGTAAATAATTTTCAATTTACTTCTAACCTAGTGCCAAATGCATTAGGAGACAAAGCCTATTTAAGAACACCTTCTGTATCACCATGGAGAACACTAATGGTTAGTGATGACGCTAGAGATATTGTAAGTTCTAAAATGATATTAAATTTAAACGAACCTAACAAAATTGAAGATACCTCTTGGATTAAACCTATGAAGTATATTGGGATTTGGTGGGAAATGCACGTAGGATTATCTACTTGGGATTATGCTGGAAGTCAAAATGCACAAAATGCTGGTACTGCATTTGGCGAAATGATTCCATCCGGAAAACATGGTGCTACCACAGAAAACACTAAAAAATATATTGATTTTGCTGCTAAATATGGTTTTGATGGCGTTTTAGTAGAAGGTTGGAATACTGGTTGGGAAGATTGGTATGGCAAATGGAAAGAAGATGTTTTTGATTTTACAACACCATATCCTGATTTTGATATTGAGGCAATTTCAAAATACGCTAAGTCAAAAGGCGTCAAAATGATAATGCATAATGAAACCTCTGGATCTGTTGCAAATTACGAACGTTACTTAGATCGCGCATTCATGTTAATGCAAACGTATGGTTATCCTGCAGTTAAAACAGGATATGTTGGAAAAATAATTCCGCGTGGCGAGTTTCATGATGGACAAACGATGGTTAATCACTTTAATTTTGTCGCAGAACGTGCTGCAGATTTTAAAATTATGATTAATTCCCACGAAAGTGTTAGACCTACTGGATACAGCAGGACCTATCCCAATTATATTGCTGCGGAAGCTGCTAGAGGAAACGAATTTAATGCATGGAGCAATGGTAATCCACCAGATCACGAAACCATTTTACCTTTTACACGTTTACTTGGTGGACCAATGGATTACACGCCTGGCATATTTGAAATTAAAATGAATACTTACGATAGCACTAAAACAGAACAAGTACATACCACTATAGCAAAGCAACTAGCTTTATATGTCACTATGTATTCGCCTTTACAGATGGCAGCAGACTTACCTGAAAATTATCAAAAACACCTTGATGCATTTCAGTTTATAGTCGATGTACCAATGGATTGGCAAAACTCTATTTACTTAGAAGCAGAACCAGGAGAATATCTAACAGTAGTAAGAAAAGATAAAAACACAGAGCGTTGGTTTTTAGGCGCTATAACTAATAAAGACCCTAGAAAAACAAGTATCTCTTTAGATTTTTTAACTACCGGAAAAAAGTACAAAGCAACCCTATATCTAGACGGTAAAGATGCAGATTGGAAAGACAATCCTAAAAGCTATCAAATTATAACTAAAGAAGTCACTAGCAAATCTGATTTAAAGTTAAAGCTGGCTCCTGGTGGAGGAGCTGCAATTAGCTTTGAATTGATAGATTAATACATATAAGACAACAGATTTATGCAAAAATCAAATATAATTATAAGAAGCCTTTCGCTTTTACTAATAGCAACAGTAATTTTTTCTTGTAAATTAGAAAAAGACAATCAAACTACAGAATCATCAAACGCTAGTAATGGTAATAAAAGAGATTACAAAACTTATTGTAATCCAGTAGACATAGATTATTCATACATGTCACATTACAGAGCAGAGAATAAAGTGTCTTACCGTTCTGGTGCAGATCCTGCTTTAGTAAATTTTAAAGGCAAGTATTACATGTTTGTCACACGCTCTCATGGGTATTGGATGAGTGACGATATGAGTAATTGGACTTTTATAACACCTCAAAACTGGTATTTTAAAGGTAGTAATGCTCCTGCAGCAGCTGTAAAAGACGGTAAAATAATAGTATATGGCGATCCTTCTGGAAGAGGTCCAATTATAGAAACTGATAATCCAGAGTTAGGCGATTGGAAAACTAAATATGCGGTTTTAAATCCGCCTGGAGGCATTCAAGATCCTGATTTGTTTGTGGACGACGATGGTAAAGTATATTTATACGAGGAGTCCTCTAACCTCTATCCAATTCGTGTGGTTGAATTGGATGCTGATAATTATTACGTCCCAAAAGGAGAGCAAAAAGATTTATTTAATTTGCATCCTGATAAATATGGTTGGGAACGTTTTGGACAAGACCATAAATCAGACATCGAGCCTTATTTAGAAGGTCCTTGGATGGTAAAACATAATGATACCTATTATCTAGAATATGGTGCACCTGGCACACAATGGAATGTTTATGCTGATGGTGTAAGAACTAGTAAAAGTCCGTTTGGTCCTTTTGAGTATGCACCTTATAATCCAATATCTTATAAACCAGGTGGTTTTTTAAAAGGTTCTGGACACGGAAGCACAGTAAAGGATAACAATGGTCAATATTGGCATTATGCAACTATGGCAATTTCTGTAAACTATAAATTTGAACGCAGAATAGGTATGTATCCTGCAGGTTTTGAAGACAATGGTCAAATGTATGTTAATACTGCTTATGGTGATTACCCACACTTTTTACCTGACACAAAGGTTGACAAGCATAAAGAGCGTTTTACAGGTTGGATGCTATTGTCTTACAATAAACCAGTAACCACCAATTCTGGATTAGTGACAAAAGAGATAAATGTTGTGGATGAAAGTGATAGTGGTTATATGTTAGGTCAGATTAGAGAATTTGATATTTCTAAAATTAATGATGAAGAAATAAGGTCTTATTGGGTATCTGAGGTTAATGACGATTCTATTTACGTTCAAGTTGATTTAGAAAAGAAAATGAGCGTTAAAGCCATTCAAATTAATTTTCAAGATTTTAATAGCGACATATATGGAAGACCAGACGATTTAAGACAGCAATTTGTTATTGAAGGGTCAATTGATGGTAAATCATGGCAAACCATCTCAGACTACTCTAAAAACACTCGTGACATGCCTCATGGTTACATTGAACTAAACAAACCTATGAATGCAAGGTATGTTAGATATAATCATGTGTATTGTAGCAATAACTATTTATCAATTTCTGAATTTAGAATTTTTGGAAATGGTTTTGAAGCTGTACCGCAAACACCAGCTAATTTTAAGGTAGAAAGACAAGCGGATCGCAGAAACACCAATTTAACTTGGGACAAGGTAGACAATGCGACTGGTTATGTTATTTATTGGGGAATTTCAAAAGATAAATTAAACCTTTCTGCATTAATGTACGATTCGCCTAATTACGAATTAAGAGCATTAACAACAGACCAAAGTTATTACTATCAAGTAGAAGCTTTTAATGAAAATGGAATTTCTGCTAAAAGTGAAATCTTATTTACAGAATAGTTTATCATTTAAAAATTGTTAAAAAAGCCACTAAGTATAGTGGCTTTTTTTTATGTCTTCTACTTTAGCATTCTAAAAACTTCTATTAATTAGCTTTAATCAATAGCGCTAGAGCAATCTAAATCAACACTATAAACAAAAAAATCCGATACATTTCTGTATCGGATTTATAACTTGCTCCTCCTCTTAGGCTCGAACTAAGGACCCTCTGATTAACAGTCAGTTCAAGTTAGGTTGCAGATTGTTGCTTTTGATTTCAAATGACTGATATACAGTCTTATATGTTTTTAACATATTTCTCTTAGTTTCTTTTAGTTACCTAACATCCCAAAAATGTTTGACCTATGTTTGACCTAGATTTTTAAGTACTCCTAGTTTTATGCCTTCCTCTATATCTAGCGTTAGGCTAATTTCTTTAAAATTGAAGACAGTAAATGTTTGACCTAAAACAAATTTGTCTCTAACTAATTTTCTTTCACAGTATAGATAATCGTTTAACTTCTCTATCAAACTATCTAAATCCTTCAGGTCTAATTCAAATATCATACCTGATAGTATATCACCATTATACTGTAGTACTATATTTCGCAATAACTTCAATCCAAAAATTGTTTTAAAATCATCTTTTATGTACTCATAGTTTTCATACTCTAAACCTTTATAGAAAGTTGATTTCAAAGTTTGAAGATTAAATTCGTTTAACTCATACTGTTCCCCAATCTTAAAGCGAAATTCTTTTAATAAGGAATTACACATACCTTAATTAAAAGTATATTGATACTGATAACTTTGTTGGTTTATAGTTTCTTGATGCACATTAATACCATCTAAAAAACCATAAAAACGCATTTCAACTTGAGATGAATCTTCAATATAAAATTCTAACTCAAAGCTTACCGCATTCTCTGGAATTTCTATACTAACTATATTTTGAGTATAATCGAAATCTGAATTAATTGTTGACTCTGTGCCATCTTCTAAAGTCAATATAGTTGTTAACCCTACAGACACCCAACTTTCAAGAGTTCCTGTTGTAAACTCTACTATATGAGATTGACTAATTTGTTGTTCTTCTCCCTGATTCTCATCATCACTTGAACAAGCTACTAATGACAAAATCGCTATTAATGTTAAAAACATATTCTTCATAATTTATTATTTATTGGTTAATTGATTTTTTATTAAAATGGTAAGTCATTATCTACTTCATCTATAAAGCTTACTGGTTCTTGCTGCGCTAGTGTTTGAGGTATAGGTTGTTCACTATTTACAAGCTCTATTCTCCAACCTTGAATAGCATTAAAGTATTTAGCTACTCCCTCAGGGTTAATCCACTCTCTACCTCTTAAATTAAGGGCTATTTTTACTTCTTGACCTACAACAAAACTATCTAGTAAATCACACTTATCTTGTATGAACTCTACTAAAATATGTTGAGGATACTGTTCTTCTGTAGTTACAACAACCTCTCTTTTTCTAAAACCATTGCTACCTATATTTTGAACATCATTTAAGACCTTTATTTTCCCTGTTAATTCCATAGTTTTTATTTAAAATGGTAATGGTAAAATGTATTTATAATACAAATCCATCTCCTTTGTGTTTTTCTTAACTTTTGGTTTAGCATCTAATTTCTCTACATGCCAACCATATAAATGATGTTTATACTCTTTAGTGCCTTCTGAATTTTGCAGCTCTCCTCCTGTGAGTCTTGCAAATACTTTTACAAACTGACCTACACTTAAATTATCTAAGTGTTTTACCCTTCCATCTGTAAAAACCACTTGAAGTTCACTACAGCAGAAATCATCAATTAACAGTACTATTTTACGTCTTGTGTATGCTCTTGTATTTTCAGTTTTTTTATAAACTTCTAAATCATCTATTGATTTGATTTTTCCTTCAAAGTGGATAGCTTTAGCTTCTTCTATAATACCCATGTATTTAAGTGTGTACTTAAAATCTTCAGGGTTTAATGTTAGTTCATCTAATTCTAAACGATAATGGGTAAGCTCCCTACTATCATAAAATACAGAAGAAAATAATTGATATTCATTTTTGTTTTCTACTTGATATGAAAACCAATTTTCAAGTTTCAACACACTGTCTTTAACTCCGTTATAATTATCTAATTGTTGCCTAAAGTAAGCTTCCTTTTTATACAGCCTTAATAAAATATCTAACTTACCATATAAGACCTCAAAATCCTTTTTCATTAATACCTCTATCGAATTCAGTTTAGAAGCATATCTTTTATCTTCTAGTATTGTAACCACATCATCATAGAAACCTCTGTACCTTTCTAACCATAGCTCGATAGTCTTCATATTGCAAACACTTTTAAAGCTGAATGCATTGTATTCACAAATCGGATTGGAATCATTTAGATGTTTGCTATATTCTGAAATGCTTTCTTGGTTTTCATATTTGTTAATTTCATCCATTCTCTTCTATACCTTTATTTATAAGTGACTTTCAAAACGAAATTTTTTGAGATAGTTTTTTAGGAATTCAATAACTTCAAACTGTTCATTCTCCATTATAAATAATGATTGTTCTTCTGATGAAATAATAACGAAGTCTATTTCATTAACTTTTGTAGTTAGTATTCTCTTGGGAAACAAAACATCTACTTTTTTAGTAAAAAGGTTCTGTTCAGAAATGGTTAAATGGTCAACAACTATCCTATACGGAACTTTGAGCCCTTTAAATGTTCCGAAAAGGAATGCTAAACTGATTAATATGTATATAAAATTACTTGTTAGATTACCATCACTATCTACATCCTTAGAACTCTCATGTAAAACTACTAAAACTGGAAATGCAATCAAGGCGACATAGAAATAACTAGATATAAGATATTTGTGCAACATCTTTAAGTGATTTACATTTCTAAAAACTAGCTTATCTTTAGAACTCTTACCCCTATCTAGTTCATAAGAACAAAAACTATCTGACTCTAAATTTATCTGCTCTTTAATATTACTCAATTTATGTTCTAAACTGAAATGAAAATCAGTTTCTGTTATTCCTGTATTTTGAAATTTTGAAATTTTTACTTTCATAATATTTTATTTATAAACTTGAAATTGCCATAAACACTTATAGATAATAGATTTAACAAACATACTTTTTTTATCATTTATGATAACCATAACAGCTTACTTAATTATCATTTTTGACAACTAGATAATGTATGTTTTAAAATGGACGATAAAGACCAACTTCAAATAGCAATTGGAAAGCGAGTTAAAATGTTAAGAGAAGAGCAAGGTATTGCTCAACAAGACCTTGCTGCCAAATGTAATATTGAAAAATCTAACTTTAGTCGTTTAGAAGCTGGTGGAACCAACCCTACTTTATACACCTTAAAAAGGATTGCTGATAATTTAGGTATCACTTTATGTGATATTGTAAACCTTGAAGATAAAAAGTAAGATTTAGCTATTAATATTAATCTATAGGGCTTACAAACAGTAATTTTTTACTTAAAAAGCCTACTCACACACTCTTTTATACATAAACAAAAGACAAAAAGTCCCACTTGTTCCAATTCACTATATATAGAAATGGAAAAAAGAGGACTATTTTATCAATCCATTATCACTAAAACTATAAAAATCATCTTTAGTTACTATTAAGTGGTCTAACAGCACTATATCTAGATACTGTCCTGCTTGTTTTAGCTTTTGTGTTAAATTCTTATCTGCTTCACTTGGCTGAAGGTTTCCTGAAGGATGATTATGTGCTATTATAATGTTTGAAGCATTACACTTAAGAGCAACGCTAAACACTAATTTTGCATCTACCACAGTAGCAGAAACACCTCCTTTAGAAAGCGGATAAACACCTAATATTTGATTACTCCTATTCATCATTAGTACCTTAAACTCTTCTTGTAATTCTATTGTAGAATCACTCCAACAAGCTCTTATAATATTATAAGACTGTTTACTATTACTTATTTTTAGTCTATCCCCATTATTGTTTGAGTATGATACACTTATTTCGGAAATTTTCATAATGAATATATTTGTTATTAGAAACCTCAACACCTTACAAAATTCATTTATATCTACTTACACCCACCTTCAAGATTAATAATATATCCTTATAGTAATAAAGTAAACTCGCTACAGTTATACTATCTTTTATTTATGAAGGTATAAGCAATCAAGCACAAAATTGTAAGGGTATTTTAAAACTCAAAAAACAAAGCCCAATCTATTTACATAGACTAGGCTTATATTTTTACTCTGCATGCTCAAGAATACCATTCTGTGAAAACACATCAGAATTAGCTATAATATTATGTTTAGGCATAAAAGTTTCTTGCTTTGGCTTTACAGCATCTTCTGTAACATAAACCCATCTGTGGGATAATGTAATTTCCTCTCCTGTTTCCTTTACAACATATTCAAAAGGCTCACAGTCTTCTTTAATGATGCTTCCTGGCATTTCTGTACCAATAAGCCCAGTACACACCTGCTCATCAAATGTTGAAGGTATATAAGCTTTCTTAGCAGTAGCATAAAAGTTTCCTGTAACTTTGCTTAATACCATTTCAATTCCTCCTTGTAGTTCCAGAACGAAGAATGAAGTACCATCCTCTTTCTGTCTCTCTTTGTAATTTACGATTCTAACCATTTTTCTAAAAGTTTTTGAGTTGTAGTATACCACACACAGAAAATCAATTACCAACAGCATATAAATCTCAACTATCACCTTGAATTTATTAACTCTGCCAGAAAATCTTCTTTACTATATAAAGTGGTAGGGGCATCTTTATCCCCAGAACTTAGTGGGGGTTTTGCATAAGGTATCTGGCACTCTCACAAAGCATTCCAAAAAAATATTTTATAGATTTTTTTTACACCAAAATTTCTAGTTACATTTAGACAATCTTTGACAAGAACTAATTTGACTACCAAATGATACTCTCAGAATTACTAAAATCCAAAAGGGAATCTAAAAACCTATTAATGCGAGAAGTAGCTTCTATGATAAATACAGACACTGCTTTAATAAGTAAAATTGAAAAAGGAGATAGAAAACCTACTAGAGAGCAAATAGGTAAATTAGCTATTGCTTTAGATATAGAACATAGTAAGCTTTTAAAGTTATGGCTGAGCGAGAAAGTATATGAAGATGTAAAAGGAGAAGATTTAGCTATAGACGCCATTAAAATAGCCTTAAAAAGAATTAAAACAGAAGAAAAGAACTAACTGTATGCCAACATTAAACTGGATAGGAAAAGAAAAAGTAATCAACCATCACCAAGATGTACCCTATAAAACATTAGAGCCTCAATACACCTTTACTAATGGTAAAGAGAGTAAAGATGCTACTTCAGAAAACAAAATTATACATGGGGATAACCTGGAAGCCTTAAAAAGTTTATTGCCAGAATATGAAAGTAAAATTGATTGTATTTATATTGACCCACCTTATAATACTGGTAATGAAGAATGGAAGTATAATGATAATGTAAGCCACCCTAGATTTAAAAAATGGTTAGGTGAGATTGTAGGTAAGGAAGGAGAAGATTTATCGAGACACGACAAATGGTTATGCATGATGTACCCTAGACTTAGATTGATAAGTAAATTATTATCTAAAGATGGTGCACTAGTAATAAGTATTGGCTACCATGAAATAGCTAATTTGACAATTCTTTGTAAAGAAATTTTTGCCACTAGACAAATTATTACTATTACAATACAAACTTCTGGAGGAAAACCATCTAAAGGCTTTAATTATCAACATGAATATTTAATTTATATAGTTCCAAAAGATTTTAATCCGAACAACCTAAAACATTCTGGAGGGAAGTCTAGAAGCCCATTTGAAGGACTAACTTTAGCTACATTTGATAAAATCCAAAGACCTAATCAAACTTACCCAATTTTTGTTAACCTTAAGGATGGTAAATTACATTCTACCGGAAAATCTCTACAGGAAAGAATAGATACAGGAGAGTATACAAAAGATAAGAAGTCTTTTATATATAATTATAATGAAGCACCTGAAGGTACTTGTGCTATATGGCCAGTAACAAGTAAAGGAAAAAATTGTGTATGGAGATTAATATCATCAAGACTTCAATCAGATTGGAAAAAAGGGTATATAAAAATAAGTCCGAATCGTTCTAATACGGCTAAAAATAAATTTAGTATTCAATATTTGCCAAGTGGAGTTATAAAAAAAATTAATTCAAAAATATTAGAAGTCACAGGAACTGAAAACAATTCTCCGACATTAGCATTTGGTGATAATAAAACTGAAGGAAGTCAAATCCCAACACTATGGTTAGAAAAGGATTTCTATACTGTTAAAGGAACCAATTTACTTAAAGATATTTTTAAAGAAAAAATGTTTGATTATCCAAAATCACATGAATTAATTGAGGAAATAATAAGGTCAATCTCACATCCCAATTCCATTGTTCTAGATTCCTTTGCAGGTTCAGGTACAACTGCTCACGCAGTTCTAAACCTTAATAAAGAAGATGGTGGTAATAGAAAATTCATTTTAGTAGAAATGGAAGATTATGCTAATACCATTACCGCAGAGCGTGTAAAAAGAGTAATTAATGGTTATGGAGAAGGCTCTAAAGCTATTGAAGGTACTACTGGAGATTTTACATACTATGAGCTAGGAGAACCTTTATTTTTAGATAATGGTTTTTTAAATGAAGACATTGCCTTAGATAAAATACTAGAGTATGTTTGGTATAGTGAAGCCAAAACACCTTTTACTAAACCTAAAGAAGATTATCTATTAGGTGCTAAAAATGATACTGCTTATTATTTCTATTACCAAAAAGACAGTATAACTACTTTAGATGAAAGCTTTTTAAGGTCTATAAAAACTAAAGCTAGTCAGTATATTATTTATGCAGATAATTGTTTGCTAGACCAAAGCATAATGGACAAGTATAACATTGTATTTAAAAAGATACCAAGGGATATAACTAGATTTTAAGATATGGATGAAAGTTTAAATAAGTTTATTTTATACACAGCTCCTACAGGAGAAGTAAGAGTTGATGTGTTATTACAAAATGAATCTGTTTGGTTAACTCAAAAAGCCATAGCAGAGTTGTTTGGAGTACAAAGACCTGCAATCACAAAGCACTTGATTAATATTTTTGAATCTGGTGAATTAGAAGAAAAAATGGTTAGTTCCATTTTGGAACACACCACTCAACACGGTGCTATTAAAGGAAAAACACAAAAGACAGAAACAAAATATTATAACCTAGATGCTATAATCTCTGTTGGGTATCGTGTAAACTCTACAAAAGCTACACAGTTTAGAATTTGGGCTACAAAAACCTTAAAAGAATACATCATTAAAGGTTTTGTTTTAGATGATGATAGATTAAAACAAGGGCAAACATTGTTTGGTAAAGATTATTTTAAAGAACTGCTTAGAAGAGTACAATCTATAAGAGCAAGTGAAAGAAGAATCTACCAACAAGTTACGGATATTTTTGCTGAATGTTGTATTGACTATGATAAAAATGCTGACATTACCAAGAGCTTCTATGCTATGATACAAAATAAGTTTCATTTTGCTATAACAGGAAAAACAGCAGCAGAAATAATTTATACTAAAGCCAATAAAAAAGACCCTAAAATGGGACTTACTACGTTTAAAAATAGTCCTGATGGTCGCGTTTTAAAACAAGATGTTGTTGTTGCTAAAAATTATCTGGAAGAAAAAGAGATTAAACAATTAGAAAGAACAGTGACTTCTTACTTTGATTATATTGAAGGTTTGATTGAAAGAGAAAACACCTTTACCATGGCTGGGTTAGCAGAAAGTGTAAACAAGTTTCTAACCTTTAATGAATACAAAGTACTACAAGGAAAAGGTAAAATATCAAAACTTCAAGCAGATAAAAAAGCCATAAAAGAATACGAGGTTTTTAATAAGACACAAAAAATAATTTCTGATTTTGATAAGGAGATTAAGAAATTAAATAAAAAGTAAAAATGGAGTTAAAACCATACCAACATAAAGTCATTAAAGATTTAGAGCATTTTTTGTCTTACACACAAAAAGTGGCTACACCTGCCAAAGCATTCAATCAATATTGGGAAGATAAGTTAGGCATACCCTATACCCCACAATTAGATGGTTCTTTTACAGGTATGAAACCTTATAAGGATAATATTCCAAATGCATTACATATAGCCATAAAAGTACCTACTGCTGGTGGTAAAACATTTATTGCATGCAACGCTATACACACCATAAACAAGCATTTTTATCAAGGTAATGCAAAAGCAGTTGTTTGGTTAGTCCCTTGGTCTAATTTATTACAACAAACAGTAAAAAACCTTTCAGACTCTAATCACCCATATAGAGAAAAGTTAAATAGTCTATTTGGCAACAGAGTTGAAGTGTATGAAAAAGACCAACTATTACAAGGTGCAAATTTCAATCCTACTTCTGTAACAGAACAGCTCAATATTTTTGTTTTTAATTTTAGTAGTTTACGCATAAATTCTAGAAAAAAAGAGGATAGAAAAGTGTTTCAAGAAAATGGCGCTTTAGAGTCTTTTAGAAACACTATTGTAGATAAAGACCTTGTGTTACCAGATACAGATGAAACAGCTTTAATTAATGTTATCAGAAGCCTCAACCCTATTGTAATTGTAGACGAAAGCCATAATGCTGAAAGTGATTTAAGTGTTGAAATGCTGAACAATCTAAACCCTTCTTTAGTTTTAGATTTAACCGCTACACCAAAAGAAAACAGTAATATTATTTCTTTTGTAAATGCATTGGCTCTTAAAAAGGAAAGCATGGTCAAACTTCCTGTTGTAGTCTATAATCATCATAAAAAAGAAGAGGTTATAACTAGTGCTCTACACCTACAAAGGCAATTAGAACTTTTAGCTATTGAAGAAGAAAAACTAACAGGGAAATACATTAGACCTATTGTATTATTTCAAGCTCAATCTAACATAAAAGGAAAGAACAACACTACTTTTCAGAAGATTAAAGAGCAGTTAATAAAAATTAAGATTCCAGAGGAACAAATAAAAATAAAAACTAGTGGCATTGATGAGCTAAAAAGTATTGACCTAATGGCTAAAGACTGCCCTGTAAAATATATTATTACCGTAAATGCTTTAAAAGAAGGTTGGGATTGCCCAAATGCATATATTTTAGCATCATTAGCAGACAAATCTTCCCCTGTGGAAGTAGAACAAATTTTAGGTAGAGTTTTAAGACAACCTTATGTGGTAAAGCATAAAGAAGCGTTATTAAATATGTCTTTTGTGTTAACAGCTTCAGCAAAGTTTAATGAGACCTTAGATAGTATTGTTAAAGGTTTGCAAGAATCTGGTTTTAGTAAAGATGATTATTATGCAGAAGAAGCACCTGAAGAAGAATTAACTCCAAATGAAATACTTACAGATAACTTATTTTCAAATGAACCTGAACCTGACAGCTATGTTAAATCTGATGAAGATTTTGATGTAGAAGCTGTTGAGTTTAATCCGGAGGAAGAAGTTACATTAGACACGATTAGTAAGCAAAATACTTTAGTATCTCATATTACAGAAAAGGCAAAAGTTGAAGGACAAACTTTTGAACAGAAAGTAAATGATATTGAAATTGATGATACTACTTCTATTTTTACAGATATTATGAAAACTGCACCTAAAGTTTATAAACTGGACTCCCAATTTAAAGAAGTTGCAACTACTATTAAATTACCTCAATTCTTTAAAAAAGTGGAAGAAGGAGAGCTTGGTGAGGTTAGCCTGTTTGAAGAATTAAATTCTGAAGACCAATACCTAAATAAGGTAAGTTTACTTGATGGTTTTAAGCTATCTAATTACAGTACACAAGTTACTTTTGATGATATTTCTAAAGAGATATACGCAGTAGATTTTAATGAGCAGAAAAAGACTGCTACTGCACAAAAAGTAAGCAAAAGAGCTAAAGAAATTTTAGTTGACACTATATTATCTAAACCTAAAGCATCACAGGTAAACCAAATTAGTAGCATCATAGTTTCTAAACTTGGAGACATGACACCTATTTCGCAACAAGAATTACAAAAATATGTTAGTCGCGTTTTTGATAATCTATCTAGTGAGCAAATTAGAGATATAGTAGATAATGATTTTATTTATGTAAAAAAGATTAGAGATAAAATCAATGAACTAACAGACACTTATGCTAAAGAGCGTTTTAAAGTTCTTATAGATAGTAATAAGATTATTGTAAAAGACAATTTTGAATTCCCTGAAACATTAACCTTTTTAAACCCTAGTACCACTATTGGCAAATCTCTATATGATAGAGAAGCTAGCATGAACAATTATGAGCAAAAAATGATTATGGAAGTAGCTTCACTTGAAAACATAGTCTTTTGGCATAGAAACCTTGAAAGAGGTAAAGGGTTTGCTTTAAATGGGTTTAGTTCTAACCATTATCCAGACTTTATTCTTTACACTAAAAAAGGAAACATCATACTATTAGAAACCAAAGGAGATGTGTATGATAATGATGACAGTAGAAATAAAAATATTTTAGGTAAGACTTGGGCTGAAAAAGCAGGAGATAACTTTAAATACTTTATGGTATTTGAATCTAAACAGGTTGAAAATACTTATACAGCTAGAAGTGTAATTGAAGTGATTAAAGGGCTATAAAGTAATAGCTATGGGATTTCAATTTTAATAGTAAGATGCCTGCAAGAAAGATATTTTCAGAAAAAACTTTTTATTATATTTTTAAATAGTAATTTAGCTTTTCGATTATGTCAGATTCAAAATTAGAAATAAAAATTATAGAAGATCAACAAGGTGCCCATATTGATTTGGACAACCTATCTGTTGATGCCTCAAAATCTCTTCAAATTATTCTTGAATCATTTACAAGGATTGCACAAGAAGAAAATAATGAAGATTTTAGTATTTCTATAAAAAAAGGAAGTGCATGCATTGCACTTAGTGCTCCCGAAACTAAATTACATATTGTTCATAAAAAAGTAATAGATGTATTGGAGTACAACTCCTCTAATGAAACTTATGTTGAAAGCTTAAAAGCTATTCAACAAAGAGTTGGATTTAAAGATTTTAAATTTGAAATCATATATAGTGATTCTCAAAATAATGAGATTGTAGACTTGCTCCCTGGATTTAAACAGAATAGAAAATTTTCAAGAAAAAAAAGAATTGCAAGGAAGAATCAGCCTTTAAAAATAAAATTTATTCAAGGTAAACTTTACGAGATTGGGGGAAAAAGACCCAATATTCACATTCAGCAAGGATTAGAATCACACAAAATAAAATGTACTGAACTACAAGCTAAAAAAGTTAAAGGTCTTCTATACAATGAAGATGTTATGTTTTCAGCATGGGAAACAATCGGAGCAGATAAAAAAACGGTTTTAACCTATTGTGACAACTATGTAAATAAAGATTTATTTGATGAACTCGAAAGCTTTATGGTCTTAAATTTAAATCAAAATGGAACAAAACCTATAAAAGATTTACATAATATTTTAGTTGAAAATATAAAAATAGCAGACTTTGGTAAAGTAAAAAAAATAATTAAACTTTTTAAAACAGAATTAACTGACGTAAACAGGCTCAGAGCAATACTATTATGTACTAAGCCATTTAAGGATAGAGATGACTTAAACGAGTTATTAATTTCAGTTTTTGATTTAATAGAGAAAAAGTTAAAGAAAGTTTAGTTTATGCTTACAATAGAACAAATAGACAGGAATTTACTAAACATAGATACTGATCAATTGAAGGATAATTTTATAGCAATTGCTGTTCAAGTAGATAGCCATGGGATTGGATATCATTCAGGATTAATCATATCGGTTAATAAAGAGGTTTCGCTATTTCATTATACAGGAAAAGATGTTATGATTGATGCACCTCCAAAAAAAGGTGACTGGGTTTTGTGTAAAGAATTAGACATAATTGATGAGCAATTTTCTTTAGGATTCTTAGCTCATTGTGAATTAATTGCTGAAAACTCAAATCCAACATATGGGTTTATGTTTGAAAACTCTTACTGGAAAGAAGGTGTCTATTTCAGTGAAGCCGAAGTTAATGAAATAACTACTTGTGTTGGTTTTTGCATAAGTACAATATCTGGCTATTTATTAGAAGATCATTTATACTTAAAATTAGATGAGTGGAATATAGATTCTACTGAAAGTTTTAGACAAAAATACTCATCCTTTTATGACAGAACATTAGACAAAATGAAGCTTGATCATCCTGATAAATACGATCATTTTGTTTTAAATTATGTAAAAAGAATAACACCTTCAGAATTAGCTGCATCTGCATTCATTGACAAGACTCCTATTGATAAAGAACAAATTAATAGTATACTGGAAAAAGTAGAACAGAGCATTAGTAATAAAAGATTAAATAGCGCCTAAATAAATTAGGCACTATTTCTACTCAACTCAAAAACCAACGATGTTTAGAATCACCATTGATAGCATTTGCCAGACCTTGAGTAAAATCAAAGGCATTGACATTTCTTGATAGAAAAGAGTCTATGTAAGAGCTCTTATTAGCTCCTGTGAAGAGATTATATACATTCCAAAGGTTAATATCTCCATTCTCGTTTCTACAAAAGCTATCATCTAAATAATAGTCTTTAGCTACTGTAGAAATCTGTCCATCATTAAGCATTAATTCTGGAATTAGAGTCTTTTCCTCTTTAGGTAAAAAGTTATATAGTCTTGCTCTACCTATAAGCTGAGCAAATTGCTGTTCTGTTAAATTATGCTGAGATAACTGCTTCATTTCCTGTAAATGAGATTGTGCATTGTAATTCTCAATTAAGTCCATAATTTTAGACTGTAATTCAGAATAGTTCCCTACTCGCATTTCATCTTGATACCCATCTGTAGAAATACATAGGTTACAACATACCATATTTTGAAAACCTACAAAAAACTTGAATTTCTCATACGTTTTTCTGTTATACAAGTTTTCTTGATTGTAAGCTCTAACACCTCCAACAGTTAATGATACATCATGACCATTTATGTTTTCTGTAATAGATGGTATTCTAATGATAAATGCCATTCTTTCAAAGTACTGTGTTTTCTCATGTTCTAAAAGCTCTTTTACTGGCTTGTAAATTGCTTCAGCAGTTCTGCCTTTAATTTGATGAGAAACTCTAACCTCTGGTACTTCAATTGTATGATGTGAAAACACCTTACCAATACAGTCTTGAGCTATCTCTATAAACTCTTGATGTGCTAATGTCTTCTCATTATCTTTACTGAATACTGGAATGATGCAATCATGCTTTAAAGTAGAAAGGCTAACCTCTTTTGTGTTAGCCTCTATAAATGGGTTATGTTGATATACTTTATTTTTTGAAGGTATTTGCAAAGGATGCACAATTTCAGGAATACCTTCAAGATTATTAAATACTCCTTGACGTTGCTTGTTAAGCTCTGTTACTGATACTATTTCCATTTTGACTAAAATTTTGTGGTTTAACTAATTTTTCTAATAAATCTTTTTTAGCTTGATACAAAGCTTTTAATGGTAACTGAAAACTTGGGTATTCTTTATACAGTTCCATTAACTGACTAACAGATAAACACTCTTCTATTCGCTGTTTTACATCTTCCTCTTTTACAGGTGAAGTACACCATTCTAAAATGCGTTTTCCTGTAGAAGTATTAATCATAAATTCTGGTCTACCTGAAAACAGATTGGTTCTGTCTTTACTCGCTATCGCAAAGTGCTTAATGTCTATATCAAATACTATGGTAAATTCATAAGACACATCATCCCTTTGCACAGCTTTAAGTCCAACTTTTTCAGGTACATATTTTCCATCTTTTTGTTGCAGTACATAATCCTGTTTTGTTCTCATTGTAGCTATAACATGTGCATCACATTGTAAAATCTTATTGATAAATGCTTTCTGCCTTGGAGTTACCTTATTCCAGTTAGCAAAAGAATTACCAGGTAGTTTAGAATGATAATCTAAGAGCTCATCCCACACTTGAGATATAGAATCTAAAATTATCACTTCCATTCCTGCCTTTTCACAAACAGTGATTGCTTCTATGAATTTCTCTGGTGTATAAGGTGGTTGTAATGGCAGTACATTGTAGTTACCTAAATGAGCATAAAGGTCAGCTGAGCCATTTTCTGTGTCTATTACAGCTACTTTTTCTAATTGGTCATTAGTTAGTCCTTTAGCCAATAAAAGAGAGCTTAAACTCTTGCCTGAGCCTGATGAACCTTGCAGAGCCATTTTAATTTTTGCTTGTTGTCTTTCTGATTTTCGTAATTGCATAATTTATGTTTTTGAAGGTTTATATTAATTTGAATTATTTTTAACTTGAATTTGAATGGATTCAGTTTATAATGAAAAAGACCCTCGGTGTTGAGAGTCTTTTTAATAAATTTATGAAGCATATTTCAGCTTGGGCTCTTCGAGTAATTTACCCATTGCATCATCTATAGTTTTATCATCAAACTCTTTTAGATATGCCTTAGTAACACTTACATCATGATGTCCCATGGACTCACCAATTAGATCCGTAGAAATTCCTGCAAACTTTAAATTGGTTGCGAAGCTGTGCCTTATCACATAAGAGGTTACATTTTGTTCTACACCTTGGATTTCAGCTATCTCTTTAAGTTGCTTATTAAATTTACTTATTGTTTTATGCTTTCTGTTCTCTATTTGCATTGGTGTTAACTTGTCTTTTAACAAGATAGGAAATACGTAGTTTGTTTCACTTTTTTGAGTTTTGTAATAAGCTATAATTTCCTTTACAGGTGCTAACATCTTTACTGAAAATCTACCTTTAGTTTTAGAACGAATATATAAAACCCTATCCCCTTGTATGTTCTCCCATTTTAGTTTCATTAGGTCAACAAAATTCATTCCTCCCATATAATAACTAAAGACCATGTAGTTTTTAGCATCAATCAAATGAGGATTTTTATTGGTATCTAAAGCCTCCATTAATCTCATTTCATCTCTAGTTAAAGCTTTTTTTATTCCTTTGCCTTTTAACTTAGAAACCTTATATACTTTAAAAGGGTAGTATTTTTCACCTACAACCCCTTTCTTAATAGCATCGTTAAACAAAGCTCTTAGTTCTCGCATTTTTACTCCAATACCACCATCAGTATTGCCATTACTTCTTAAATAAGTTTCATATTTATCAAGTAAGACAGGGGTTATCTCTCTAAACACTAAATTCTTGTTAGAATGAAACTTAAAGAATGAATTATATACATCTTTATAAGCTCTTGCATTTCCTGTTCTTCCCGCTCTATTCAAATCTGAAATTTTCTCTTTCCAGAATTCAGACACCGTAACCTGTGAAGACTTTCTACCTCTAAACTTAGCTTCAAATTGATTTAGCGTAAAATCAATGTTATCTAAAGCAAACTCATCTATTATTTTTAATGCTTTTTCTTGTAGCTTTAAAAGAAGTCTGTTTCTCTGTGAAGCATTTGGATATGATTTTTTAAACTCGTTCTTTTTAGAGTCCCAATCTTGCTTTTCACAAAGCATCCCTAAAGAGATAAGTTTAGACTTTCTGTCTTTTACTATTCTTAATATTACTGGTAATTCGTTTTGTTTGTTGGGTTTGTTTCTTAGTGTGATATTAATACTTGCCATAATTATGATTTTAAGTATGCGACATTTTCTCAACTATATATTACATATACTATAATGGTTGATAAAATGTCACAATGTTAGTTGGAAATGAATACACTAAAAGCTTTCCTTAATTCGCTTTCTATATTTAGCTTTTCTTTATTTAGATTGTGCTTTAATATCAATGCATGGAGTTTCGTCTTTTCTCTATACTTTGCTTTTCTGCCATTTTGTGTATTAAAAGATTCCCAATACCTCTTACTTAAATATTTATCCAGTGACATCTTATCTTTCCCCTTAACATTTTCATAATTATCTACAATAATTATATCGTTAAATCTCAACATAAATAAATCAAATAGTAGTTTTAGCTTTTCCTTATTAACTAAATCACTTACAGTAATAACACCTATTTTCTTTAGGTCTAAACTCTTATTTAGTGTTAGGTTTACTCTTAGGTAATTTTCTAAACCAAGTCCCTTTTTACTTGCATAAACACAAATAGTATGGTTGGTGTATTCAAACTCCTTTAACTCTGTGTTTTTCTTGTTCTTTTTATTATGATTATAATAATTTAATTTATGCATAAGAATGTTCATTTTTATTAAATCTTTCCCTGCAATTTTTGTTGGTACACTAAAGCCGTAACTAATCTTAGATATTTTAGTTTCATCGGAGTCGATTATATAGCTTTTAAAATTTTCTAAAGCTATAAAGTACTCCGAAAATGTTAGGTTTTTATATTGATGCATATAACCTCTAGAAACATGACGATGTATGCTCTTTAGATTACCAATAATAAATGCTCGATACTTATCTATTAAAGCTGAAACTCCGTTTTGATAGGCTTTTATAGGGTAGCTCTCTTCACCCGTTTTGATATCAACTACTCCTTTAACATCATCAAAAACATTACTTCCTGTAATAAAAAGTTGATATTCTGATTTAGTTTTGTGGTATGATCTTATCATATCTATCATAACCTTAGTGCTCTAAAGGTTTAGACAAATAATGATCAATCTTCAAAGTATATTCATCATCAGTACTGACTCTACTGCCTGTTATCCACTGCTCTAATTCTAGACGCTTTAAATATATTTTCTTGCCACCAGGTTTGTAATGAGGAATCTCCTTATTACTTGTCATTTTGTAAAGCCTAGAGGTTGATAATCCCAAGAACTCTGAAGCTTCTTCAATTGTTAAAATATCTTTTTGCTTAATGTTTAGAGCTAAAAGAAGTTTTTTTATTTCTTTAATTTCATTTTGAATAAAATCCATAATTATAATAAATTATGGATAGTCGACTATCCTTGTTAATGTTGAAACAAAGAAACCGCGAAGAAGACCTTACATTAGTTTACCATACCTTGACCGTATAGTAAAGCTATATTTATAGTGAAGAAATAATGATGTCAATTCTATCCTTAGAAGCTGGATTCTCTGACATAGCTTCTCTAGATTGTTTTAGGTTTTTTAATTCATTTCCTTTATGGTCTCTAAACACATATCTAATGAATTTATAAAGGTCGTTTATGATAGTTCGACTTAAAAATCTGTTATCTATAAGCTCGTCTAAAAAGTAAAGTAATGATGGCTTACTAACATAATTTTTATTCTTACCTGTAATTAGCCAATTAATACCTTCGTCTATTTCTTTTCCTGTAAAGGCATTAATAAACTCCTCTAGTGAACAAGAGATAATTGATGGTTTTTCATTAAGCTGTTTATATAACGTTTTAATTTTAGATAATTGCTCTTCAGGTGTCTTTGCTATAAACACAAAGGAAGGTGTGTAAGAATAGCTTGTAGATTGTTTTGAATACTGGTTAATCAAGCTATCTAATTGTTCCAAATACGAGAGTAAAAAAGGAAATTCTTTACAAGCACTATTACTAAAAAGACCGTTTAGTTTTATTCTTAAAAAACCGGCATAAGCCCTAACTTCTTTTTTTTCAGAAAAGCGTTTCTGAAAACCTAGTTCAATGAAGTCTTTAGCTCTTTTAACTTCCTGCTTAAGCTTTGATTTGGAAGAGTGTTCAAAAGAAAAAGTGATATACTCTGATGCAACTTCGTCATGGTGAATATTAAGCACTTTAACAGTATGGTTGACTTTATCTATCTGGTCGGTATTGTTGAGATAAAGTTCTTCCGTAATATGAATATAAAATTCTGTTAGGTCATTATAAATTTCATTTTCTAAATACCAATCAAAAAATGCTAAAGGGTGTTCCGTTGTACTTTTCATGAAATCAAAACTACAAAAATTGAAGAATGTTTGACCTATGTTTGACCTATCTATAAAATAAAAGCCTTTACATTTCTGTAAAGGCTTACTATCAAACTTGCTCCTCCTCTTAGGCTCGAACTAAGGACCCTCTGATTAACAGTCAGATGCTCTAACCAACTGAGCTAAGGAGGAGTGTTTTTCGCTATTGCGAGTGCAAATATAAAACGTTTTTTGACTTCTGCAAAACAAAAATTAATTTTTTTTAATTAAATATTGCTTTAAAGATATCATTACCGTTTGCAAACAGTACTAAAGCAATCAAAATGAAGAATCCAACTAGCTGTGCTTTCTCTAAAAACTTTTCACTTGGCTTACGTCCAGAAATCATTTCGTATAATAAAAACATAACATGTCCTCCATCTAAAGCCGGAATTGGAAGTAAATTAAGCACACCTAACATAATTGATAAAAATGCTGTTAAACCCCAAAAGTCTGGCCAACTCCATGTACTTGGAAACACATCGTAAATAGCTTTAAAGCCTCCTACACCTTTATATGCTCCTGTGCTTGGATTAAAAATAGCTTTTAATTGTCCAAAATATGAGACGATCTGACTTTTAAATTTTGTAGCTCCTACTCCAAAACTTTCAAAAAACCCATATTCTTGTCTTACTATATCATAATATCCTAAGGACTGCAACTCTTTAGCACTTGCAGACGTCATTATATCCAATTTACCTTTATCGTCAACGATTAACTCTCTACCAACAGTCATATTTCCTCTTCTAAAAATAGCGCTTATCGTTTGACCTTTGTTAGCTTCTAAAATTGGCTCTATTTGGTCATAAAACTCTGCAGGCTGACCATTTAAAGCATACATTATATCTCCAGTTTTAATATCTACATTTTTATTTAACGAGGTATCTAAAACTTTATTGACAATAAAAGGTTTACGCATCCCAAACAAGCTTCTATCCTTACTTGAAGACAATTGACCTAAAAAGTCTACAGGAAGATCTATTGTGTTAGTAACGCCTTCTCTTTTATAAGTCACGCTGTTTGCTCCAATTATATTTTTGCTAATGTCAGATCTATTAATGATGTCAACATCGTCTACTTTTATAATTTGATCACCTGTTTTAAAGCCTAAATCTGTTAATAATGGATTTTCAATTAAAAAACCACCTTTAATACTAGAGGCAGCTATATCTGTGTCTCCATAAGCAAAAGATCCAATAATATAAATTACTAATGCCAAAACAAAGTTTACAAAAACACCACCTAACATTATAATTAATCGTTGCCAAGCTGGTTTAGATCTAAATTCCCATGGTTGAGGTGGTAAAGCCATTTGCTCTTTATCCATACTCTCATCAATCATTCCTGCAATCTTAACGTAACCTCCTAAAGGTAACCAACCAATTCCGTAAACGGTTTCTCCAATTTTCTTTTTAAATAACGAGTATTTTACATCAAAAAATAAGTAGAATTTTTCAACTCTTGTTTTAAATAATTTAGCAGGAATAAAATGTCCTAATTCGTGTAAAACAATTAATAATGACAGACTTAACAAAAACTGTCCAATTTTTATAATAAACTCCATGTAGTGTTTCTATTCTTTTTAATAATCGCCAAAAGTAAGTATTTACACTTAGTTTAAAAAGCAATAGCTTTAATGGTTTTAAGAATTAACAAATTTTATGAGTAATGTCATGGGACTTGCTAAACTTTTCATCGTATTTTTGCATTATAAAATTAAAACCTACAAAATGCTTTCTTTTTTCAAGGATTATAAGTTGTTTGCTATTGTTTTTGGTATAATTTCAATAATAATAATTTCTATTTTTTACAATATTTTAAAAGTAGAAAAGCCTTTACCAATTTATCAACCAGCAATGGTTAATACTGAGTTGGTTGATAGCACAATCCAACATCAAATTAATTATCATAAAATAGCCAACTTTAGTTTAACTAATCAAAACGGTAAAACAATTACTCAAGCAGATTATAAGGATAAAATTTACGTAGCAGATTTCTTTTTTACTACTTGTCAAACCATTTGTCCAATAATGACTGACAATATGGAAAAAATCCAGAAAGAGATTATTAATGATGATGATGTTATGTTACTATCTCATTCTGTTACTCCAGAGATTGATACAGTTGAGCAGTTAAAAAGCTACGCTTTAAAAAAAGGAGTTAATGATAAAAAATGGAACTTAGTAACTGGAGATAAAGGAGAAATATATAGACTAGCAAGAAAAAGTTATTTAGCAGTAAAAGACGACGGAATGCCTGATGATTATGGGATGGTCCATACTGAAAACTTTATGCTAATTGACAAAAAAGGTCAAATTAGAGGATATTACGATGGTACCAAAACGGAAGATATTACCACACTTTTAAACGATATTAAAAAGTTAAAAAAAGAATACGAAGAGTAGTTTTTGGCTTTCAATTTTTTTAAGCTGAAATTTTGCCATACTTTTGCTTCTTTAAAATCAATCTAAATAAGCTTGAGCCATACATTAGACACATTAAAAAGAGGAGAACGCGCTATAATTATAGACGTGTCTTCACATTTGATACCATTAAAACTCCTAGAAATGGGTTGTTTACCAGGCAATAGTGTAGAGCTGGTTCAGGTCGCTCCATTTTCAGACCCATTGTACCTAAATATAAATGGAAGTCATTTAGCAATCAGAAAAGAAACCGCTATTCATATCATTATCGAAAAAGAAGTTTAATGAGTAAGCAAATCAACATTGCCTTAATTGGTAACCCAAATACTGGAAAAACATCTGTTTTTAATGCCTTAACGGGTTTAAACCAAAAGGTAGGAAACTATCCTGGAATAACCGTTGAGAAAAAAGAAGGGATTTGCAAATTACCTAGAGGTGTTAAAGCACACATCATTGACCTTCCTGGTACATATAGCCTAAACGCATCGTCACTAGACGAAAACGTAGTTATAGAATTATTACTAAACAAAAACGATAAAGATTTTCCGGATGTTGCAGTCGTAGTTAGTGATGTTGAAAACTTAAAACGAAACCTACTACTTTTTACACAAATAAAAGATTTAGAAATCCCTACAATCTTAGTCATTAATATGGCTGACAGGATGAAATATAAAGGGATTTCATTGGATATTGAGCATTTAGAAAAAGAATTACAAACTAAAATAGCTGTTATTAGTACCAGAAAAAATGAAGGTATAGATAACTTAAAACAGTTAATTTCTAATTATAAAGAACTATCAACTACGCCTTGCTTAAATGCATCGGAAATAGATAAAGAATATTTTGACAAATTAAGAAAAGCCTTCCCTAACCAATTACTTTACAAATTATGGTTAGTAATTACCCAAGATGTAAATTTTGGTAAGATGGACCGTAATGAAGTCGAAGCTATTGCTAGTTTTAAAACTAAATCTAAAAGCGACTTAAAACGTTTACAACAAAAAGAAACCATTAAGCGCTATCAATTTATAAATAACACGCTTAAAAAAGGACAAACCATTGATGCTAGTCAAGCTAAGGATTTACGCACTAAATTTGATCGCATACTTACGCACAAAGTTTGGGGTTATGTTATTTTCTTTTTTATACTACTAACTATTTTTCAAGCCATTTATGACTGGTCAACAGTACCAATGGACTTTATTGATAGCGTGTTTGCAAGTCTAAGTGATTGGGTTAAAAACACTCTTCCTGAAGGTGCTTTTACTAATTTATTAGCCGAAGGTATCATATCTGGTTTAGGAGGAATAGTTATATTTATTCCTCAGATAGCCTTTTTATTCTTGTTTATAGCAATTTTAGAAGAAACCGGTTATATGAGTCGCGTGGTCTTTTTAATGGACAGAATTATGCGTCGTTTTGGTTTAAGCGGAAAAAGTATTGTGCCTTTAATTTCTGGAACTGCATGTGCGATTCCTGCAATTATGGCTACCAGAAATATTGAAAGTTGGAAAGAACGATTGATTACTATTTTAGTAACACCTTTTACAACATGCTCTGCTAGATTACCTGTATACTTAATTATAATAGCATTAGTTATTCCGGAAGGACGTTTTCTAGGGTTAAGTTACCAAGCTTTAACCTTAATGTTATTGTATTTACTAGGTTTTGGAGCTGCTGTTATATCGGCATATATTTTAAATAAAGTATTAAAAATAAAAAGCAAAACCTTTTTTGTGGTTGAAATGCCAAACTACAAATTACCATTATTTAAAAACGTTGCGCTTACAGTTTTAGAAAAAACAAAATCGTTTGTATTTGGAGCTGGAAAAATAATACTAGCAATTTCAATTATACTTTGGTTTTTAGCATCTTATGGTCCAGGAGAACAATTTAATAATGCAGAAAATATTGTTACTACAGAGTATGCTACTCAAAATTTAAATGAAGAAGAACTAAATCAAAAAATCGCTTCTCACAAACTAGAGCATTCGTTTATTGGTATTGCAGGACATGCTATTGAGCCCGTAATTAGACCTTTAGGTTACGATTGGAAAATAGGTATAGCAATAGTTAGTAGTTTTGCTGCAAGAGAAGTTTTTGTAGGTACTTTAGCAACCATTTATAGTGTTGGTAACGATGATGAAGACACTATTAAAAACCGAATGGCAGGAGAGGTTAATCCTATACTAGGAGGTCCTTTATTTAATTTTGCTTCAGGTATTTCATTATTACTTTTTTATGCTTTTGCAATGCAATGCATGAGTACTTTGGCAGTTGTTAAAAAGGAAACTAATACCTGGAAATGGCCAACGTTACAATTGGTAATTATGACAGCAATTGCATACATATCTGCATTAATAGCTTATCAATTTTTAAAATAAAATTATGAACGCAATTGTCCAAAACATACTGGTATTTATCACGCTAGGGTTTGCTTTATTTTTTCTTTATAAAAAATATTTCGTTAAAACGAAATCAAAAAAAGCATGTGGTACTGACGACTGTGGCTGCCACTAGCAATAAATAGTTTTAAAACAACTATACCTCTTTTAAAAACAAGTTTTTAGCTACGTTTTGAGAGACCATTAACTCATACTCTCCAAACTTAATTTTAACTGAGTTATCGTAAGGCTCTTTTTGGACAACGACAATCTTAGTACCTAAAGCTATTTTATTACTATCCAAGTATTTTAAAAATGCTGAAGAAGTATCATCCACACCTACACATTTATAAGTTTTACCAATAATGGCTTGTGATAACATGATTTTTTCGATGTATTTAAAATTTCCATGTTTATCCGGAATTGGATCTCCATGTGGATCATGATTAGGATACTCTAAAAAAGCATCTAATTCATCAATCAATTTTTCTGATCTGATATGTTCTAAATGCTCAGCAACTTCATGGACTTCATCCCAAGTAAAATTTAATTTTTCTACCAAAAACACTTCCCAAAGTCTATGCTTTCTAATAATATTAATAGCAATGGATTGACCTTTTTCGGTTAAATTAACACCTTGGTACTTTACATAGTTAGCATATCCTTTTTCAGATAATTTTTTAAGCATATCAGAAACCGAAGACGCTTTAGTCTGTATAGATTCTGATATAGCATTAGTACTAACAACCTCTGCACCTTGCTTACCTAAATGATAAATTGCTTTAATATAATTTTCTTCTGTAAGTGTAATCATAAACCTTGTATGGATATAAGACAAATATAAGAATTAAATAAAACAAATAATAAATTTAGACTAGTCTAAATTTATTATTACATTTGTAAAAAAATATTTTAAGACATGAAGTACATTATTGCAATTATGTTTTGTTTTTCATCTTACAGTCAAGCCCAAAATGCTTTTGAAATATCAGGTGTAGTTACCTCCAACGGACTACCTCTACCCTTTGCAAACGTTTATCTTGAAGGCACAACAAAAGGGACTACAACATCAAGTGATGGATCCTTTACTATCCAAAATATAAAAGAAGGACAATACACACTTATCGCTTCGTATACTGGCTTTAATACCCTTAAAAAAAGAATTGAGGTTATAGATAATTTAAAAATAAATTTTGAATTAATACAAAATCAATCGTTAGACGAAGTCGTTGTTACTGGAACTTTAAAAGCAGTTAACAGATTAGAAAGCCCTGTTCCTGTTGAAGTATATACTAGCGCATTTTTTAAGAAAAATCCTACTCCAAATATTTTTGAAGCGCTTCAAAATGTAAATGGCGTGAGACCTCAACTAAACTGTAATGTATGCAATACTGGAGACATCCACATTAATGGTTTAGAAGGCCCATATACTTTAGTTTTAATAGACGGAATGCCAATTGTTAGTGGTTTATCTACGGTTTATGGCTTGTCAGGAATACCTAATTCATTAATAGATCAAATCGAAATTGTCAAAGGTCCTGCTTCGTCTTTGTATGGTAGTGAAGCTGTTGGTGGTTTAATAAATGTCATTACTAAACATCCTGACAATGCTCCTATATTTTTTGCTGACAGCAATATTAGTGGTTGGGGAGAAATAAATACAGATGTTGGTTTTAAAACTAATGTTGGTGAAAAAGCAAGTGTTTTGGTAGGTGCTAATTATTTTAACTATTGTAATCCAATTGATAATAACAACGACAATTTTACAGACTTAACATTACAGGATCGTATTTCTCTTTTTCAAAAATGGAATTTTAAACGTAAAAGCAATAAAAAATTATCTGTTGCTGGTCGCTTTTTTTATGAAGATCGTTGGGGAGGAGAACTACAATGGAACAAAAGTTACAGAGGAGGAAATGAAGTCTATGGTGAAAGCATTTACACAACTAGATATGAACTACTTGGTGAATACCAACTTCCTTTAAAAGAAAACATAAATTTTCAATTTTCATATTCAGATCATGATCAAAATTCAGTGTATGGTGACACACCTTATTTAGCACAACAACGTATTGCTTTTGGACAATTAACTTGGGACAAACCAACAAAAAATAATGATTTATTATTTGGTATAACAGGACGCTACAATTACTATAATGACAACACAACAGCAACTATTGAGGCCGATAAAATATTTATTCCTTCGGTATTTGTACAAGATGAAATAACGTTAACAGAAAAACAAAAATTATTATTAGGACTTAGGTATGACTATGATAAAAGACATGGCTCTATAGTTACACCAAGGTTGGCCTACAGGTACAAACCAACAGATAATGATATATTTAGGATTAATGCAGGAACAGGCTTTAGAGTTGTTAATTTATTTACAGAAGAGCATGCAGCACTTACAGGATCAAGAGATGTTGTTATTGAAGAAGCTTTAAATCCGGAACAATCGTATAACATCAATCTTAACTACCTAAAAAAAATATACACAACAAAAGGCATGATTTTTACTGTAGACGCGTCCTTGTGGTACACACATTTTACAAATGCCATTATACCAAATTATGACACAAATCCTAATCAAATAATTTATGATAATTTAGATGGTTATTCTACCTCAAAAGGAGTCAGTTTAAATGTCGATGCTATTTTTGGTAGTGGTCTAAAAGGAAGTTTGGGAGTAACATTTCAGGATGTAAAGCAAACTGAAAACAACGTAACAACAAGACAAATTTTAACCGAAAAGTTTACAGGAACATGGTCTTTTTCATATAAAAACTATCCAACTAATTTAACCTTTGACTATACAGGAAACATTTATGGACCAATGCGCTTACCATTATTAAGCGATCTAGATCCTAGACAAGAATATTCACCTACGTGGAGTATCCAAAACATTCAAGCAACTTACGATGGACTTGAAAATTTTGAAATTTATGGAGGTGTTAAAAACCTACTAAATTGGACGCCTAATAATGGCAATCCATTTATCATTGCCAGAGCAGATGATCCTTTTGATAATAATGTACAATTTGATGCTCAAGGTAACGCACAAGCAACACCAGACAACCCTTATGGATTAACATTTGACCCCTCATATGTTTATGGACCAAACCAAGGCAGACGAGTTTTCCTAGGTATAAGATATACATTAAACTAATTGTTTGTATTTTAGTACTTTCGTAATAAATATTTAGACCAATGAAAAAAATAATACTCCTTTCCATAATAACCTTAGGTTTTTTTAGCTGTAATAACACTACAAAAGATAACGGGAAGTTAAATATTGTGACTACAACCACAATGATTACTGATTTAGTAAAAAACATTGGTAAAGACAGTATAAATGTTAATGGTTTAATGGGAAGTGGTGTGGATCCTCACTTATACAAAGCAAGTGAAGGTGACGTAACCAAATTAGTCAATGCAGATATAATTTTTTATAACGGTTTGCACCTAGAGGGAAAACTTGTAGAGGTATTTGAAAAAATGGAAAACTCAACCAAAACACCAATTGCTTTAGGAGAAGACATTGACAAAAAAACATTGATAGGTTCAGATTATTTTGCTTCTAATTACGATCCACACGTTTGGTTTAATATTGAATATTTTAAGCAATTTGCTAAAAAAGTTACTGCTGTTTTAATCGAAAAAGACTCAAAAAACTCAAAATATTATAAGGCAAATGAAGATGAATACATAGCAAAGTTAAATACACTACAAAAAACGATTACCTCTAAAATTGAAACACTTCCAAAAGACAAACGCATATTAGTGACAGCACATGATGCTTTTAATTATTTCGGAAAAAATTACGGATTTGAAGTCGTAGGTTTACAAGGTTTATCTACAGCAACTGAAGCAGGAGTAAAAGATGTTCAAAATTTAGCTAATTTTATAATTGAAAAACAACTGAAGGCCATTTTTGTTGAAAGCTCTGTACCAAAACGTACAATTGAAGCGCTACAAAAAGCAGTAAACTCAAAAGGTCATGATGTGAAAATTGGAGGCACATTATATTCTGATGCCTTAGGAAGCGCAGGAACTGTTGAAGGCACCTATATTGGTATGTTTAAATACAATGTCAACACTATAGTTGATGCTTTGAAATAAGTTAGTAGTTAGTAAAAAAATAGGATTAACCAATAATTTTATAAAAAGTAATGTCCTATTTCAATTCGAAGAATTGAGAGCCAAGGCGAAGAATAAATAAAGAAAAGCTTCGAAAATAGGAGAACGCAGTTCGACGCGAAGTTTTCGAATTGGTTTTCAGTTTAAAAACTGAAAAATTCCTTGGCTTGGATGTCCTTTTTTGATTCGTTTTTTGGACAAACAAAAAATGAATAAAAACAAATTAAAAACCATGAGTGACAATAAGAGCAAAACTACTGCTTCCTCAGGAAATATAGCAGTAAAAGTAGATGACCTGACAGTAGCATACAACTACAAACCTGTACTTTGGGATATTGATTTAGAAATCCCAGAAGGCGTCCTTATGGCTATTGTTGGACCAAATGGAGCTGGAAAATCAACACTAATAAAATCTATCTTAGGCATATTAAAACCTATAGCAGGAAGCGTCACTATTTATGACAAACCCTACGACAAGCAACGCAAATTAGTTGCTTACGTACCACAAAAAGGAAGTGTAGATTGGGACTTTCCAACAACAGCTTTAGATGTTGTTACTATGGGGACTTATGGTAGTTTAGGTTGGATAAAACGACCAGGACAAAAACAAAAAAAAGCAGCCTTAGAAGCTTTAGAAAAAGTAGGCATGTTACCCTTTAAAGGCAGACAAATTAGTCAATTATCAGGTGGACAACAACAACGTATATTTTTAGCTAGAGCATTAGTGCAAAACGCATCAATCTATTTTATGGACGAGCCTTTTCAAGGTGTTGATGCCACCACAGAAATAGCTATTATTAATATTTTAAAAGAATTACGTAAAGCGGGAAAAACAGTCATTGTAGTGCATCATGATTTACAAACTGTTCCAGAATATTTTGATTGGGTTACTTTTTTAAATGTGAAGAAAATTGCAACAGGTCCAGTTAAAGACATCTTTAATGATGATAATTTAACCAAGACTTACGGTATTAACTACAAAGTAAGTATTCAAGAATAATGGATATACAAGAATATTTTTCTTTAGTCTTTAGCGACTACACACTTCGAACCATTACACTTGGAACAGCAATTTTAGGTGCAGTCACTGGTATGTTAGGTAGTTTTGCTGTACTTAGAAAACAAAGTCTGTTAGGTGACGCCATATCACATGCTGCTTTACCAGGAATTGCAATTGCATTTTTAATTACAGGTGCAAAAGACAGTAATACATTACTTTTAGGAGCTTTAGTAAGCGGATTAATTGGAACCTTTTGGATTAGAGGTATTGTAAAAAAAACACATCTAAAAAGTGATACCGCTTTAGGATTAATATTATCGCTGTTTTTTGGATTTGGGATGTTATTACTGACTTTTATTCAAAAACAACCCAATGCTAATCAAGCAGGTTTAGATAAATATTTATTTGGTCAAGCTGCAACTTTGGTAGAAAGCGATGTTTGGCTAATGGCTATAGTTACAGGATTATGCTTATTTGTATTATTGCTATTTTGGAAAGAATTTAAAATTTTACTCTTTGATGCCGATTACACTAAAACTTTAGGTTTTAATACTAAAGTCATCGATATTTTAATTACCAGTTTTATAGTCTTAGCTATAGTTTTAGGACTGCAAACCGTAGGTGTTGTTTTAATGAGTGCCATGTTACTAGCTCCAGCAGCAGCAGCAAGACAATGGACTAATAGCTTGTCAAAAATGGTGCTTTTAGCAGCTATATTCGGAGCGTTTTCTGGAGTTTTTGGAACAGCTATAAGTGCTAGTCAAACTAATCTATCCACAGGACCTGTTATTGTATTAGTAGCTGCTGTGTTTGTAGTATTCTCGTTTGTGTTTTCTCCTAGTCGTGGTTTATTATTTAAACAGATTAGATTTATAAAAAATAGACGCGATTTAGAACTTCATAAAACCTTAGCCTTTATGTATCATATTGCTGAAACACACGAAAATATTTCGCATCCACATACCATAAAGCTTCTTAATAACTTTCAAGGATTTACACGTAAAACTCTTCAAAAGTTAGTCGAAAAAAATTACGTAACACTAGATGGGAACATGTGGAGTTTGACAAAAATAGGTTTTGAAACTGCTTCCAACCTTTACACAAAACAATCAACAGAAGATGAATAGTGCTCAAATAGAAATACAATTAATTGCTAGTTTAGTCGCAATTGCATGTGCTATTCCTGGCACCTTTTTAGTACTACGTAAAATGGCAATGATAAGCGATGCAATAAGTCATTCCATCTTACCAGGAATTGTTGTTGGTTTCTTTATTACGCAAGATTTAAATTCGCCATTATTAATTGTATTGGCTGCATTAACAGGTGTAATCACAGTGGTATTAGTAGAATATATTCAAAAAACAGGTTTAGTAAAGGAGGATACAGCAATAGGCTTAGTATTTCCTGCATTATTTAGTATTGGTGTTATTTTAATTGCTAAAAATGCTAACGATGTCCACTTAGATGTTGATGCTGTTTTGGTAGGCGAATTAGCTTTGGCTCCTTTTGATAGGCTAATCGTTTCTGGTGTGGATATTGGGCCAAAATCACTATGGATTATTGGCATAATATTACTAATTACAATTACGCTTTTGATTGCCTTTTTTAAAGAATTAAAAGTAAGCACCTTTGACAAAGGTTTAGCTGCGTCATTAGGCTTCTCTCCTGCTATTATTCATTATGGATTAATGACAGTGTCTTCCGTAACAACCGTTGGTGCTTTTGATGCTGTTGGAGCCATTTTAGTTGTAGCATTAATGATTGCGCCTGCTGCAACCGCTTATTTACTTACTACCAATCTAAAAAAGATGCTAGCTTTAGCTATGTTTTTTGGAATATTTAGTGCCATTTCAGGTTACTGGTTGGCGCATTTGTTAGACGCATCCATTGCAGGATCTATTACCACAATGTTAGGTTTAATATTTTTAGCTGTGTACTTATTTGCTCCAAGCAAAGGTGTTATAGCTGTTATGTATCGCGAAAAACAACAACGTACAGAAGTTAGCCTATTAACCTTTTTACTGCATTTAAAAAACCATAATGAGGTTGAAGAACGTCACGTAAATCATTTAAGAGAACACATAAATTGGCAAAAAGTAAGAGCCAAAACTGTATTGGAATTGGCTCTTAAAAATAATATGATTGTTGTTAATAATGATATTGTATCATTGACTAAAAAGGGAGACACCTTTACCTCCAAAGCAATTGATTATATTATCACTAATAAAGATGCGCAGATAGAAGATATGAAGGACGATTTCTTTTTGTTTAGAGGTTAATTAAAATCCTTATTTAAATTTCGTAATTCTGTTTTTAATTGGTCAAGACTAACTTCTTTAAAACTTAAGTCTAACATTGTAATTTGCTTTGTGCTCACCTCTTTAAGTCCTAAAAACAGCCTATCATCAACCTTTTTAATAGCGACTAAAATAACTGCTTCATTTGCTGTTACTGTTCCAAAATCATAACTATCACCAACGCTTCTACTTGGTAAAATCGAGTTTAAAGATTTAAATACCATCTTGACATCTGCACCATTAGCATCTTTAATTTTAAGTTTAAATTTTGCTGCGTTTTTGGTGCTTCTTATAAAACGATCACAATTAATCCAACCTAATTTTGAACCATAAAAAGCATATCTAGACACATCGTTAGCTGTTACAGTACCAACTAATCCTGTGGTCGTGGAATCTTTGTTTTGTAATCGCTCCTCAAATTTTTTCTCAAAAGATGTTTTATCCTTTACAGTAATTAGATTTGGGTTGTTTTTTGCACTACCTCCAAGACTAAAATTAATTGGCAAGCTATAAGGTACAATTACAGTATAATCACGTTGCTTACCTGGCTTTAGTTTTGGTATTAATTTTAAAACTCTAATAGCCTCTTTAGCCAATAAGGTATGCGCTGCAAAAACTTGAATATCAACAACCTCTCCATCTTTATCAATTTTAAACGATGTTAAAATCTTATGTTTTCCAGTTAGGTTTAAATCTTCAGCGATACTAGTATTAAAATTTTTAGATATTAGTTTTGAAAGCGCTTGATCAAAACATTGTTTTTTCGCTGTATTTGTCCCATTTTCACAACCAGGAAACACAGGAACTTCTTCTACATATTGAATCGGTACTTCCACGTCTTCTTCTTCAATTAAAACCATTTCAGTAGAAGTTAAAACAGCATTACTTTTGTGTGTGATATTATCTAAAGTCCAATTAACGCCATCTTTAATTTCTTCACCTAAAAAAAGCTGCATATCTTTTTTCTTACTTGCGTCTGAAGAGAATATATATTCAATACTACTTCCAGGTTTTAACTGTAATTGTTTGTTGTCTTTTAATGCTTTTATAAACAGCATTCCTCCTGTTTCCAATTGGTTGTCATCAGATTTAGTTGTTAGATTGGCTAGCAACATATCTGATAATTTATAATACTCTGTAACTTCTATATTAACCTTTCCTCTAGCTAATTTCCCGTTTGCATCAATAAAACATTTTGCTGGAATGATTAAAACGGTACCTTCTTTAAAAGTTATAGTCGTTTCTTTTTCGTTATTAATCGTTTGTATTTCGGGTTGTTTTTTTACTGAATTATAAAATGATGATAACTGGTCGTTAATAAATTTTGTTTCAGTAATTTCTTCAAGTTTTTTAGTATTTGAATTTACAATGGTTTCAGTAGATCCAAATTCTCTTTCAACTTTTTGAATATTTATAATAATTGAATCGTTTTTTGGAATTATATGCTCATAAGTTGGGAAGTTTTTTTCAAATTCTTGTTTAGTATAAGATCCTATTTTTTCAATTATAATAGTATCCTTTACAACTGTTATTCCTCCATAAAGATTAGTTAAACTATCTACTTCTACTTGTTTTACTATTCTTTTTACAACTACAAATTTCTTTTTTGAACTATCAATTTGTTTTAAGATTTCTACTTTATCAATAATAGGAATTGAATCAATATTAGTTTCAATTAAATTTTGATTTTTATGATCAAAATCTTGAGTTGTTTCTGTTTTTAAAAACAAGTTATAAGCTAAGATTAAAACTAAAGCAATAACACTTATTAAGCCAATAGTTTTAATCCATTTTAGTTGAATATAACTGGTTTTTGCAGAAGCAATTTCAGCTTTAAGTTGCGTGCGTTTTATACCTTCTAAGACTATTAAATGCTCTTGGTAAATTGCAATAAATTCCGCATCAGTTTTAAGTTTGTTTTCAAAAGCTAAAACCTCTGTATTTGATAATTCTTTATTTAAATATTGATTGATTAAGTCTATATGTTGTGTGTAATTTTCCATGTCTGAGCCGAATTAAGATTGATAATTTTGATGAAAGATGTCTTTTGCTTTTTTCAAGCATTTATACTTCTGGTTTTTAGCAATTTTTTCTGATTTAAATTGCATTGTAACTGCTATCTCTTTAAAAGGAATTCTTTTTAAATAAAATAGCTGAAGTAGTTGCTGACATCGTTCTCCTAATTCGCGAAAAGCGTTCTCGGCAAAGCGATATTTTTTTTCTTCTAATACATGTTGAAATATTGAGACTTCGTTATCTTTTAAATCGTGAAGCTCTTGAGTAGTAAACTTAGATTGCATATCCTTCCATACAAATCTAGATACGGAATATAAATAGGTGTAAAACGAAGCTGTTAATTTAAAATCAGACTGTTCTAAATTACGATTTAGGATTATTAATGCTTCCTGAAACACATCTTGTGCATCAGATTGTTTTCCACCTTTGGATAAGACTAGTTTTTCTATTCTGGGATATAAACTATACAGTTGTTTAAACGCTTTGTCGCGTTGACCTGTTTTAAAGAATTCTAATATTTTTTTATCATTCATAAAATATCTTTATTCTTTAATGGTCAAAACATAAAAAGGTCTCCTATGGTTTTATTAAAATCGTCTTTCTTTTTGTAAAAACTCGTAAGCTTTTTGGACTTGTTTAAACTTATCTTCTGCTCCTTTTCTATGCTCTTCTCCTAAATGCTCCACACGATCTGGATGGTATTTTTTAGCCATATTACGGTAAGCCTTTTTAATTTGATCTACTGTAGCTGTTTTGTCTATTTCTAAAATAGTATACGCATTATTGCTACTGTTATAAAACATAGCTTTTATACTGGAATAATCACGACTACTAATGCCTAAGTAGTTAGAAATTCGGTTAATTTGATCCTCTTCATCATCGGTAACCATCCCATCTGCTTTTGCAATTCCGAATAAAAAATGCAATAATTGCAAACGTGATGCATGGTCCATCATCTGTTGGATTTGGCCACAGACATCTCTTGTAGACACGTTTTGATTACTTATATTTTTAAATAATTTAAAAGCCTTATTAGCACGATCTTTACCGTAAAGCTCAACAAATTTGTTGCGCACAAAATCCAATTCGCGTTGGTCTTGTACACCATCTGCTTTTATAATTACAGAGGCTAAGATTAGTAAACTCACCTCAAAATCTCCTGACGTTGTTTGCGCACGACGTTGTTGTTGGGTTCTGTAATTAGGTTGTGTTCTGTAATTTGGTTCTCTTTTTTGCTGTTTGTTTGGGTTACCATTTCCTAAAAGGTTTCCTTTTTCTGACATTGCATCTCCTAGACTACCAATTGCCAACCCTATAATTGCACCAATTGGACCACCTAACGTCCATCCTAAAGTTGCACCTATCCATTTTAATCCAGCCATAAATTTTGTTCTAATTTTTAAAAAAGTAAATATACTACTTTGTTGGTATACTTTTAATTGCTTTTGTTACTGTTGTTAGCTGTTTTGTGCGTTAAGGATGGAGCGGTCTGTCTGAGCTCCTCGCAGAGAGCGAGTAGCGATAGCCTGACCTTATGACACCATAAGTGTTATAAGGTAACGCCATAATAATTTTTGCATGGTTTTTGATTATCTTTGCATGAGATAGATTTATAAATAAAAAATTACAAGAATATGTATCCAGCAGAATTAGTAAAACCAATGCGTGAGGACTTAACTAACGTAGGTTTTGAAGAATTACATACAGCTGACGCAGTAAATACTGCAATTGCAAAAGAAGGGACAACTTTAGTGGTTGTAAATTCGGTTTGTGGTTGTGCAGCTGCAAACGCAAGACCAGGAGCAAGAATGAGTTTAGCAAATGACAAAAAACCTACACATATAGTAACGGTTTTTGCAGGTGTTGACAAAGAGGCTGTTGATCAAGCAAGAGCACACATGGTACCTTTTCCTCCAAGCTCACCAAGCATGGCCTTGTTTAAAGATGGAGAATTAGTACACATGCTAGAACGTCACCATATTGAAGGTAGACCAGCAGAATTAATTGCTGAAAACCTTATTGATGCTTATAACGAGCATTGTTAAGCCTTTTTTAAAGGACAACTTAAGCTAAGTATTACAGAAAAACCACGTTTTTTAAACGTGGTTTTTCTATTTTTGATAGATAGAATTTTTAATACAAAATGAGAAAAATTATTGCCTATCCTTTATCTGTTATTTATTTCCTATTTTTTGGGTTAACATTAGTTGTTTTTCACCCAATACAATGGATATGTTTTAATGTTTTTGGATATAAAGCGCATAAAAAAAGTGTGGATTACCTTCAGTTTTGTTTAATGCGATGCGTAAACCTATTAGGCTCTACACATAAATTTATAAACCCTTATCCTTTAGATAATTCTCAACCTGTTTTAATTGTCTCTAACCATCAAAGTATGGCAGACATACCTCCATTAATGTGGTATTTTAGAAAACACCATGTTAAATTTGTTAGTAAAAAAGAATTAGGAAAAGGACTACCAAGTGTATCCTACAATTTACGTCATGGTGGCTCTGTATTAATTGATCGTAAAAACCCTAGGCAAGCGATTGTCGCTATTAGGAAATTTGCAGATTATATAGAAACTACTAATCGTGCTGCTGTTATTTTTCCGGAAGGCACCAGAAGTCGTGATGGACAACCTAAACCATTCCATACTAAAGGTCTTGAAACCCTAATAAAATATGTGCCTAGTGCAATTATTATTCCTGTAACTATCAATAATTCATGGAAAAATTTGCGTTATGGAAAATTCCCTATGGGAATTGGAAATAACATCACATTTACAGCACACAAACCGGTTAAACCTAGTGATTTTGACTCTACTGAAGCGTTATTAAATCACATAGAAACTACCATTAAAAATAGCATAAAAATATAACGTTATGTCATCAAAAAATGTAAGATTAGAAGTCATGTCTTTTTTAGAAAAAGATATTGATACTTTAATAGAAAAATATTTAATCCCTGTTGAAAAAATTTGGCAACCTTCTGATTTTTTACCAAACTCTGAAGGTCCTAACTTTTTTGAAGAAGTAAGAGAAATAAGAGAATTGTCTAAAGAATTGTCTTACGATTTTTGGGTGGTTTTAGTTGGTGATATGATTACAGAAGAAGCTTTACCAACTTACGAATCTTGGCTTATGGATATAGAAGGTGTAGAACAAGATGGTAAAAACGGTTGGGCAAAATGGATTAGACATTGGACAGGCGAAGAAAACCGTCATGGTGATGTTTTAAACAAATACCTATACCTTTCTGGTCGTGTTAACATGCGCGAGATAGAACAAACCACACAACACCTTATTGCAGATGGTTTTGATATTGGTACAGCTAGAGATCCTTATAAAAACTTTGTTTATACCAGTTTTCAAGAATTAGCAACTTATGTTTCACACAATCGTGTAGCAAAATTAGCCAAAGAAAAAGGTAATAAGCAATTGGCTAGAATGTGTAAAATAATTTCGGGAGACGAGATGAGACACCACCATGCTTATAGCGAGTTTGTAGAGCGCATTTTTAAAGTAGATCCAAGCCAAATGATGCTAGCGTTTCAATATATGATGAAGCAAAAAATTACAATGCCTGCTCACTTTTTAAGAGAGTCTGGAGGTAAAATTAGCACTGTTTTTGACGAGTTTTCTAATACTGCACAACGTATAGGTGTTTATACATCTATGGACTACATAGACATTTTACAAAAATTAATTAAACGTTGGGAAATTGACAAAATAACAGACCTTAACGACGACGCTGAAAAAGCACGTGATTACTTAATGAAACTTCCAGACAGAATGTTACGTTTGGCAGACCGAATTAAAATCCCAGAAAACTCTTATCAATTTAAATGGGTTGAACCAGCCAAACTATAGTTTATGTTTAACCAAGAGCTAATTGAAGCCACTAAAACCTTTGTAAAAGACACTTTAAAAGATGCCGAAGGTGGACACGATTGGTTTCATGTGGAGCGTGTTTATAAAAATGCGCTTCTAATAGCTAAAGGCGAAATAGTTGATCCATTAGTTGTTGCGCTTGGCGCTTTACTACATGACATTGCAGATAGTAAGTTTTATGATGGTGATAGTACCATTGGTCCAAAAGTCGCTGGTGCTTTTTTGTTAAAACACAACGTAGACTCGGCAACCATTAATCATGTTATTAAAATTATTGAAAACATTTCCTATAGTTCTAATATAGGCTTAGAAAACACATTTAGGTCCATCGAGTTGGATGTTGTGCAAGATGCTGACCGTTTAGATGCTTTAGGAGCTATTGGTATTGCGCGCACTTTTAATTATGGAGGCTTTAAAAACAGGACTTTATATAATCCAGACATTAAGCCTAATTTAAATATGACTAAAGCAGAATATAAAACATCTAACGCTCCAACAATTAATCATTTTTACGAAAAATTACTGCTTTTAAAAGATAGAATGAATACTACTACTGGTCATAAAATTGCTAAACAACGACACCAATATATGGTAGACTTTTTAAAACAATTTGATGCAGAATGGAAAGGTGAGAAATAAATTATACTAGTTTAGTGATTCTGAAATTTTCAACTATTCAACATTTTAATAGTAATAACAAAACCATTTTCAGATAAAAAGCACAAAATGAAAAAAAATTGTTTAAGTCGTTTTTTTTTTTACTCTTGTCTAAGTTTTTAAAATAAAGATTAAAAAATCTACTTAATTTTTAAATCTAATATCGCGCGATAAAATCAAACAAAATGAAAGACTTTAATAATTAAATTTAACAAAATAAAAAAAATAAATATATCAAAGGTATTATACTTGTATTTTGTCTGTCGTTATTGACAGTTGGATGCACTACAGAAAAAACAGAAACAGATGACACTCGTACAGACTTGTCACTTGAAGAAAGTTTAAAAATTGATAGAAAAGGAGTATTATCATTTCAAAACAATAATTATATAATATTCAAAGATAATAAAATTAGAAAATTTAATAATGGTAATTTTGATTATGACATTATTAGTGATTTAAAAACAGAAGTAATAAACGATAAAAAAAATGAAGATTATACAATTACTTTACATAATAGTTTAGATAATACTGAAACTTTGACATACTTTAACTTTGAAGTAATTGATGGTAATAAATTAAATTTTAGTGTTTTAGCAAGCAATGGTGCTGAATTAAATAACTTAACTTTTGAATCAGAAACTATTTTAACAAGTACAAATACAGATGATAAAAATCCAGCTTTAGATAAGTATTGTTGGACTTGTATTGAAGTAATTGCTGGTTTAGTTCTTGACTCTATCATAGATGCTGTAACTTCTACAGGCAGCGGTATTGATATGACAAAAATTTGTTTAGAACAAATCAAAGCTTGTTTTCAATCTGGTGGTACTCCAACAAATATGCAGGCTTCATCTAGTTTTTTTGGTGGAGAAAACTGTAGCTTAGATTGTATACCAAACTAAATAATGAAATTTAAATTGTTTAAAAAAAACTGGCTAATGAGCTTAGGGTTATTTTTTTTAACCCTAGGTCTATTGGCTTTATACCTCTCGCAGTCACTACCTATTTCAAGTAGCATCCAACCAAACAGTTCTTTTTTTTCAATACCATATAACTTTCTTATAATTGCAGCATTAATAATAGCTCCAATATTAGAAGAAATTACATTCCGTGGTGTATTTACTAAAAACAAAATATTAAAATGGTTTTCATTAATTGCAATAATACTATTAGTAGTTTTCAGCAATACTATTGCATTAAAAATAGTTTTTGTACCCTATATACTTTCTTTATTCTATTTCAATTCTAAAAAAAACAATGTTAGTCTTAATATCTTAATTTTATTAAATGCTTTGCTGTTTTCATTTGCGCATTTAAACAATGATTATATAAATAATATCGAATATATATTTGCGCCTCTATTTATAAGATTTGCTATGGGCTTATTTTTAGTTTGGATCTGTATTAACTTTAGTATTATTAAATCTATGATTTTTCATGCTATTTGGAATCTCTGCCCAGTAGTCTTTATGAGCTATATATTATTTTTTCCAAATACTGAAATAAACCATTTTGAAAATAATGAATTAAAAGTTACTTGGAATAGAGTTAGTAAATCAACTTCCAAAGTAAATATTTTCCCTAAGACAAATAAAAATTCAATAGTCTCTGAAAGTAGTGAAGTCTTGTTTTTATTAAAATCTTTAGAATGGAGCAAAAACATGAGTGATGGTAATTATAAATTTAATCCAATAGAACCATACATGAATTATAAATTTGATATTGAATTAAAAGATACAATTCATAAATATGAAGATTTATATAATAAAATTGAAACTTTTTTAATAGCGTCAAAATTGGTTGAACGGATTAAATTAAATACCAGTTCAGATAATAAAAATGAATAAGCTTTATGTAGACTTTTTAAAACAATTTGATGCAAAATGGGAAGGTGAGAAATAAAAAAAGGTTATTTTAAGTTAGTCAATACTAACATTAAAATAACCTTTTTTACTGATTAAATGTGCTTACTCCATATAAGTAAAAGTAGTTGTATAAACACTTACGCTGTCATCCTCTAAATCTGTAGACGTTACAGTTCCGGTTGAAGGATAATTTTGAGCATCATAAACATAATTAGCAACAATCTGATAGATTGGTGTTAAATCTTCATCTTTATACGTGATTTTTTTAATGTTATTTGTAGGTAACAATAATCTAGCTTGTACAATTTCTGGTGCTTGAACATCCATGCTAAAGTTTAAATCTACATTATCCAACACATCAATAATTCCGGCTGCTTCTAGCGTGTAAAAAAATGGATTTGGTGTTGCATCATATTCAATTTCTGCAAAATATTCCACTACACTCATTGTATTGGCAACAAAGTCAAACTCTTCTTCTAAAAATCTAATACTAACAGGATTCATGTTACTATCATATTGCAAAACTTCTCCAGTTTCAAAAGCATCATAAGGCGATTCATATAATTCTTCTACATTTAATGTTTCACCTTCTCCTGTTACATTTGTTAAGTTGTCATTGTCATAAACTAATATGCTAGTTTCTACACCATCTGTGATGTTAGCGACTTGATTATTTCCGTTATAATTAATAGTAACAGATTGGTTTTCTGAAGCATCTTGAGCAGACACAACTGACAAATTAGTGATTAATTTAACTGATGCATTTTGATTTGCTTGGTTAAATTCTTCTGTAGCAGAATCTTCGCTACAGCTCATAAAAACAGCTAAAACAGTAAGTAATGTAATTTGTAATTTTAGTTTCATAAATAAATTATTGATTGATTAAATTATTAAATAAGTCACGAAAATAAAAAAATTCACAAATTTTAAGACTACACCATGGATTTTATTTCGCTTCTATATTTTGAAGCACTTTTTCCGATCACTTCGTTAAAGACTTTGTTAAAATGAGAAAAGTTATTAAAGCCACATTCAAAGCATATATCTGTAATGCTACTTTGGCTTTCGGTTAGTAATTTTGTAGCATAAAAGACACGATATTCGTTTACAAACTGCGTAAATGTTTTTCCTGTAATCTTTTTAAAATAACGACAAAAAGCTGGCACAGTAAGACTTACCTCCTGCGCTATTTGATCTAATGTAATATGATTTTGAAAATTTTTATTAACGTATTTATAAATTTTATCAATCTTATTAGTGTCTTGCGGTTGGGTTTCAAAAACGTAACCGTTTTCATTAAGTAATGTATAATCATTGGTTATTGCCAACAATTCTAGAATTTCTAAAAGTTTAGTAATTCGCTTTATACCTTCATACTTAGGAAGCTTTTCTATTTTAGGACCTACTATTTTTTTTATTTCTGGCTTAAACAGAATTCCCTTTTTTGCGCGCTCCAACAATTGCAAAATATTTTTCATTTCTGGTAACGCATTAAGCGCATCACCTAAAAATTGAGGATGAAATTGCACTAAGGTTTCTTTTCCTTTAGAAGTTAAACGGTCTGTAAATCCATTATGTGGCAAATTGGAACCAATTAATATTAACTGACTATTATTAAAATAAGACAAGTGATTACCTATATGTCGTCTTCCTTTTCCTTTATTAACATACACCATCTCTACCTCTGGATGAAAATGCCAAAATGCATCACTTCGTTTACGTTTTTTAGTTTTTTGAACCGCAATTATAGAGCTTCCAAAACTAGGTGTAATTTTTTTAAATGTAGGTTTAGTATTCACTGCATTGAACTTTTGACAAAATTACAACAACTTATAGTATGGTTGTATGCTAATTTAGCTTTAATATATGTTATTTTAACCTATAACGTTTTGGTAATACGTAATTAAGTTAAAATAGCATATAAAGTTGCCAAATGACTTGTTATTAAAACTACTCTTCTATATTAACTTTGCACCTGTAATCCTTAAAAAGATTTAGATTATGAAAAAAATTATGAAACACATTTTAGCTTTAGCAATCGTATTTGCTACGCTAAGCAGCAACGCAACAGAAGCCGTAACTTTTACAAACAAAGAGGACGGAAAAACGTTATTAATGTTTGAAAACGTTAGCCAAGGTGATCAATTATTAGTTAAAGATGCTTTTGGAATTATTTTATATAAAGAGTCTATAGAAAAAAGCGGTCAATATAATAAGTCCTTTGATTTGACATCTTTACCTGATGGAAATTATATTTTTGAATTAGATAAAAAACATCAAATTAGAACTTACCCATTTAAAGTAGATTTATCTGTAGTTACTTTTAATAAAGCTAAATTAACGGTAATTAATAAACCTGTAGTTAGCGCTAAATACAATATGGTGTATGTGACATCAAACAACCAAAACCCTACAGATTATAAAATTGAAATTTTTACAACACTAACGGAAGCTATTTTGAAAAAATACATACCGAAACCGTTAAAGATGCTATTAATTTTGGTAAAAAATTCAAATTATTAGAAGATAAAAAAGAAGATTATAAAGTCGTTATTACTTACGAAGGTCGCACATTTACATCAATTGTCAACTTTTAGTATTAGTATCCAAAAAACAAAAAAGACGCAATAATGCGTCTTTTTTTTGTTTAAAATTTAAAAAACTATTGTTTAGTTTCCAGGAAAATCTGCTTTACGTTTTTCTAAAAATGCAGTTGTACCTTCTTTAAAGTCTGCTGTACCAAAACAAGCACCAAATTCCTTAATTTCTATATCAAATCCATTAACACCATCTGTGTAGTTAGCATTTATTGCTTGAATAGCTTTACCAATTGCTACGCTTGAGTTACGCATAATTTTACTTGCTATTTTTTCGGCGAGAGGTATTAATTCTTCTAAAGCTACAACGTGATTAACTAATCCATAGTTTAATGCTGTATCAGCATCAATCATTCCTGCAGTCATAACCATTTCCATTGCACGACCTTTACCAACTAATTGTGGTAAACGTTGCGTACCACCATAACCAGGTATTACACCTAAACTTACTTCTGGCAATCCCATTTTTGCGTTATCACTGGCAATTCTAAAATGTGCAGCCATCGCCAACTCTAATCCTCCACCAAGCGCAAAACCATTGACAGCTGCAATAACAGGCGTTTGTAAATTTTGAACAAAGTCAAATAACATTTCCTGACCAAGCGCTGCTAATTTACCACCATTTTCAACAGTAAAATTTGCAAACTCGCTAATATCTGCTCCTGCTACAAATGCTTTTTCTCCGCTTCCGGTTATAATAATCACCTTAGTGTCTACGTCTTTATTTGCATTATCAAATGCATGATGAAGCTCAGTAATAGTAGCCTTATTTAACGCATTTAATTTTGAAGGTCTATTAATTGTAATAGTTGTTATTCCGTTTGCTGTTTTAGTAAGTATGTTTTCGAAATTCATATGTAAATGTTTTAATATTCTTTTGGAAATGAAACCGTAAAGGTTGTTCCAACATCTTTAACAGATGTAAAGGTAATTGTTCCTTGATAGGTTTCTACTATATTTTTTACCATTGCCAAACCAAGACCCATTCCGCTAGACTTTGTTGTAAATTTTGGCTCAAAGACTTTGTCTTTATTTTGATCAGAAATCCCTATTCCATTATCCGAAATATTTAAAACAACGCGATTGTTATCCTCAAATACTTTTACAATAACTTGAGGTATCCTATCATCTGGAATAGCTTGTATTGCATTTTTAACTAAATTGGTAATCACTCTAATTAATTGGGTACGATCAAATTTGGCAATAATTTCGTCTTTTTCTGGTGCAAACTGGATATAATCTTCATTAAAAATATCCAACGCTAAGTCTACAATTTTAACCACATCAAGTAGTTCGTTTTGTTGTGCTGGCATTTTAGCAAAATTAGAAAAAGCACCTGCAATTGCACTCATAGTATCAATTTGCTGTATTAGTGTTTTACTATACTCATCCAATTTTTGTACTATATCTGGATCTTCTGGATTAAACTTACGCTGAAAACTTTGAACCGTTAAACGCATTGGTGTTAATGGATTTTTAATCTCATGAGCTACCTGTTTAGCCATTTCTCTCCAAGCTTGTTCGCGCTCGCTTTTAGCAAGCTTAACAGCACTTTCTTCTAACTGATCAATCATGCTATTATATGCTTTTACTAAAGTAGAGATTTCTTCTGTTGTACTTTCAATTTCTATCTTTTCATTACGTTTTTCTAAACGTGTTTGATTCATTTTATCACTAATAGTTTTTAATGTTTTAGTTATATATTTTGACAAAAAATAAGCTAAAACAATTGCTATAATTAACATTAAAAGGTAAGCATATCCCAAACGCTCAAAAAATTCATTTAACTCTTTAGATAAAAAGTCATCATTTTCTAAATAAGGTAAATTTAATATGGCTAATGGTTTAAATTTCTCATCGACAATGTAGGTATAAGACGATCTAAAACTTTCTCCTTTTTCTTCTCTTAACTCGACAAATCTATGAGTAGTGGTATTAGATAATGTATTAAGCGCTTCCGCTTTTACGCATTTTTCTGCAATATCATAAGGCAATGCTGCTTTGGAAGAAATTAGCAAGGACCCTTCTAAATCGTACAAGTTAACCTGAAGTCCATGTACGTTAGCTATTTTATAGATTTCATCTTTAAAAATTAAGGGTAACTTTTCTGGAACCACCTCAAAAGAGGTTTCTTTAATAATAAAGTTAATGTGACGTTTTATGCTAATTTCTTTTCTTTCTAAACGTAACTTATGGTAATCTTGAGTTTCTTCGCTATACTGATAAGCAGCAACTAATGCAATTAAAATGGATGCCAAAAGGACCAAAAAAATCATCGCAAAAAAGATGCGAAGTCGTAAAGAAAGTCTAGTAATTTTCATTGTTTAAATATAACAATAATCACACCAAAAACATAAGATTTAGCAATGCTTAGATTAAGCTTTTGGATTTTTCTCTCTGATGCGCTTATAAACCTTAAAGCCTAACATAAGTAAAACCCCTAAAACAAAAATACCTATAACGCCAAACATCCAATTTATGGCACTTTTAAGTATTACTAAAAAGACAACTGCAAAAAGTATAAATGTGGCACCTTCATTATACATACGCATAAAATTTGAAGATTTTTTAACCACATCATTTTGTAATTGTTTAAAGTAAATATGTGTTTGAAATTGATATAAAAATAACAATACCACAAAGGTTAACTTAACATGCATCCAAGGTTGCTGCAACCAAAACGGTTGTAAAATTAATAACCAAACTGCAAAAATTGTAGCTAATATAGCACTAGGCCAAGTAATAATAAACCACAAGCGTTTAGCCATAAGCTTTAACTGATCTCCTAAAATTTCTTTATCTGGAGAGGGTTTATAAAATGCTTCTATTTGATAAACAAATAATCTTGGTATATAAAATAAACCAGCAAACCACGTGACTACAAATATGAGATGTAATGATTTAATGTAATTATAGTACTCCATAGTTTTTTTTTAAAAATAACTAGTTAAATATAGGCAATTATTAATTTAATTTAAGCCTTACTTCCCTAAGTAAAAAGAAAGCGGTTACGATTGTAGATAAAATATCCGAAATTGGAAAGGACACCCAAATACCAAATTCGCCAAAATACATTGGTAATATATACATCAAAGGAATAAAGAAAATAGCCTGTCTTGTTAATGTTAAGAATAACGCAGGTAAAGCCTTCCCTACTGCCTGAAAATAAGCAGCTCCAATTAACTGAATTGCTAATATAGGAATGGCAGCAAAAGCCCAACGCATGTTGTTTGGTGTAACTTTTAAAACCTGTATATCTGTTGTAAATAATTTAGTAATAGCTTCTGGAAACAACATTAAAATAGCAAAAACTATAGTTGCTAAAATAGTCGCATATTTAATAGCAACATAAATTACCTGTTTAACACGATCATACTGCTCTGATCCATAATTGTAACCTGCTATAGGAATAAATCCTTGCGTAATACCAAACACAGGAAATAACGCAAACATACTCATCCTTCCTACAATTGCATAGGCTGTTACAGAAGTTTCACCACCAAAATCAAACAACGCATTATTAACTAGTAAAAAAGTAACACTAACTACAGCTTGTCTTGATAGGGTTACAAAACCTAGAGATCCGATTTCGGCAACTATTTTTTTATGTAATTTAAAATGAGAAACGTTTATTTTTAATTCAGAATTATCTGATAAAAAATACCAGAAAATAAACAAAAATGACACGATATATGAGCCTGTTGTAGCCCAAGCAGCACCAGACATTCCCATATCTAATACTCCAATAAAAATATAATCTAATACTAAATTTCCAACGGAAGGAATTAGCATAGCATACATTGCAAATTTGGGTTTACCTTCTGCACGTATTACACTATTACCCATCATTACAAAACCCAAAACAGGAACTCCGTACAGGATAATCTCGTAATACACTTTTGCTGGATCAAAAATAGCACCTTTACCTCCAAAAGCAGGAATTAATTGATCTACAAAATAAAGCCCAAAAGCAGCAAAACTTACAGTAAACAACAATGTTAAAGAGACTTGATTACCAAAGGTTTTTAAAGCTTTTTCTTTATTGTCTGCACCTAAAGCACGAGAAATAATTGAAGAACCTCCAATACCAATACTCATCCCTAAGGCAGCAATAAAAAAAGAGACTGGTAGCACAACATTTATAGCTGCAATTGCTGTAGACCCAATCCATTGACCTACAAAAATAGTATCCACTAAAATATTTAGTGACATTACCAAAATACCAATAGATGCAGGCACTGCTTGTTTTATCAAGAGTTTGCTTATGGCTTCTGTCCCTAAGTTTGAAGATTTGCTTGTCTGCATTATCCCTTAACAGCAGTTTTAGACCAATCGTTAATCCAATCTGCTAATAAGTTTACCCAATTTTGATCTGTATTTAAACAAGGTATTGTTGTAAAGCCCTCTCCTCCAACTTCATGAAAAATTTCTTCTCCTTCCATTGCTATTTCTTCTAAAGTTTCTAAACAATCGCTAACAAAAGCAGGTGTAACAATCGCCATATTTTTTATACCTTGTTTACCTAAACGTTCTATAGTACGATCTGTATAAGGTTGTAACCATGGATCAAAACCTAATCTAGATTGAAACGAGGTAGAATACGTATTGACTTCCAAACCTAAATATTGTCCAACTAATCTGGTAACCTCTTTACATTGGTGTCTATAACAAAACTCATGTGCTTTACTTGCGGTTTCGCAACAACTACCATCAATTTTACAATGTCCATTAGTAATATCGCTTTTTCTAATATGTCGCTCTGGAACACCATGATACGAGAATAATAAATGCTCGTAATTTTTACCTTGTAAATGACCTTTAATAGACTCGGCTAACACTTTAATATAATCAGGCTTGTTATAAAAAGCCGGTAAGCTATCAATTTTTAAATTAGGAAAATTGGCTTGTCTAACCTCCTCTGCTAACACCAAAATGGTTTCGGTAGTTGCCATAGCAAATTGAGGATATAACGGAATTAAAAAGACTTCTTCCACACCTTTATCAACCAATTCTTGAAGCCCTTTTTTAATAGTCATACTTCCGTAACGCATAGCTAAAGCTACCGGAAAGTCTACTTTTTCTTGAACCTTTTCTTGTAACTGCTCTGAAAGCACAATTAATGGTGACCCATTATCCCACCAAATTTTCTGGTAAGCTTTTGCACTTTGTTTAGGTCTAGTGTTTAAAATTATTCCTTTAACTAAAAGCGTCCTAGCCCAAAGCGGAACATCTATAACACGCTCGTCCATTAAAAATTCTCCCAAATATTTTTTAACATCTTTTGGAGTCGGACTTTCTGGTGACCCTAAATTTACAAGTAGTATTCCTTTTTTCATCTGTTATCTTTTTCAGATGCAAAAATACAACTCTAATTTAAAATATATAATAAACTTAAGACGTTGATTATACTTATAGCTTATTATAATATAATCAAAATCTTTCAGTTAAAATTAAGTTTGATATATTTACGAGTAGATATTATTAATATATGAAAAATTACATATTTGCACTTTTCTGTGCAATTTCATTTACCTCTCTTTCACAAAATCAAAATAACGATCAAAGTTTGCTTTGGGAAATCTCTGGAAACAATTTAACTAAATCGTCATATATTTATGGCACAATGCACGTTAGTGCAAAAGTTGCTTTTAGACTAGATGATGTTTTTTTTAAGGCTTTAGAAAACAGTGAGAGCATTGCTTTAGAGTCTGACCCTTCCACCTGGTTAGCTTTTAATTACCAGACAACGACTTTAACTCCTCAAAATTACTCTCAGAGTTATGACAAAAATTTTTACTCAACACTTTTTGGAATAGAACATCCAGAGGAAGTTGCTATTAGAGGTAGTATAAGATCTGATAACAGAATGATTAATGGCTATCTGTATCGTAAAGATGGTTATGCCGATAATTTTGAAGAAGAAACCTACTTGGATATGTTTATTTATCAAGCTGGTAAAAAGAAAAATAAAGCCATTTATAGCTTAGAAGATATTGAAGAGTCTCGCTATTTAGTATCGAAAGCACAACGTAACGCAAGAAAAAACAAAATAGACCCTTGGTTAACTAAATTGTATGAAAAAGAAAACCCATATCTAGTTCAAGAAAACACTTATAGAGATCGCAATTTAGCTTTGTTAGACTCTATCGGAGTTGCTTCCAACACTGAGTATTTTAGAGAAAACATGTTGTACATACGCAATGCCAATATGGTACATGTTTTAGACTCATTAATGCAATCACAATCCGTATTTGCAGGTGTTGGCGCTGCACATTTACCAGGAAATAAAGGGATGCTAAAAATGCTTGAAGACAAAGGTTACACAGTAAAACCTTTACTATCTAAACAAACGACTGTCGCACAAACCAAAAAAGAACAAATTGAAGCATTTATTGCACCAACTAGCATTACAAAACAAAGTACACCTGACGGTTTTTTAACCCTAAAGGCTTTTACGGAACTTTATGAGTTTTATTATGGTGGTCAAAAATATTACATATCTCCAGACATGACCAATGGTGCGTATTTAACTATTAGTAGGTTTAATACTTTTGATTATTTACCAAACGACAAAGAAATTTCTTTAAATAGATTAGATAATTTTTTATTTGAGGATATTCCTGGAGATATTATCAAAAAAGAAATACTATCCAATCCGTATCCAGGTATCAGTATTTTAAATAAAACTAAAAAAGGTGACTATCAAAAATATCATATATACAAAACACCTTTAGAAGTAGTCGTGATAAAATTTGCTGGTCAAAAAGAGTATGTTTTAAAAAATGAAGCACCAATATTTAAATCTATAAAATTTAAAACACCAACAAATACATTAACAACCTTTACCTCTGCTTACAATAAATACAAGGTTAATTTTCCAGAATACCATACCACAGATAACGTCCAAAATGCAGGACAAAAATTAATCCAAGGTAAAATAAAAGACGATTATTATTTTGTAAAAGAAGTCGCTTTTAACGATGTCTACTATATTGAAGAAGATAAATTTGAAGCTAAATATATCGTCACCAACTTTTTCAAAGATTTTGAAATTGAAGATTCTACAGGAGAGTACAAAAACAACAAATATTACAGTTATGAAGGTGTAGCAAAAAAGGACTCAACGTCTTTAGAAAACATCCACTTAAAAAGTATAGTAAAAGACGGAAGCTACTTTTTATTAGGCTACATTGGTACTAATAAAGACCTAGCAGATAACTTTTTTAAATCCTTTAAATTTACACCTATTAATCAGGAAGGGTTTACAAAAATAATTGACACATCGTTACATTTTTCTGTAGTCACTAACACAAAATCAACGCCTCCATACGACTATTACAGCTATAGTACACCTAAAGATTACGAAGAAAAAACTAAGCGCACCACTTACTATTCAAAATCAAATGAGCAAGTATACATAAGCAAACTAAAATTTCATGATTTGCAGATGTACAAAAATGTAGATAGCCTATGGAATGAAATTGATGCAGAATTAAAAGCTGTTGAAAAAATTGACGGATTCAAAAAATATAATATTTCTGACAAGAAAAAGTATAAAAAAGATAATCAGTATGTTTATGAGTACACCTTAAAAGATTCGTTAAGTGCAAAAGCAATCTTAGTAAAAAACATACTTAATAAAGGTGCTCTATTTGAAATTAAAAGCCTAACGGACACGCTATCAAAACCAACACCTTTTATCGCTAATTTTTATAATACATTTCAACCTTTAGACACGTTGTTAGGAGAATCTGTTTTTAGTGACAAAACTGAACGTTTTTTTAAAGCACTACGTGATAACGACAGCATAGTATTTAAAGCAAAAAACAAAGTGAAGTTTAATAAATCTAACGCAAGTACTATGATAGATTTGATTAAAAACTTTGATTTTCCGGATAATAAAGAAGATTTTAAAACTTTTTTAATTTCAGAATTGGCAAAACTTGAAGACCCTAGAACAGATGCTTTTTTAAATAATTTATACGAAGAGTCTTACTCTAAACCTGATATTCAAAACACTATTTTAAGGTCACTTTTAAATAAATCAACAAAAAAATCTTATGCTACTTTTTTAGATCTACTTAATAAAGACCTACCCTTAAGTGGATCTATTAGCTCAATGTTTTATAATTATAACGACTCGTTAGCGCTTAAAAAAACACTTTTTCCTGACCTATTAGAATACACATCAATTGAGGAATATAAAGAGCCTATTTACGAGCTGTTAGCAAAATTAAAAGACAGTAGTGTTATTAAAACAAAAGCTTATAAAAAATACAGAAAGCAATTAATAAAAGATGGTAAAATAGAAGTTAAACGAAGCTTAAAATCTAAAGCAAGTTATAATTATAGATCTTACAGTAGCTCATTATATGCTTTTGTAAAATTAATTTTTCCGTTTAGAAAAGAAGCCGAAGCTAAAAACTTTTTCAACAAACTATTAGATAGCGACAATGTTACTGCACTTACAACATATTATGTATTATTAGAAGAAACTGGAGAAGCAATACCAGAAAAATTAAAAGAAAAAACAATAGACGACTATAAAAACCAAGCCAACTTAGTAGACAAAATGTATCGTAAAAAGCTATACAAACAGTATCTAACAGAAAAAATTAGTCAAGAAATGTATGCTAAATCTAGTTTGTTTGGAAACACAACTATCGAAAAAGAAAGAGATTCTATTTATTTTTTAGGCAAAAAAACCTTTAAAACAGACGACGATCAAGAGGGAGACATGTATTTTTATATGTTAGTACAAAAAGAGGATAAGGATGAAACCAAACGTTTATATTATGCAGGCTTTTTAAAATCTAAAACAAAAGACAGGCTCCAGACTGAAGTCTATTACGACTCTGGTTACAGTGGTAATTATATCGATCAAAACGAGGAAGAAGATAAATTAATGAAAGATGTTTTAGACCTAGTTATCCATAAAAACCGAAGACGACTGGACGATAGTGGTTACTAAACAAACAAAAAGCGCTTAATAAATTAAGCGCTTTTTGTTATATGGACTGTATATACTTTTTAGGAGTAATCCCATACTTTTTTTTAAAAGCAGCGATAAAATGGCTAGCCGTACTATATCCAACACGCAAACCAACCTCGTTAACATTGTGCGAACCTGTCTCTAAAAGCTTTCTTGCAACCTCCATTTTATAATCAAACAAAAAACTAAAAACAGAGTCTCCATAAATCTGCTTAAAACCTTCTTTTAATTTTTTAAGCGATAAATTTATTTCTTCAGACAATTCTTGTAAAGTTGGTGGCTCTGCCATTCTAGCAATTACAATATCTTTGGCTTGCTTAATTTTAGCAACATTAGATTCATCTACTAAAAAGGGACACTGATCAATATTAGCATCCTCTCCTCTATTAAAATACAAGCTAAGTAACTCATATGCTTTTCCTTTAAAATACAAGGTTTTAATAGATGAGTTTAAGTTATAATTAATAATTTGATTTAATGCAATAGCCATAGATGGCGAAATCTTTCCATCCTTGTAATATTTTTTATCCTTATTATCACTACTTAAAAACGTGATATAATCGGCTTCTTGAGAAAACAAACCATGAAACTTTTTTATAGATATTAAAACAGAAACCAACCAACAATCAGGCTTTACATGTAGATTAATTGGCAAGTCTTTTTGCGGATTATAAAGCAGCAATGAGGTTTCTTCAGCAATATTTAAAACGTAGTTACCATTGTTAAATATAAAGTCACTATTACCCTTTAAACAAAAATGAAATTGAATAAAACCACTATCAATAAAGCGCTCAACAATCTGATTATTAGACGTTTCATTTTGATAAGTTAAAACAAAAACATCCTGATCAACCTGTGTTTCGTTAAACGAACCTTCAGCGACATTTTTAAGATCTTTAATAAGTGCCATAAAATTATTTTATTTAGATTGATTCTAAACAACAAGCTTTAAAACCATTGATTTCACTACAAAAATATGATAAATATCATTGTTACGTTAAAATAACGATTAAAAAACCACAATCGTTATTAAAAGTTCTTTTAGCGTTACTTTTTAAATAATATACAACATAAATTTGCTAACAATAAAGTCCCAGTCAGGTAAATGGAGCACTATCACATGTCAACAGGCACATATTTTTACGCGTTAGGTTTAAGTTATAAAAAGGCAGATGCAGAAATTAGAGGTCATTTTAGTTTAGATGAATCTTCTAAAGAAGCCCTTTTAAACCAAGCTAGATCAAACGGAGTAGAAAGCCTAATCGTAACGTCAACTTGCAATCGTACAGAAATTTACGGTTTTGCAGAACACCCATATCAATTAATTCAACTATTGTGCGATAACACAAAAGGAACTGTTGAAGAGTTCCAAAAATTTGCATATATCTATAAAGGCAAAGAAGCTATTTCGCATTTATTTAGAGTTGGTTCTGGATTAGACAGCCAAATTTTAGGAGATTTTGAAATAATTGGACAGCTTAAAAAAAGTACTATCGAATCTAAAAAACATGGCTTACTAAACCCTTTTATTGAGCGTTTAGTAAACTCTGTAATTCAAGCAAGCAAACGCATTAAAACCGAAACCGAAATTTCTTCTGGTGCAACAAGCGTATCTTTTGCTTCTGTTCAATACATTTTAAATACTATTGAAGACGTAACCAACAAAAACATACTATTGTTTGGTACTGGTAAAATTGGACGTAACACCTGCGAAAATTTAGTTAAGCATACTAAAAACGAGCAAATCACATTAATAAATCGTACCAAAGGAAAAGCAGAAGCTGTTGCTGGTAAATTTAATTTAGTGGTTAAGGATTATGCCAACCTACAAGAAGAAATAAATGAAGCTGACATTTTAATTGTAGCTACTGGAGCACAAAACCCAACGGTTGATAAACAACTAATTCAATCTAAAAAAGACTTATTAATTTTAGATTTATCTATTCCTAAAAATGTAGACGAAAACGTAACAGATTTACCTAACGTAAAACGTATACATTTAGACGATTTATCGCAAATTACCGATGAGACTTTAGAGCGCAGAAAACTTCAAATACCATTAGCAGAAAGTATTATAGAAGACATCAAAGCTGACTTTATAGGTTGGTTAGAAACTAGAAAATTTGCACCAACAATCAAGGCATTAAAACATAAACTACAAGGTTTTAAAAATGCCGAGTTAGATACGCAACGCAAAAAAATGGCTAACTTTAACGAAGAACAAGCCGAAATTATAAGTAATAAAATTATTCAAAAAATAACCAATCATTTCGCTCATCATCTAAAAGATGATGCTTTCTCAACAGACGAAAGTTTGGAATTAATAAAAAAAGTGTTTCAATTAGAAAACACCGCAAAGCATGTCTAAAATAATTAGAATCGGAACTCGTGATAGCGAGTTAGCTTTATATCAAGCAAAAGCAGTACAAAGTCAATTACAAGCATTAGGTCATCAAACTGTATTAGTCCCTATAAAATCTACAGGAGACATCGTACTTGACAAACCACTTTACGAGTTAGGTATTACAGGAATTTTTACACGTACTTTAGATATTGCCATGCTAAATGGAGATATTGATATTGCAGTACATTCCTTAAAAGATGTACCAACACTGCTGCCAAATGGCATTGTACAAGCTGCAGTATTAAAACGTGGTAATGTTAGGGACACTTTAGTCTTTAAAAACAACGAAGAGTTTTTAGGGTCAAGAGAGGCAACCATAGCAACCGGAAGTTTACGTAGACGTGCACAATGGTTAAACCGTTTTCCAACACACACCTTAGTAGATTTAAGAGGAAATGTAAACACTAGATTACAAAAACTAGAAGATAGCGATTGGAATGGAGCTATTTTTGCTGCTGCAGGTATTGGTCGTTTAGACTTAAGACCAGAAGACGCTGTTAATTTAGATTGGATGATTCCTGCGCCTGCACAAGGTGCAATAATGATTGCTGCTTTGGCTGACGATGAAGAAACCCTAGCAATCTTATCAGAAATAAATCATCAAGAAACTGAGATTTGCACCAAAATAGAACGTGCTTTTTTAAACAAACTTGAAGGTGGTTGCACTGCTCCAATTGGTGCTTTAGCTTTTATTAAAGATGAAGAACTAACTTTTGAAGGGATACTTTTAAGCAAAGACGGAACTAAAAAAATACAGGTTAAACGCGTTAAAGCAGTAGGAGAACATCATGATATTGCAGAGTGGTGCGCCAATTACATTTTAGATCGTGGTGGTAACCGTTTAATGGACGAGCTTAAAGAGTCTCATATACCAACAAACATATATTCTACCAAATCATTAACTGAAGATCAACGCTTTTTATTTAACGAAAAAGTAAAAGCAGAAAGCTCTGATTTTGTAAAGATTAGTTTAAATAGAATACACCCAAGATTTGTTAAAAACGAAATAAAAAACGTAGTTATAACTAGCCAAAATGCTATTGAAGCATTATTAAATAATTATTCTGCCATAGAGCTTCAGTTTAAAAACATATACTGTGTAGGTCGTCGTACCAAAAAAATGATTGAAAAGCGTATTGGTAAAGTCACTCACACTGAAAAAAACGCAAAAAAACTAGCGCAATATTTAGTAGATTTTATTGAAGGCACAGAAGTAACTTATTTTTGTAGCGACTTAAGATTAGATGATTTACCATCAATTTTAAAAGAAAACAATATCACAGTTAACGAGGTTGAAGCTTATCAAACCAAGCTAGATAGCATCAGTCTTCCAGAAAGTGTTGAAGGTGTTATGTTTTACAGCCCATCAACAGTACAAAGTTATAAAAAAGAAAATGATGCTAATGGTATTGCTTTTTGTATTGGCGAAACTACCGCTAAAGAAGCAAGCAAACATTTTAAAGATGTACGTATAGCAAAAGTACCAACGGTAGAAAGTGTAATAGAGTTAGTAAACCAACATTACATGTCATAGTCCGCCAAAAGGACAACATAAAGTATCAAGTAATAATAATTTAAAAGATTTTCCGTCTACGCGGAAAGGACACAAGGATATGTTGAAAAACGATTTATTTTTAAGAGCATTAAAAGGAGAAACAGTAGAGCGTCCACCAGTTTGGATGATGCGTCAAGCAGGTCGTTACCTTCCAGAATTTATGGAAATAAAGGCTAAATATGATTTTTTTACACGTTGTCAAACGCCAGAATTAGCTAGCGAAATCACTGTACAACCAATCCGTCGTTACGGTATGGACGCTGCTATTTTATTTAGTGATATTTTAGTAATTCCTCAAGCTATGAATATTGAGGTACAAATGAAACCTAATTTTGGTCCTTATTTACCAAATCCAATTCGTACGCAAAAAGACGTAGATAATGTTATAGTACCTGACACAAAGGAAGCTTTAAACTATGTTTACGAAGCTATAAAAGCCACAAAAGAGAAACTTAACAATGAAGTACCATTAATAGGTTTTGCAGGTTCGCCTTGGACTATCTTATGCTATTGCGTGCAAGGTCAAGGCTCTAAAAACTTTGATAAAGCAAAAGAGTTTTGTTTTACAAATCCTATCGCTGCACACCAATTATTACAAAAAATAACAGATACAACGATTGCTTACTTAAAAGAAAAAGTAAAAGCAGGTGTTAATGCTGTACAAGTATTTGATTCTTGGGGAGGCATGTTATCTCCCGTAGATTACCAAGAGTTTTCTTGGCAATACATTCAACAAATAATAGATGCATTAAAGGACGAAACACCTGTTATTGCATTTGGTAAAGGTTGTTGGTTTGCATTAGAAGAAATGTCTAAATCTGGAGCATCTGCTTTAGGTGTAGACTGGACATGTTCTGCTAAAAATGCACGTTATTTAACTGGAGGAAACATCACACTTCAAGGAAATTTTGATCCTACTAGATTATTCTCTCCTCCTGCAGAAATTAAAAAAATGGTACACCAAATGATAAACGATTTTGGTAAAGATAAATACATTGTAAACCTTGGTCATGGTATTTTACCAAACATACCATTAGAAAATGCTAAAGCATTTATAGACGCTGTAAAAGAGTATAAAGCGGATTAAAAATGAAACTTTCATTTAACCAAACAACAAAAAAATATGCTTTAGTTAAAAAAAGTTGGACACCTCAACAAAATTTATTTTACGGTTTTCTAACTTATATTGCTCTAGGTTTCATATTACTCTGTTTGCCAATATTTCAAAAACAAAGCGCTTCTATTTTAGACCATTTGTTTATTGCTACTTCTGCTGTATCAACTACAGGATTGGTTACAGTTTCAATTTTTGACACCTATAATATTTTTGGACAATTTATAATAATGGTCCTGGTTCAATTAGGTGGTATTGGATATTTATCCTTTACCACCTATATGATTTTATCCACTACCAGAAAAATAACCCTATGGCATAAAAAAATATTATCCACAGAATTCACATTACCTAACACAATTAAAATTACAGAATTTTTAAAATCTGTAGTGTTATTTACACTAATAATGGAGTCAATAGGTGCTATTCTGTTTTTTATAGCTTTTAAAGCACAAGGCATGCCAACCTTTGAGGCTATTTGGTCATCTGTTTTTCATAGCATAAGCTCCTTTTGCACAGCAGGCTTTAGTTTATTTAACAATAGTTTTATGGACTATGTTGACAATAATTTTGTCAATTTTATAATCTCAATGTTAGCTATTTGTGGATCATTAGGTTTTATTGTTATTACAGATTTTGGATTAAAAATAAAAAACAAATCACACAAAGTTAGTTTTACAACAAAAATAATTATCTACGGATTTTTAATGCTACTTACTTTTGGTACAGCATTTTTTTATTTTGAACCATCTATAGTCAATTACCATTCTGATTCAAGATTTATAGCTGCCTTTTTTCAATGTATGTCAGCCATGACCACAGTAGGGTTTAACACTGTAGATTTTGGATATTTTACTCAGGCAATGATGTTAATTTGCATCTTTTTAATGTACATTGGAGCCTCACCATCTGGAACAGCTGGAGGAATTAAAATCACAACACTAACTGCTGTTTTTGCAGTCATGAAAAGTAGACTAACTGGAAGTAAAACTGTAACTTTTTTAGGGAGACAAATTCCTTTTGAAAGATTATACATTGCCACCTCTGCTTTTATCTTTTACACAATCATAATACTTATCGGAACTTTTTTAATAACTTTAACTAACGATTTTAAATTTGAAGAAATCCTGTTTGAAGTTTCATCTGCACTTGGTACTGTAGGTTTAAGTACAGGTATTACAGGAGACTTAAATACAGGTGGTAAATTGATAATTATTGCTTTAATGTTTATTGGTCGTCTAGGTGTTTTAACTTTTGGATTAGCCATCTGGTCAAGACAAAGACAACAAGAAAAACCAAATGTTATAAAAGAAGATATCGCAGTATAAAAATGATACAAAACATAATAAAAGGAATAAACGGATACTCTGGTGCATTTGCATTAATTTCAAAACTTAAACTTTGGAAGTATTTTTTTATTCCTATTGTTATTAGTATTCTAACTGCAACTATCATTGGTTTTACTGCTTATGGACTATCCGATAATATTGGACAGTTTATCGCAAAAATTTGGTTTTGGGAATGGGGTAAACAAACCTTTACAACTATATCTACAGTCCTTGGAGCTATAATTATTATAGCATTAGGCATAATCCTTTACAAACACATTATTATGGCATTATCGGCTCCATTTATGAGTCCTGTGTCAGAAAAAATAGAAACGCATTTAACTGGTATAGTTAAACACAATCACAGAAAAACATCGTTTCAAGAGCAACTTTGGCGTGGGATTAGAATTAACATCAGAAATTTAGGTCGCGAGCTACTAATTACCATTCCAATTTTACTTCTTAAATTTATTCCTGTAATTAATATCTTTTCTACAGCATTATTAATAATCATACAATCCTATTATGCTGGTTTTGGTAATATGGATTACACCTTGGAGCGTCATTTTAATTACAAAGACAGTGTAAAATTTGTTAGAGCTAATCGTAGACTAGCTATAGGTAACGGACTAGTTTTTATCCTGTTTTTATTTATTCCAATAATTGGTGTAATTTTAGTACTACCCTTAAGTGTAACAGCAGGAACAATCAGCACTGTAAAACGTCTTAAACCCGAAAATCAAAACATAATCTAATGATTGCAACTTTTGATAATTTTGAAATCAATCCCATACACAATGGAGATGCATGGAAAATTTGCGATTTCATGGTTACCAATCAAGACAGATTAAAACGTTATTTTCCTAAAACATTACAACAAAACCTAACACCTACTTTATCACAACTATTTGTAGATAAAAAAGTAAAACAATATAATAATAAAGAAGAGTTTTTATTCACTTTAAAATCTAGCGAAACCAGAACTTTAGCAGGACTAATTTATATAAAAGAAATCGACCATCACATCAAACAGGGTGAGTTTGCCTATTGCATTGATTACAACTTTCAAGGCAAAGGACTAATCACAAAGTCTGTTGCTGCATTATCATCTTACGCCTTTAAAAATTTAGATCTAAGCACACTACAAATCATTGTATATAAAGACAATATTAGCAGTGTTAAAGTGGCAAATAACACTAATTTTAAATGGATTAAAACCTTAAAAAACGAATTTACTCCAATTGGTGAAAACCCGCTTGATATGGAGTTATACGAATTATATAATGAAAGATAAATTTTTTGAATACATACATCAATTACAAGACAGCATAACTGCTGGATTAGAAAAAATAGATGGCAAAGCAACTTTCCAAGAAGACATTTGGAAACGACCAGAAGGTGGTGGAGGACGCACACGAGTTATAGAAAACGGAAATGTTTTTGAAAAAGGTGGTGTTAATATTTCTGGTGTACACGGTAAATTACCTGACAGCATGCAAAAATATTTTGGTGTTGAAGATGCCGATTTTTTTGCTTGTGGATTAAGTCTAGTTTTACATCCAAAAAATCCAATGGTACCTACTGTACACGCAAATTGGCGTTATTTTGAAATGTATGACAAAGACGGTAATATTGTAGACCAATGGTTTGGAGGAGGACAAGACCTAACACCTTATTACTTATTTGATGAGGATGCAACACACTTCCATCAAACATGTAAAACAGCTTGCGATAAACACAATGCAGAATTTTATCCAAAATATAAAGCACGTTGTGACGAGTATTTTCATAATACACATCGTAATGAAGGTCGTGGTATTGGAGGCTTGTTTTTTGATTACTGTAAAGCTTCAGAAGACATGAATATGCAAAATTGGTACGATTTTGTAACAGAAGTTGGTGATAGTTTCCTAGATGCCTATGTACCTATTGTAGCAAAAAGAAAAGATTTAGATTATACCAAAGCACAACGTGATTGGCAAGAAATAAGACGTGGACGTTATGTTGAGTTCAACTTAGTACATGATAAAGGAACCCTTTTTGGTTTAAAAACAAATGGACGTATAGAAAGTATTTTAATGAGTCTTCCGCCACATGTGCAATGGGTTTATGACCATCATCCAGAAGCTGGTAGCGAAGAGGAAAGGTTAATTAAAATATTGCAAAACCCTAAAGATTGGGTCTAAAATGGATTGCTACTGCGGAAATACTAAGAGTTATAAAAACTGTTGTGAAGTGTTTCATTTAAATAATGGAAAAACCGAAACAGCAGAGCAATTAATGCGCTCAAGATATAGCGCATTTGTATTAGCAAATGGCGATTATTTAATGCAAACACACCATATTTCTACTAGACCAATTTCAGAAAAAAAAGCAATTGTAAAATGGGCTAAATCTGTAGAGTGGATAAAACTTGAGATTTTAAATACAACTGAAGGTTTAAGTAATAATGAAGAGGGTACAGTAATGTTTAATGCCTATTTTTATGACAACGGAAACGTTGATGTAATACATGAAAACTCTGCCTTCATAAGAGAAAACAACAAATGGTATTACTTAGGTTATGCCAAAAACTAATATAATTATGTATCCAATTAAAAGAAATAGACGATTAAGAACAAACGAAGCCATTAGAAGCTTGGTACGAGAAACAATAATCTCTTCAAACGATTTTTTAGTACCTCTTTTTATTGTCGAAGGAAAAGGTGTTAAGGAAGAAATTGCTTCTATGCCAAATTACTATCGTTACAGCTTAGATTTATTACAAGCCGAAGTTAAAGAGCTGTGGAAACTAGGTTTAAAATCGGTATTACTATTTGTAAAAGTTCCGGACCATTTAAAAGACAATAAAGGGACAGAAGCTATTAATCCTGATGGATTAATGCAACGTGCCATAAAAACAGTTAAAAATGCTTGTCCTGACATGCTAGTGATGACAGATGTAGCATTGGATCCTTATTCAGTTTATGGACATGACGGAATTATTGAAAACGGAATAGTTGTCAATGACGACACTGTAGACGTTTTAGCAGACATGAGTGTATCACACGCTCAAGCTGGAGCAAATTTTGTTGCACCAAGTGACATGATGGATGGTCGTATACTAGCCATTCGCGAAGCTTTGGAAGACGAAGGATTTACAGACACAGGGATTATGAGCTATTCAGCTAAATATGCCTCAGCTTTTTATGGTCCTTTCCGTGATGCTTTAGACTCAGCTCCTGTGGATGCACAAGATATTCCGAAGGATAAAAAAACCTACCAAATGGATTATGCTAATCGTTTTGAAGCGCTACGCGAAACCGAAATGGATATAGATGAAGGTGCAGATATTGTAATGGTAAAACCAGGATTATGCTACTTAGATATTGTCCGAGAAATTAAAAACGAAGTTGACGTACCTGTTGCTGTATATCAAGTCTCTGGAGAATATGCAATGCTTAAAGCTGCTGCCGAAAAAGGTTGGCTAGACCACGATGCAGTTATGATGGAACAAGTTACAGCTATCAAACGTGCTGGTGCAGATGTAATTGCTAGTTATTTTGCTAAAGATATTGTAAAATTAATATCGTAAATTCGCAGTACATTAATCAAAAATCTATCCATGGGATTATTACTATTTTACGGAGTTATATCAATATTTTTTTCGTTTTTATGCTCTATTCTAGAAGCTGTTTTACTAAGTGTTACTCCAACATTTATTAACCTAAAAAAGCAAGAAGGTAAAGCGTTTGCAACAAATTTAGAAAATCTTAAAAAAGATGTAGATCGACCTTTAATTGCTATTTTAACACTAAATACAATCGCACACACTGTTGGTGCAATTTTAGTCGGGAAAGAGGCAGAAGGACTTTACGGAAATGGTGATGGATACGGAGTATTTGTAGTGTCTGCAGTTATGACTATTTTAATATTAGTCGCTTCAGAGATTATTCCAAAAACAATTGGTGCAACCTATTGGAAAAGTTTAGCTGGTTTTACAACAACAGCACTTAATATTTTAATTTTCCCATTAAAATGGACTGGATTACTATGGTTAATGCAACTTACAACAAAGTTAATTGGTGGTAAAGGTCATGGTAGCGTACTAAGTCGCGAAGGGTTTTTGGTTATGGCAGATATGGCTCATGAAGAAGGTGTTTTTGAGGGTAACGAAAGTAGGATTATAAAAAACCTGTTAACATTTAAAGAGGTTTTTGCTAAAAACGTAATGACACCTCGTACTGTAATGCAATCTGAAAATGAAACCACAACTGTGGAAGACTTTTTTAATAGAAATATGAACCTTCGTTTTTCAAGAATTCCTGTGTATTCTAAAACAGAAGATAATATTAAAGGATTAGTTTTAAAAGACGAAATTTTTAAAGAAATGGCTTTAGGCAATGGATCTAAAAAGTTAGTCGAATTAAAAAGAGACATTATTATCGTAGATCGTAACTTACCTATTCCAACACTTTTTGAACAACTTGTAGAAACTAGAAATCATATGGCTTTAGTGGTAGACGAGTATGGATCTGTTAGCGGAATTGTTACTATGGAAGATGTCATAGAAACACTTTTAGGTATGGAAATTATGGACGAAAGCGATAATGTTAGTGACCTACAAAACTTAGCAAGAAAAAGCTGGGAAGCGCGTGCAAAAAAATTAGGTATCATAGACGAAAATAATCCTGAATAATACATGGACACATGCATTATCAAATCGCCTTTAGGTTTTACTAAAATAACAGGTGATGTTAATGGTATTGCATCAGTAATCGTTTTAAATTCAGAAGAACAAGTTTCTGTAAAAATACCCAAGGTTTTAAATGACTGCGTACTTCAACTTAACCAATATTTTGAAGGTTCACGAGAACAATTCAGCTTAAAGCTAAACCCAAAAGGTACCGCTTTTCAAAACAAGGTTTGGGAAGCCTTACTAAACATTCCGTTTGGCAAAACCACATCTTATCTTCAACTTTCAAAACAACTAGGCGATGTAAAAGCAATCAGAGCTGTTGCTAACGCTAATGGTAAAAATCCATTATGGATTATAATACCATGTCATAGGGTTATAGGTACAGACGGAAGCTTAACAGGATATGCAGGAGGTTTACACCGCAAACAATGGTTGTTAGATCATGAAAGCCCATATAAACAGCAATCTTTATTTTAATGTACAAAGTAGTAACCCAATTTTTAACGCGTTTTGTTAAACCAGCAACAATATATAAATACGGTTTTAACTGGTCACCAATGTATAGACGAACAACCGCAAGACTTACAGAGGTTAGCGACGATTTACACTACGTCAAAATACGATTAAAACTTAATTATAAAAATCGTAATTACGCTGGATCTATGTTTGGTGGTAGCATGCTATCTGCAACAGACCCTATTTACATGATACAACTTATTCAAATTTTAGGTGACGACTATGTCGTTTGGGATAAAGCAGTTACTGCTAAATATAAACGACCTGGTAAAAGCACTATTTATGGTGAGTTTGTTTTTACTAAAGAAGAAATCGAAGCCTTAAAAAATCAATTAAAAACAAAACAACAAGTTGATATTATCAAAACAATGCAATTGGTAAATACCAAAGCTGAAGTTATTGCAGAATTTTCCAAAACGCTATACATCGCGCAAAAAGCATACTACAAGAAAAAGCTTGCGCTAAGACTTAGCAAATAATAAATTTTGATTCATAATTTTATTATATTTAAAATCTAAACTAATAAAATAAATGAAATTCTTAAAAAAGCTTCTTAAAGTACTTGTAGTTCTTTTTGGATTACTAATCGCAACCCTTTACATAACAGACACAGACTACTTAATTAAAGCTGTACGTACCATTTACATGCGTGGTTATACAACCGCCTTTTTAGATGACTACAAAAAATTTGATAACCAAGAGGTTAAAAATGGAACACCTCAACCTTGGCCTAATCATATTAAATACAATACAGTAACAGAAACCGAAACATTGCAAAAAGCCAATAAAGATTGGGGAACAATAGCATACGTTATTATAAAAAACGATAGTATCTGGTTTGAAAACTACTATGATGGTTACAACAAAGACTCTAAATCTAACTCATTTTCTATGGCTAAAAGTTATGTCTCTGGGCTTATGGGAAAAGCGATAATGGAAGGTTACATTAAAAGTTTAGATCAGCCAGTTTGTGACTTTTTACCAGCATTTTGTGATGGCGAAGCAGCAAAAATGACTGTTGGAGATTTGTCTAGCATGTCCTCTGGTACCAATTGGGATGAAGCATACTATTCGCCTTTATCTATCACTACACGTGCTTATTTTGACGATGACTTAGCTAAAGTTATGAATGGTTTAAAAGTTGTAGACCAACCTGGTCAAGCTTTTAAATATGCTAGTGGAGACACACAAATGTTAGCAATGGTTATTGAAAAAGCAACAGGTAAAAAAATGTACGATTATTTAACCGAAAGCTTTTGGAAACCATTAGGTAGTGAAAACGAAACCTTATGGCAAGTCGATAGTGAAACACACGATTTAGTAAAAGCCTATTGCTGTATAGCTAGTAACGCTAAAGATTTTGCAAGATTTGGTAAACTATACAAAGACCATGGAAAATGGAATGGACAACAAATTCTAGATTCTGCTTTTGTTGCTAAATCCTTAAAACCTCGTTTTGCAGCTAGTCCAGAATATGGCTATGGTTGGTGGTTAAAAAACCAGATTGGTAAAGACTTTTTCATGATGCGTGGACATTTAGGACAATATGTAATTGTACAACCAGAAGACAATGTTATAATTGTACGTTTAGGACATCAAAAATCTCCAGATGCTGGTGTTGGTGTATTTACTAATGATATTGCTTTATACATTGATGAAGCTTATAAAATGCTAAATATGAAACCTTAATATTTTGTTATTTAACATAGTGTTAGTTAATACGCTTTTAATTTATTCATTTTTTTGAGTAAACTAATCAACCATGAAAAAACTAATTTTTACATTTTATGTACTCTTATTGTGTAACAGTATGTATGCACAAGACTCATTAAATTTTGACTTTGAAATCCTGAAAGAGAAAGAGGCTGTTGGATGGTCTTCCTTTGGAAACAAAGAATATAATATTGTTTATGACACCGCAATTTCTCAAAACGGAGTAACATCTGCGTCCATAGAGGGTAATGGTAATACTGATGAATTTCGAGTTTTAACATATACTATTCCTGCAGATTTTGGAGGAAAAAAAATAAAGCTAACTGGCTATTTAAAAACTGAAAATATAGTTAATGGTTGGGCTGGTTTATGGATGCGTATTGATCCAGATATAAGTATTGATAACATGGAATCAAGAAAGGTCCAAGGTACTACAGATTGGAAAAAACACGAAGTAGAATTAAAGACTAATAACAATGCAACATCTATTTCCTTTGGTGGTTTAATAGTTGGAACAGGAAAAATATGGGTAGATAATTTTAAAATAACAGTTGATGGTAAACCACTGGATCAAGCTCCTGAGAAAGAATTGGACAAAGAATTTGATAAAGGTTCTAAAATCACAATAGATTTATCTCAAAAAAACCAAATAGAAAATTTAACGCTTCTGGGACGCATTTGGGGTTTCTTAAAATACTACCATCCAGAAGTTGGAAAAGGAAATTTTAATTGGGATTACGAATTATTTAGAATATTACCAGATTATCAAAAAGCTAAATCTAATACAGATCGAGATAAAATCCTTAGTAATTGGATAGATAATTTAGGAACTGTAAAAATCTGTAAAAAATGTAAACCATTAGACGAAAATGCTGTTTTAAAACCTAATTTAAGTTGGATTACAGATGGTAATTTATCTAAAGATTTAATTAACAAACTACAGTTTATTACCCAAAACAGACACCAAGGTAACCATTATTATATTGATATGGTTCGCGGTGTTGGAAATCCAGAGTTTAAAAATGAAAATCCCTATGCTAACATGCCATATCCAGATGATGGTTTTAGATTATTATCGGTTTATAAATACTGGAATATGATTAATTATTTTTTTCCTTATAAACATATAATGGATAAAGACTGGAATGAAAGTTTAAAAGAAAATATTCCACCATTTATTAATGCTAAAAACGAATTAGAATATGAATTAGCAGCTTTAAAGATGATTGCAGACATTAAAGACACTCATGCTAATCTTTGGAGAGGAAAAGATAAAATTAACGAAATACTTGGTGACAACTATCCAAATTTCCATGTTTCATTTATTGAAAACAAGCTGGTTATAGACAACTTTTATAATGAAGACAGTCCTAGAAACGGTTTAAAAATAGGAGATATTATTACGCGTATTAACGGAAAAAAAGTTGAAGACATCGTTACAGATAATCAAGATTTTTATCCAGCGTCAAACCAGCCAACTCGTTTAAGAGATATTAGTTTTAATTTATTACGTACTACAAGCAATAGCTTAGATATTGAGGTAGAAGACAATGGTATCAAATTAATTAAAACAATACCTGTATACAACAAAAAAGACATTAAGGACTTTTACAAATGGTACACAAAAGAAGAAAACATTAGTAGTTATAGACTACTTAAAAATAACATTGGATATGTTTCACTTAAAAACATTAAAGATGAGGACGTGAATAAAATAAAAAAAGAATTAAAAAACACCAAAGGGATTATTGTAGACATTAGAAACTATCCATCTGCCTTTATGCCTTTTACCTTAGGTAGCTTCTTTACCTCATCTAAAACACCTTTTGTTAAATTTACAACAGGTAATATAGATTATCCTGGAGAATTCACGTTTGGTGACAATTTATACATTCCGTCAAAAGGAAAAACATATCAAGGTAAAGTAATAGTATTAGTAAACGAAATATCTCAGAGCGCAGCTGAATATACAGCTATGGCATTTAGAGCAGGAGATAATGTATCTATAATAGGTAGCACAACAGCTGGAGCAGATGGTAATGTATCTACAATTTATCTTCCAGGAGGATTAAAAACTATGATTTCTGGAATTGGCGTATATTATCCTGATGGCACTCCAACCCAACGTGTTGGAATCGTACCAGATATTGAGGTAAAACCAACGATTAAAGGACTAATAGAAGAACGTGATGAATTGATTGAAAAAGCAATCGAAATCATTGATGACGCTAAAATTGCACCAATAAACGCTAAAGATTGACCACTAATGATAACCAAACTCAACCTTGAAAACATCTTATTTCTAGACATAGAAACCGTTCCGGAAACACAATATTTTTCAGATTTAGACAAAACTAAGCAAGATCTTTGGGACGCTAAATCACGTTACCAACGCAAGGAAGAGTTTACAGCAGAAGAGTTTTACGATCGTGCTGGTATTTGGGCTGAGTTTGGCAAAATAGTATGTATTTCGGTTGGATATTTTACCATTAAAGGCGACACACGCCTGTTTAGAACAACATCCTTTTATGGAGAAGAACGTAAACTTTTAGTCGAATTTAAAAACCTTTTAATTTCTCATTTTAGTCAAACAAAGCATTTACTTTGTGCACATAACGGTAAGGAGTTTGACTTTCCATACATCGCTAGACGTTTGATTATTCATAACATAGAATTACCTTATAAATTAAATCTTTTTGGTAAAAAACCTTGGGAAATTCCGCACTTAGACACCATGGAATTATGGAAGTTTGGTGACTACAAAACGTATACATCATTAAAGTTAATGACTAACGTTTTGGGTATTCCTAGTCCAAAAGATGATATTGATGGTAGCGAAGTTTATAAAACTTACTATGAAGACAATGACATTGATCGTATTATTATTTATTGCGAAAAAGACACCATTGCAGTAGCACAAATATTTTTACGTTTACGTGGCGACTCCATTCTTACTGATGATGAAATCATTCATATTTAAATAAACATAAGGGTATAATATAAATAAAAAGCCTCAACTTTCGTTGAGGCTTTTAGCAATAAAAAAATGATTGATTAATTAAGACTAATTGTTATTGCTTTATAAATTTTCTTGTTTCAATAGTATCATTTACTTCAAATTGTATTAAATATAATCCAGCTTCAAGCTTACTTACATTAATACCATTTGATGTTGTAACACCTTTAACTACTTGTTGTCCTATCATATTAATTACCGTAAATGGTAGATTCTCTATATTAGTTTTAACAAATAAGGCATCTCCTTTTACTGGGTTTGGATATATAGAAATTTCTACTCCTAAATGTTGTACAAACCCTTCGTTAGATGTTCTTGCTGTTCCGCAAGCACCTAGATTAGTCCATCCACTTGCTGTTCTTTCATATAAATTACCTAAATAGGTTACTTGATCTCCCACTGAGTAAGATTGGCTACCATTATATTCTGCAACTCCTGCACACTTATCTGCAGATCCATTGGTTAAACTTACAGCGTCTACTGCCATATCACCTTGCCAAGTTGTACCTGTTGTCCCATCAAATCTTAATTTTACTGAATTTCCTGAGTAAGAAGACAAATCTACATTTGCATCTAACCAAGAATTACCTTGATTACCAGATCGTGTCCAAATTGTTGACCAAGTTGATCCATTGTTAGTACTAATAGCCAAACTTAAACTTCCCATTGCAGATGTACCATACATATGATATTTAAAGCTAAAGCTTCCGTTATTAATTCCAGATAAATTAAAACAAGGCGATACTAATAAGGCACGTTTAGTAGAATAATTTGGTGCTGAAGACTCCATGAATACATATTGTGATCCTTCACTTGCACTAGATGGTCCAGTGTTACTTGACGGAGTAGACCCACTTCTTCTAGTCCAATTAAAGTCGTCACCACTACCTTGTGTCCAAGCGCCAAAACCTGATTCAAAACCTTCATTATAAGGAAAAGAAGAAATTGCTCCAGAACAACCTGTTGTACTTGCTGGACTTACTACAATACTTCTAGTGACTTGGTTTGCTGCATTACCTGCTGCATCACTTACATTATAGTTTCTTGTATACGTTCCTGCTGTATTAGTATTAACTGTTCCTGAAATTACAATACTAGAAGTAAGGTTTCCATCAACATTATCCGTTGCTGTAGCACCTTGTTCTGTATATGTATCACCAACAGTTAAGTTAATTGTAGATCCTCCAATTAAACTAATAACTGGTTTAACCGTATCTGCAGCTCCAACCGTTAAATTAATAGTATAATCTTCCACTTCTCCATAAGAAAAAGTTTCGCAAGATGTAGGCACTGCGTTATATTTCATAGATACTCTTAACCTTGTGCTACCTGTAACAGCACTACTTGGCACTGTAAAGCTTCCTGTTGCTGGAGTTGCTGTTGATGCAGCTTTAGAGAAAATTTGTTCTCCTGAATCTGTAAAATCACCATCGTTATTATAGTCAATCCAAGCTGCATAACCCTCTGCATAAGTGGTTCCTGTCCAAGTTGGAGTAATTGTAATAGTATTAGAAGATCCTTTAGTTAAATTAGTCGTTATGCTAGTAAAATCTGAATATAATTGTGCTCCTGAGGCATTGTTAATAGATCCTACTTGAACACGACTAATATACTCGTCACTAACACTATTCCCTTGCGAAGCACAATATTGTGTACCTGTTGTACAAGGTGTACATGCAGAACCACCACAATCAACGCCTGTTTCGTCTCCATTTTGAACACCATCTGTACAAGTTGGTGTAGTTCCACCTCCTCCACACTTATCAGATAATCCTAAAGCTGCACGAGGTCCACCACTAAGTAACGTTGCTCGCATACGCGCTTTTTGTCCTTGTGTAAATAAATTCATACAAGAGTCATTGGTATAATCCATATAGTTTTGCACCATATCTGTAGACCCACAAGATACTTGTCCTACTGGACATCCACCATTTGACGTTTGATGTGTAGGTGTATCACTTACAAAATCATTACCACAATTAGCATCTCCCCAAATATGACGTAAATTTAAAAAGTGACCTACTTCGTGTGTTGTTGTTCTTCCACCATCAAAAGGTGCACTAACATTACCAACTCTACCAAAATAATTGTAGCCCATTACAACACCATCTGTTGCTGCACTGCCACCAGGAAATTGAGCATAACCTAAAATAGTATTTCCTCCACTTGTCATTTGTGGTACAATCCACATGTTTAAATACTCACTAGTATTCCATGGGTTAACACCTCCAGTTGACGTTCTCTTCATATCATCAGACGTTCCCCAATCTTGACGTGTCACTTGTTTTCTAGTAATACCTGTTGTTGTATTTCCGTTTGGATCAATGGTTGTTAAACAAAACTGAATTTCAGAATCGGCTGCCTGTGACCACGTATTATCTGCATCCGGATTAGTGCGTCTAAAATCTTCGTTTAAAACATCTAATTGTGACTGGATTTGAGCTACACTAATGTTTTCGGTGCTGTTTCTATACAAAACATGTACTACGACTGGTATAGTAATTATACTTCCATCAATTCTGGCATTTTGGGATTGTGCAACACGTTGTTGCGTAAAAGCTTCGATCTGATCCATCCTTTGCTCTAAGGTTGGATCTAATTGTTTTCTGTATTCTAAGTTCTCCATTGTTGAACAATTTCTATCTTGCTGAGCAAAAACAGAAAGCGTTAATAAAAAACTTAATAATGATAAAGTAATTGTTTTTTTCATGCTAATTAATTAATGGATTAAGATAATAATTATTAATTTGATGGTTAAATTATTAAAACTTTAACAATAAATCATTTTTAACTATTTGTTTTTCGATTAAAAACAACGTATTAAAAAACATTCGCTTTTATGTGTGGTTTAACCCGCAATCATTTGAAAGAAATTAATTACTTTTACCCTATATGAGCGAGATTTTACTTAAAACAGAAGGTCTAACAATTGACGTAAAAAATGGATCTGACTACAAGACCATTATTAATAACATTTCATACCATATTAATACTAACGAAATTGTTGGTGTTGTAGGAGAATCTGGTTCTGGTAAATCCGTATCATCTTTAGCTATTTTAGGGTTGTTATCTAAGGCTATTTTTAAAATAACTTCAGGAAGTATAATTTTTGAAAATAAAGACTTAACAACTTTAAGTAATAAAAATCTGCAAACCATAAGAGGCGCCAAAATTGGAATGATTTTTCAGGAACCAATGAGCTCTTTAAATCCATCTATGACATGTGGTAAGCAAGTTGAAGAGATCTTACATCAACACACATCTTTAACTAAAAAACAAATTAAAGCAGAAACACTAGTATTACTCGAAAAAGTAAAACTTCCAAATCCTGAACGCGTTTATCAAGCTTATCCTCACGAAATTTCTGGTGGACAAAAACAACGCGTCATGATTGCTATGGCAATTGCATGTAAACCTCAACTTCTTATTGCTGATGAGCCAACCACTGCTTTAGATGTAACGGTTCAAAAAGAAATAATTAGTCTATTAAAAGAGCTACAAACCGAAACTAAAATGAGTATTATTTTTATTACTCACGATTTAAGTTTAATATCAGAAATTGCAGACCGAGTGCTTGTTATGTATAAAGGTCAAATTGTAGAGCAAAATACTGCTAACACAATTTTTAATAAGCCAAAAGACAATTATACTAAAGCGCTTATTAAATCTAGACCATCATTAGATGTTAGACTTAAAACACTACCAACAATAGCTGATGTATTAAAAAATGAAGTTTCGGAAGTAGTCGTGACTAGTACTATGCGTCAAATTCAGCACAAAAAAATATATGCTAAATTACCATTATTAGAAGTTAAAAATCTTGAAAAAGAATATGTTTCTAAATCAGGTTTTTTTGCTAAAGCAGAAACATTTAAAGCAGTTAATAATGTTAGTTTTAATTTGTATGAAGGTGAAACTTTAGGATTAGTAGGCGAATCCGGCTGTGGTAAATCTACCTTAGGAAACGCTATCCTACTATTAGATAAAGCCACTAAAGGTCAAATTTTATATAAAGGCAAAGACATTACCAATTTAACTAAAGCTGAAACAATAGCTATTAGAAAAGATATTCAAATCATTTTTCAAGATCCTTACGCCTCACTAAACCCAAGGTTAACTATTGGTAATGCAATCATGGAACCTATGAAGGTGCATAATTTATACGCTAATGATACTGAAAGAAAAGCTAAAACTTTAGAGATATTAAATCGTGTTGGACTGGATGACACTGCCTATAATAGATATCCACATGAGTTTTCTGGAGGACAAAGACAACGTATAGGAATAGCGCGTACTATTGCATTACAGCCTAAATTAATTGTTTGTGACGAGTCTGTGTCTGCTTTGGACATATCTGTACAAGCACAAGTTTTAAATTTATTAAATGAACTAAAAGAAAAGTTTGGTTTTACCTACATTTTTATTTCTCACGATTTAGCTGTAGTAAAATACATGAGTGATCAACTTTTAGTAATGAATAAGGGTAAAATAGAAGAATTAGCTGATGCTGATATAATATACAACACACCTCAAAAAGCCTACACAAAAAAGCTAATTGCTGCCATCCCAAAGGGACTATAGCATAAATACTTTTTTTGTTAAATAGAAAACGCTGCTAATAAAATTAACAGCATTTTTAAATCCTTTTCTTAAATTCTTAAAAAACATAGTAGGTCAAGTTTTTGATAAATTTGAAACAAAAAAGTATTAAAAATAGATTAAATCATGGTAGACTTGGTTTATTTCTAATGGTTAGGTTTGGGATTGTAAACATACAACCTCTTTTGATAATAATCAGACAAAAAGCATAATTATTCGATAAAATACACTTAATTTTAACATTTAGTGTATTTATTAGACCTTTTTTACTTTGTTTTTTTAGCTGGCTTAGTAGTCAAAACACCTCTAGTAGGATAGTAACTTCTACCGTAATTAGAACGTCTATCCTCACCTAATCTAGCTGCCACTTGGTTAGTCATTTTAATTACAAAAACCTCCTCAGCATTTGGAAACGACAAATCGCGTCCATCTGCATCTATTTTTTGACCTTTAGACGTATGGTTTCTCTTTCTAGCCAGATAATCTTCTGTATCATATAACTCATTATAACAATGAATTAATTCATGAGATAATAAGGATACAGGAGAATTGTATCCTTTATTGCGTTTAAACCATCTTTTTTTATGATTTTTCCTAAAAATAACACCATGTGTATCGTAAAACATAATGGTGTTATATTTAGGGCTGTAAGCATTTTTTTGACCTGAAACAATTGTTATATTATTATCGACGTCTTGAATTAACACGTCAATGACATCAACATTATATGTTTGATTGTCCTCTTTAAAAGTTATGGTAAGCGCACTACTTTTTACTAAAAAATCCAAAGCAATGGTCACATTTTTTAAAAACCGATCTTCAATTATATCATGATTTCTATCTAATACATAATGATAGTCTACAAACTGATTACTTAAGGTCTTAATACGCATTATAATATATCCATTTCTGGGATATCTCCTTCAATAATCAAATGACCTTCAGTAGCTTTTTGAATTTGATCTACAGTAACTCCTGGTGCACGTTCTAATAGTTTAAAACCGCTATCTGTAACTTCAATAACAGCTAAGTTGGTAACAATTTTTTTAACACAACCAACACCTGTTAAAGGAAGACTGCACTTTTTAAGTAGCTTAGATTCGCCTGCTCTGTTGGTATGCATCATTGCCACAATAATATTTTCTGCACTAGCTACAAGATCCATAGCTCCTCCCATACCTTTAACCATTTTACCAGGTATTTTCCAATTGGCAATATCACCATCTTCCGACACTTCCATAGCTCCTAAAATAGTTAAATCAACATGTTGTCCTCTAATCATAGAGAAGCTCATCGCTGAATCAAAAAAGCTAGCTCCTGGTAAAGTTGTAATGGTTTGTTTTCCTGCATTAATAATGTCTGCATCTTCTTCTCCATCAAAAGGAAAAGGTCCCATACCTAAAACTCCATTTTCTGATTGAAATTCAACTTCTATATCCTCACGCACATAATTGGCAACTAAGGTTGGAATACCAATTCCTAAATTAACATAGTAGCCATCTTGCACTTCTTTAGCTATTCGCTTTGCTATTCCTGTTTTATCTAACATAATGTATGTCTTTAACTTCTTTGTCTAACTGTTCTTTGCTCAATTCTTTTCTCATATTTTTCACCCTGAAAAATACGTTGTACAAATATACCTGGAATGTGTATTTGATTAGGGTCTAACTCACCAACCGGAACCAACTCTTCAACCTCAGCAACGGTAATTTTAGCTGCTCCAGCCATGCACGGATTAAAGTTTCTAGCTGTACCTTTAAAGATTAAATTTCCGGCTGCGTCACCTTTCCATGCTTTTACAAAAGCAAAGTCTGCTTTAAAAGCGTGCTCTAGCACATACATTTTACCATCAAACTCTCTAGTTTCTTTTCCTATGGCTACTTCTGTACCAAAACCTGCTGGTGTAAAAATAGCTGGAAATCCTGCTTGAGCAGCACGACAACGTTCGGCTAAAGTCCCTTGTGGAATAAGCTCTACATCTAATTCGCCAGACAACATTTGTCTTTCAAACTCATCATTTTCTCCTACGTAAGAGGATACCATTTTTTTTATTTGCTTTTTTTGAAGTAGCAAACCTAAACCAAAGTCGTCAACACCTGCATTATTTGAAATACAAGTCACACCTTTTACATTACGTTTTACCAACTCTGCTATCGCATTTTCCGGAATACCGCTAAGACCAAAACCACCTAACATAAAGGTCATATTATCTTGTACGCCTTCTAACGCATCTGAAACTGAATTAACTGTTTTTAGAATCATTATTTTCTAATTTTTTGTGGTTTAAATTTAATAAATAAAAAAGCCATTCTGAAGAGAATGGCTTTTAATTTTAAAGATATATTATAAGTTACATTTCTAACTCATCTGGGACTTCGTCATCTAATAAATCTAATCCTTGTGAATCTCCTCCATCTGGAACATATCCTTCACAATCTACTGCGATAGATAATTCTGAAGGACGTGTAAAACTACCTTGAGAGACGTCTAGAGTTTCATCTTCGTAACAACTTTTCATGTACATTCCCCAAATTGGTAACGCCATAGCTGCTCCTTGTCCATAAGTAATACTTTTAAAATGCACAGCTCTATCTTCTGCACCAACCCATACACCAGTAACCAAATTAGGTACCATTCCCATAAACCAACCATCTGACTGGTTTTGCGTAGTACCTGTTTTACCTGCTATTGGGTTTTTAAACTCATAAGGGTAACCTGTAATAATTTCTGGATACACACCAGTTTTAGGCATCCATGTTCTACGTAGTCTTGATCCTGATCCCGATTGTGTTACACCTTCCATTAACTTAACGGTTACATAGGCTGTTTCTTCACTTAAAACATCTTTAGTTTCGGGTACAAATTGATATAAAACTGTATCATTTTTATCAACTATTGTCGTTACCATAACCGGTTTTGTGTAAACTCCTTGGTTAGCAAAAGCGGAATATGCACCTACCATTTCATACACACTAATGTCAGGTGTACCTAATGCAATAGAAGGTACTAATGGTATGTCTGATGTTATTCCTAAATTTTTAGCTAATTCGGCAACTGGTTGTGGACCAACTTTATCCATTAACCTTGCTGTAATTGTATTTACAGATTTTGCTAAAGCCTCCTTTAATGTTAGGTCTCCACTATAATTATTATCATCATTTTTAGGAGCCCAAGGTTCTGGATTACCATATTTATTAGCCTCAATAGTTAAAGGCGCTAATGGTAATTTATCACATGGTGACATATGTAATTGATTTACTGCTGTTGCATAAACAAAAGGCTTAAATGTAGACCCTACTTGACGTTTACCCTGTTTTACGTGATCGTATTGAAAATGTCTATAATTCATACCACCAACCCATGCTTTAACATGACCAGTTTGTGGATCCATACTCATCATTCCTGGGTGCAGGAAAGACTTGTAATAACGCATAGAGTCAATAGGCTTCATTATGGTATCAAATTCTCCTGGACTACCATCTTTTTCCCATTTAAAAAGGGTCATTTGAGCTGGCTTATAAAAAGACGCTCTAATTTCTTTATCATTCTTACCAGCATTTTTTAAGATTCTCCAACGCTCACCACGTTTCATTGCTGTATTTAATAACTTATCAACTTCATCTGAAGATAAATCTAAAAAAGGAGCAGTTTTATTTCGCTCTGGTGTATTTTGATTAAAAAACTCTGCCTGAAGTCTTGGCATATGTCTAGCAACAGCTAACTCAGCATATTTTTGCATGCGTGAGTCTATGGTTGTATAGATTTTTAAACCATCATTATACAAACTATACTTAGAGCCATCTGCTTTTCTGTTTTTTGGATCTGCGATCCATTCTTTCATAAATTCTGTTAGATAACCTCTAAAATAAGTTGCAGATCCTGAACTATGACTATCAGGTGTATAATTTATACCTAAATCTGTTTTTTGAAGCGAATCTTTTTCAACATCTGTGATATAACCATATTTAGCCATTTGATCAAACACCGTATTTCTACGTTGTTTGGTCCTAATTGCACGTTGTCCCTTATCTTTAAGTGGATTAAAAAGTGATGGATTTTTAAGCATCCCAACAATCATTGCAGACTCTTTAAGTGTTAACTCTTTAGGCTCTTTACCTCCAAAATAAATCCTTGAAGCTGAACGAATCCCATCTGCATTATTGTCAAAATCTACAATATTAAGGTATTGCGCTACAATTTCTTCTTTGGTATATTGACGCTCTAATCTTATAGCTATAATCCATTCTTTAAATTTTTGAAGGACTCTTTTTACTTTATTGCTAGAGGCTCTTTTTGTAAATAGTTGCTTAGCCAATTGTTGCGTAATTGTACTTGCTCCTCCACTTCCAGGCTTTAAAACTGCACGTAAAGTACCACGTCCATCAATACCAGAATGCTCCATGTACCTTACATCTTCTGTTGCAATTAATGCTTGTACTAAATGCTCTGGTAACTCGTCAAAACTAACTGGTGTTCTATTATCACGAAAATAAAAATTACCTAATGTTTTTCCGTCAGATGAAATAATTTCTGTAGCTAAGTTTGTTTTTGGATTTTCTAATTGTGTGTGATCTGGCATTTCGCCTAACACTCCCCAAGATGCTAGTAGAAACAATAACACTACTGATAATAAACCTCCTAAAAACAGCATCCAAAACCATCTAATATACTTATCAAAGTTTGTTGCTTCTGCTTTTTTTGTTTTTGCCATATCTATCTGACTTGATTATTCTGTTTTTTCTATTCTAAATCCTACGTCTGTAATACCTTCTAGGTTAACGATACCATTAACTTGACCACTACCTCTCATAGCTTGTTGCACATTAACGTTATACGTACCACTTTCATTAAAAATAACACCTTTTTTGTACCACAATTTATTTTCTTTTACGGATGATAACCCTTCACCTAACCACTCACCATTTTTTTTAGTCATATCGTACTCTAAAGTATCTGTTAAAGTTTTTCCGTGAGGAAAATTCATTTCGACGATTAAATACAAATTACTAAATTTATAATCATTTGTATTTCTAACGTTAACAAATAAATTATAAGGATTGATAGAGTCTGGCGCGTTTATTTTAAAATTAACTACATCTTTTTTGTTCCAAGATGTTGAAACACTTTGATACTGATCAAACACCGCTTTATCATCGCATGACGATAGCAATACTAGCAATAAGACAACTAGAATTTTACTTATTTTCATTAGTTGAATTGTTATTGTTTTCAGGTCTTTTTTTGTTTGGCTTACGTTTTGGCCTAGGTTTAGGTTTTGGCTTAGCACTATTTGCCTGACTTTTATTTGGTTGGTTTTTATTTGGTTGCGCTTTGCTATTAGCCTGATTTTTATTATTTGTATTAACCCTTTTGTTAGGTTTAGCTTTTTTGTTATCAGTAGTTTTAACCTCAGCTTTGTTATGAACAGGCTTTTTGTTTCTACTTCTATTGTTTTTACGTTTTTTATTGCTTTTTGGACTATCAAAACGTGTTAAACTATCTTGACCTACAACGTTTTCAAACTCTGTTTTAGTATCTACAAGCAGTTCTACAGCGTATTCTTCAAGGCTTGCTACCTTTTCTCTTTTTTTATTTATTGCAATAATTTCTCTAGCTTGATCTGTAGTAATTAAGTGCCAATTCATCCATTCTCCTTCATAGGCATACCACATATGTCCTTTAAAAATATCTGTTTTTTGACACACAGCAGTTCCTTTTTCTGTGTATAATTTAGTGTCTGGTTTTGGAAATGCTTTTAAGGCGTCTAAGTACGAATCCAACTCGTAATTTAAACAACACTTAAGCTTACCGCATTGACCTGCTAATTTTTGAGGGTTTAGTGATAATTGTTGGTAACGTGCAGCACTTGTGCTTACAGACCTAAAATCTGTTAACCAAGTAGAACAACATAACTCACGACCACAAGATCCAATACCACCAAGTCTAGAGGCCTCCTGACGGAAACCGACTTGTTTCATTTCGATACGTATTCTAAACTCTCTGGCATATATTTTAATAAGCTCTCTAAAATCTACGCGCTCTTCAGCTGTGTAATAAAATGTAGCTTTACTACTATCACCTTGAAACTCGATATCAGAGATTTTCATGGATAGTTTTAAATCGATAGCAAATTGACGTGCTTTAACCTTCATAGGTTCTTCTTTATCACGTGCTTCGCTCCAGATATCTATATCTTTTTGAGAGGCTTTACGGTATATTTTAAGAATATCGTTTTTAGTATCTATTTTTTTACGTTTGATTTGTACGCGAACTAATTCTCCCGTAAGGGTAACCATACCAATATCATGACCAGATTGTGCTTGAGTAGCAACAATGTCTCCAATACTTAGTGTTAAATTTTCTGAATTATGATAATAATGTTTACGTCCGTTTTTAAATCTAACTTCAACCCAATCAAACGGTTTCTCGCCATTTGGGACAGACATATTTGCTAACCAATCAAACACGGTTAATTTATTGCAACTATCTGTACCACATGTTCCGTTATTTTTGCAACCTTTTGGTTGTCCGTCTTTTCCTGTAGCGCAACTTTGACAAGCCATACTATTTATATGTATATATTGAATCTTAAGGTGTTAACCCAAAGATGAAGATTAATAATTAGTTGTTTCCGCGAAAGCGCATACCAACTCCTGTTAATGTGTAAAGATAAGATTATTTAGGTGACTTTAAAATATAAAAAAAGCGCAGTAAAATTTACCACGCTTTTTGCAATATTAAAATAGTGTTTTTTACTTTTTAAAAGTTTCAAATATATTACGTAAATCTTTTTTATATGGTAAATGATCTGCACGACCTTTTTTAAAGATATCGTTACTATTACCCTGTCCTTTTCTTAGTGCTTTTTGCTCTTCAAATGGTAACGCATGTATTTCTTTACAAGCTGTAGAACAGCAATTATCCATTTCGGTCTTACAATCTTCGCATTGTATAAAAAGTAGGTGACAGGCATCATTAGCACAATTTACATGTGTATCACATGAGGTACCACATTGATGGCATTTTGCGATAACGTCATCACTAATTTTTTCTGAGCGACGCTCGTCAAATACAAAGTTTTTTCCTATAAATTTATTATCTATACCTTCTTCATTAACCTGTCTGGTGTATTCAATAATACCACCTTCTAGCTGATAGACATTTTTAAATCCTTTATGTTTGTAGTAAGCACTTGCTTTTTCGCAACGGATGCCTCCTGTACAATACATTAGTAGGTTTTTTTCTTCTTTATGCTCGCGTAAATCCGCTTCGATTATATCCAAAGATTCTCTAAAAGTATCTACATCTGGAGTTACTGCACCATCAAAATGCCCAATTTCACTTTCATAATGGTTACGCATATCTACACATACTGTGTTTGGATTTGCTAACATGTCGTTAAACTCTTTAGCGGATAAGTGTACACCTTTATTGGTAACATCAAAAGTAGCGTCGTTTAATCCGTCTGCCACTATCTTATCTCTTACTTTAACTTTTAGCTTTAAAAAAGACATATTGTCCTGTTCTACAGCTATATTTAATCTAACATCTTTTAAAAAATCGATGCTATCTAAATGGTTTTTGAAGGTATCAAATTGATCTGCTGGTAATGATAGTTGTGCATTAATCCCTTCGGTAGCGACATAAATACGACCTAGGACGTCTAAACTATCCCATTTAATAAATAATTGGTCTCTTAATTGTTGTGGATTGCTAATTTGAGCATACTGATAAAAAGATAACGTTAGACGGTCTTTTCCAGCTTTTTCTATAAGTTCTGCTCTTTCAATAGCGCTTAATTTGTTGTACAGTTGCATGCTATACTTAGTTTTAAGTGTTAATAAAAAGTTTTTGCAAAGGTATTATTTAAAATGAATTAGCCAATTTACATCCAAAAAAAAGTCCCTTGCGCTTTGCAAAGGACTTTTAATAGACTAACTCGTTAATAATTTTTTAATATTAATTAAAAAATGTTACGAGTTAACCTCCATCGGCTTTACAGTTACTATTAAGTAAAACAGCAACTGAAACGCCTAATGTTTTTGTAAATACTAGTCTTTTTAAATATCTCATGCCTCTAATTATTAAAGGATTAACATTTTAAAAGCGGATTAAATTTTCTTTTTCATAGCATATTTTTTCCACTTCAATAAGTAGATGCAAAAACTTTAAAAAGGTTGCGTCATAAAATTAAAATTCGTTAAAAAAAGTAGTATTTTAGCATAGAATTTTTAATAAACTATTGACGATGAGTAAAGAAAACGAAGCAAAACTAAAAGCACTACAACTAACTTTAGACAAGTTAGATAAGGCTTACGGTAAAGGAACAGTAATGAAAATGAGTGATGCTGCAGTAGTGGATGTGGAAGCTATCCCTACAGGATCTTTAGGTTTAGATATTGCTTTAGGCGTTGGTGGCTACCCTAGAGGAAGAGTCATTGAAATATATGGACCAGAATCTTCTGGTAAAACTACTTTAACATTACACGCTATAGCAGAAGCGCAAAAAGCTGGTGGTATTGCTGCTTTTATTGATGCAGAACATGCTTTTGATAGATTTTATGCACAAAAATTAGGCGTAGATATTGACAACTTAATTATATCTCAGCCTGATAATGGTGAGCAAGCTTTAGAGATTGCTGACAATTTAATTAGATCTGGAGCAATTGATATAGTAGTAATTGACTCGGTTGCAGCTTTAACACCTAAAAGCGAAATTGAAGGTGAAATGGGAGACTCTAAAATGGGACTTCATGCAAGATTAATGTCTCAAGCACTAAGAAAATTAACTGCATCTATTAGTAAAACTAATTGTACTGTTATTTTTATTAACCAATTACGTGAAAAAATTGGTGTTATGTTTGGTAACCCAGAAACAACAACTGGTGGTAATGCTTTAAAGTTTTACGCTTCTGTTAGGTTGGATATTAGACGATCTACACAAATAAAAGATAGCAATGGAGAAGTACTTGGTAATAAAACCAGAGTTAAAGTGGTTAAAAACAAAGTAGCTCCACCTTTTAGAATGGCTGAATTTGACATCATGTATGGTGAAGGCGTAAGTAAAGTTGGAGAAATATTAGATGTAGCAGTTGAAAAAGAAATTGTCAAGAAAAGCGGTTCGTGGTTTAGCTATGAAGACACTAAACTTGGTCAAGGTCGAGATGCTGTTAAACTAATAATTAAAGATAATCCAGAATTATTTGAAGAGTTAGAACAGAAAATTAAACAAGCTATTAAAGACAGTCTTTAAAACAAAAAATCCCGATTTATCGGGATTTTTTTATTTTAAGACGCAACCTTTTAACTTATTAAGCATCTACACTTTAAACAACGTTAGTTTACACAAAACAATGAAGCCATTTTTTATTTGTTTAATAGCTCTTTTTGCTTTTTCTTGTAGTATTGAAGAAGAAGATAATACAAATAGCTACATAGCAGTTTTGCCTATTGCAAGCGTCTCTATGCCTCAATATTTTGAATATGGCGAAACTTATCAAATAGAAATAACTTACTTAGCTCCTACCACATGTCATTATTTTAATGATATTTATTATGACCTAGAAGGAAACACAAGTCATGTTGCTATTTTAAATACAGTAGTAGATAACGGAAATTGCGAAACAACAAATCTAGAAGCCCAAACGTCTTTTAACTTTGAAGCAAATACTACTGGATTACATATCTTTAAATTCTGGCAAGGCGAAGATGAAGATGGACAAGATATGTACCTATTAATGGAAGTTACTGTTGAGTAAATAATTATTAACTAACACCTTGTTTAAATTTGAGTTTAGAACAACTCATACATAAATGTAAGTCTAATGATACTAAAGCGCAAAGCGAATTATACCAGCTTTTTTCAAGCAAATTATTCTCTGTTAGCTTAAAGTATTCAAGCTCTTATGTGCAAGCTGAAGATAATTTACAAGATGCATTTATAACCATTTTTGCAAAAATAAAACAGTATAAAAACAAAGGTAGTTTTGAAGGTTGGTTAAAAAGAATAACCATTAATACCATAATGCAACGCTACAGAAGTCAAAAAGTTTTTGAAATAATTAATGAAGAAGCTATAGTTGACGAAAGCATTGACATAGATGACGAGGATGTTGGGATAGATTTTTTGTTGCAATGCATACAAGAGTTACCAGATAGGTATCGCTTGGTTTTTAATTTATATGTTTTAGACGGTTATTCGCATAAAGAAATTGCAGAAATGCTTGCAATAACAACAGGAACAACAAAATCAAATTTAGCTAGAGCTAGACAATTATTAAAAGAAAAAATAGTAGCCTATAAAACGGGACAAAAATCCCAATTGTTATAATGAGTAGTAAAAAGAATATAGATCGCCTATTTCAGGAAAAATTCAAGGATTTTGAAGCTAAACCCGACCCAAAGGTTTGGCAGAATATACATTCAAAATTAAAAGAAGAAGAGGAAGATAACAAGCCTATTGCTATCCTTCCGTTGTGGTTAAAATTAAGTGGTATTGCAGCCACATTTGTCTTACTGTTAGTTTTAGGAAACACCATTTTTAGTAGTCCTTCTGCTGTAAATACACCAACAACAGTAGATAATCCAAGTCCAAATAACAACACCATAAAAAACAGCCCAACTTTAAATGAAAAGCAAAAGCTGCAACAAAATAATTCCAATATTAATGAAGCAACTACTGATGCATCAGAAACTATAAACAAAGAGAACAACACCATAGTTACTAATAACCAAGACCCTAAAAACACGATAACTAAAGGTAATAGCAAAAAAGACAACAAAGCTAATTTAATCCAACAGCAATCAGCTTCAAATTATACCAAGTCTTCTATTGCTACTAACACTATTCAGAACAACAATAAGGTATCAAAAGGTAATTATACTCTTCAAAAAAATAAATTCTCAGTTTCTTCAAACAAAACAACAACAGATAATCAAACTAAACAATTACAAGAATCTGTAGTTAAAAACCAGGTGAATCCTAAAAAACAACCTACTAATATTACAAACAAAGACAATATAACTAAAGCTATAACACAAGAAAACATAGCAAAAAGCACTATTGTAAAGGATACTATACAACAGCAAAAACCATCTATTGAAGATGCAATTGCAAATAATAAAGCTATTAAAGACCTTATTGAAAAAGAAGAAGAGGCTAATAACAGGTGGAATGTTTATGCTAACATTGCGCCTGTTTATTACAATGCATTTGGAGAAGGATCACATATAGATGAACAGTTTAATAAAAACAATAAATCAGGAGAGGTTAATACAAGTTATGGCGTTAAAGTAGGTTATACTTTAAATGATAAATTAACTATTAGATCTGGTATTAATAAGTTAAATTTAAGCTACGACACAGACGACGTTATTGTATATCAAAACGTTAGTACTAATCCTAGTCCTAAAGAAATTAGAAACATAGATTTTAATCCAGAAAACAACCAATCAATCAATATTATAAGTAGTAATAGCTTGCTATTGGGTAATAACAACTCCAGTTTAATCAAAAATGTTGGGCTTAGTCAGAGAATATCTTATTACGAAGTCCCTGTAGAAATTGAATATGCTGTAGTTAATAATCAATTTAGCTTGAACCTAATTGGAGGTCTAAGTACTTTTGTTTTAGATGATAATAAACTAGTTTCAGAATTTGATGGTTTTAAAATGGAGATTGGTAGTGCTAATAATATTAACAACTTAAGTTTTAGTGCCAATTTTGGTGTGGGTTTAAATTATAAATTTTCAGAATCTATCATTTTTAATTTTGAACCAACCTTTAAATATCAATTAAATGCATTTTCCAACACCTCTGGAAACTTCAATCCTTATATTATAGGAGTTTACACAGGGTTTAGTTATAGATTTTAAGTATTGATTTAGTTTTTAAGTGTCCCTTTAAGTAGGGAATTAATACTGTAAGAGCTGCTCTGTGCCAAGAGCAGCTTTTTTTTATGCGTTATAAATCTCTAATTGCTTTAAAATAATCTCTCTAGATTTTTTATTTAAAGATTTAGTATCCTCTACAGTTAAATCATTTGTGGGTATAAAATGGTGCACTTTAGCTCTTAATACTCCTGGTCCACCACTAAAAAAAGTATAAGAAAAACGTTTTTTATTATCTGCAAAAGTTATTGGCACAATAGGTGTTTTATGGTTTATCGCTAAACGGAAAGCACCATCTTTAAACTGGTCTAATATTATATGTTCTTCTGGGACTAACCCTTCAGGAAAAATACAAATGCTTAACCCTTGTTTAAGTCGTCTTTGCGCTCTTAAAAAAACGGCTTGCCTACTCTTAACGCTATTTCTATCCACTAATATGCATGTTCTTTTATAGAAAAATCCAAACAATGGTATTTTAGCCAACTCAGCTTTTCCAACAAAAACAAAAGGATTCTTAACAGTAACCAACATTAACATAATATCTAGCATAGAGGTGTGATTACCTATAAACATATAGCTTTTGCTACGTTCCGGTTTTTGCAAATACTCTGTTTTAGTTGGCAATCCCATACCTATTAAAATAAATCTAGCCCAAATACGAGCTAATTTGAAAAAATAAGGATACCAAGATTCTTTTAAAATAGAAACAATCAATAACGGAAATAGGATTATAATTGGCACTGCTACTAATATGTAGAACCAAATACGATATAATACCCAAAAAATATACTTAAATACTATCATTTGCTGTCAAAACTAACTAAATTAATTGAGGTATTCTACTAAAAAAAGTACCTTTGCTATTCAGAATTAAATTTAATCATGGCAAGAATACTTACAGGAATTCAAAGTACAGGAACACCACATTTAGGTAATATACTAGGTGCAATTTTACCTGCTATAAAATTATCAGAAAACAGTGATAACGAATCATATTTGTTTATAGCAAATTTGCACACCTTAACACAAATTAAAAATGCAGAAGAATTAAGACACAATACCTACTCTGTTGCTGCAACCTGGTTAGCTTTTGGATTAGACATAGAAAAAACAGTGTTTTACAGACAAAGTGATATCCCTCAAGTTACAGAACTTGCTTGGTATTTAAACTGTTTTTTTCCATTCAATAGATTGCAATTAGCACATGGTTTTAAAGATAAAGCAGACCGTTTAGAAGACGTAAACTCTGGTTTGTTTATGTACCCAATGCTTATGGCTGCAGATATTTTATTGTATGATGCAGAAGTTATCCCTGTCGGTAAAGATCAACTTCAACATATCGAATTTACAAGAGATGTAGCCTCTCGTTTTCATGCAAAAATGGGCGAAGCTTTTGTTTTACCAGAAGAAAAACTGCAAGAAAACACTATGCTTATTCCTGGTACAGATGGCGAAAAAATGAGTAAAAGTAGAGACAATTACATTAACATCTTTTTACCAGAAAAGCAACTTCGTAAAAAAATAATGAGTATTGAAACGGATAGCACACCATTAGAAGACCCTAAAGATTGGTCAACTTGCAACTGTTTTGCTTTATATAAATTATTAGCCTCAGAGAGCGAAGTTGAAACCATGAAAGCTAATTACGAAAACGGTAATTATGGTTATGGTCATGCTAAACAAGCATTATATGAGTTAATGTTAACTACTTTTAAAATGGAACGTGAACGTTACAACCATTATATGGCTAACTTACATGAAGTAGATGCTGCTTTAGAAAAAGGAGCTGAAAAAGCTAGAAAAATTGCTAATGATGTATTAGCAAGAGTTAGAGCAAAAGTTGGGTATTAATATAATATTTAAATAACCTCAAATAATTTTCCAGGAAGTGGTCTTACCACACCTTTTAATTCCATATTAAGTAATATGCCAGCTAGCTTATAGGTTGGCATATTACATTTAATAGCAATACTATCTAACAACGCCTTATTATTTTCTTTTAGGTAATTATAAACAATCTTTTCGTCAGGATCTAACTCAATAAACAACTGCTTTTGTACAGGAGGTTTTTGTAAGTTATCTAATTGCCAGTTTAAAATATAAGGCACATCTAAAGGCGTAGATAGCAAATGTGCCTTTTGTTGTTTAATTAGATTATTACAACCAATACTTTGACTATCTGTGACACGTCCAGGGACAGCAAACACATCTCTGTTATATGAGTTTGCAATATCTGCTGTTACCAGACTACCGCCTTTTTCTGCAGATTCAATTACTATAGTCGCTTGACTAATGCCTGCAATAATGCGGTTTCTTTTTAAAAAATTGTTACGATCAAAAGTATCGCTACTCCAAAAGTCAGTAAAAAAGCCTCCATTATTTTCAACTTCTGCAACGTACTTTTTATGCACTTTAGGGTAAATTTGGTTTAAGCCATGTGCTAAACAACCTATAGTTTGTAATTTATTTTTAATGGCAGCTTTATGTGCTGTAATATCTGTACCATAAGCAAATCCCGAAATTATAATTGGTTTATATATGGCTAACTCTTCAATTAATTTTTCACAAAATGCAATACCTGATGTTGTGATTTTTCTGGCTCCAACAATACTAATAATATGTTTATTATTAAGGTTAATGTTTCCGCTTTCAAACAAAACTATAGGACTATCAATGCAATGTTTTAGGTTTGATGGATACGTTGAGTCAGTAAAAACGTGATGTTTTAGGTTTTCGTCTTTAATAAATTTTAGTTCTTTATCTGCTTCTTCAAAATGACTAGATTGATATAATTCACTTAAAATAATTTCGCCTATACCATCAATTTTTAAAAGGTTTTGTTTCTTTTCTTTAAACACAGCTTCTGCACTTCCGCAATGGTTAATTAGCTTTTTTGCGGTAGTATCTCCTATTTTAGAGACGTGTTGTAAGGCTAAAATATAGCGTAATTGGTCGTCATTCATTTTTTATTGCACTGATTTTGAAACTACAAGAAAAGAAATTTAAGTCTGTTAATAACTAATACGCACTAAATTTTCTTGGTTTTTAAAATTTTCTAACTTTGTTACTATGCAATTAGAACATTACATAAGCGATTTATTATACAGATATGATTGTGTTACGGTTCCAGAATTTGGATCGTTTTTAACACAACGTAAATCTGCGCAAGTACACGATAGTACCAATGCCTTTTATCCTCCTAAAAAGCAATTGTCTTTTAACGAGCAAATACAAAATAACGACGGTTTATTGATCCGTTATATAGCAGATATTGAAAAAATACCTTTTGAAACTGCTGCACAAAACCTATCTAAACGCGTTAAGTCTTTAAAGTCTTACTTAGTTGAAGGTGAAACGTTAAGTTTTGAAAACATTGGTGAGTTAATTTTAAATAACGAAGGTAAAATAGAATTTAATCCATCTTACCATTTAAATTATTTAACTGATGCTTTTGGTTTGTCACAGTTTGTATCTCCTGCAGTAACTAGAGTTGTTTACAAAGAAGAAGCCGAAACCATTGAGCGTGTTATCCCAATTGCGGTAACACCAGAAAAACGTCAAAGCAAATCATACCTTAAGTATGCTGCTATTGCAGTTGTTGCTTTAGGCTTAGCTGGTTTTGGTTTTAATAACTACGTTAATACAGTAGCGCAACACAACCAAATTGCACAAGAAGAGGCAAACACACAATTAGATAGTCAAATACAAGAAGCTACTTTTGTAATTAGCAACCCATTACCTGCTATTACTTTAAATGTAAATAAGCAAACAGGAAATTATCATATTGTTGCTGGTGCTTTTAGAGTCGAAGAAAACTCTGATAAAAAAGTTGCAGAATTACAAGAACAAGGTTTTAAAGCGCGTAAAGTTGGTGTAAACCAATATGGTCTACATCAAGTAGCTTATGCAAGTTATACGTCCAGAGAAGAAGCTAATAATGCTTTAAACAGTATAAGAACAGAACAGAATAAAGACGCTTGGTTATTAATTAAGTCTTTGGACTAAAACTAAGCCATTAAGTATACCAAAAACCTCGTAAGTGTAAATTTACGAGGTTTTTTAATTCTTAATTTATTCTAAAATGCACTAACTAAATCTTAAAATCAGTTTACCTTTGCGCCTGAAAAGAAAAAATTATGATGAACGCAAGAACAGCTGAACACTCTAGAACCGTAATGACAGATTTAGTTTTACCAAGTGAAACTAATCCTTTAAACAACCTTTTTGGTGGCGAATTACTAGCTAGAATGGATCGTGCAGCAAGTATAAGCGCAAGACGACACTCAAGACGTATTGTTGTAACAGCATCTGTAAATCACGTAGCCTTTAACAAAGCAGTCCCTTTAGGAAGTGTAGTTACAGTTGAAGCTAAAGTATCTAGAGCCTTTAAAACCTCAATGGAAATATTTATTGATGTTTGGGTAGAAGACAGAGAGTCTGGCAACCGATCTAAAGCTAACGAAGCTATTTATACTTTTGTTGCAGTGGATGAAACTGGAACACCAGTTGCAATACCAGAATTAATCCCAGAAACTGACTTAGAAAAAGAACGTTTTGCTGCTGCCTTAAGACGTAAACAATTAAGTTTACTACTAGCAGGAAAAATTAAACCAAACGATGCTACAGAGCTTAAAGCTTTGTTTGAATAACATTAAACAAAAAAAACCAATGCAAAGCATTGGTTTTTTTTGTTTTTACACGTTTTACATCTTATAAATCCATTCTGCTGGATCCACTGAAGCATCATTTTTATACAAACTAAACCATAAAAGTGTTTCGCCTTCGCTGTTAGTAAATACCTCTCCTATTTCTTGTTTGGTTACTATTTTATCTCCTGTTTTAACCGATATTTTCTTTAAATTATGGTAAGCAGATATGTAATTACCATGCTTTATTAAAACCGTAGGATTACCTCTTTTTTGAATTATAATTTTTAAAACTTCTCCTTTAAAAACAGATCTAACAATAGCATTTTGCTCTGTAGCAATACGTACACCACTACTGTTTATAGTTAGTGAAGCATCTGTTGGATGACGTTGCACACCATATTTAACTTTAACCAAACCTTTTTCTACAGGCCAAACTAATTTACCCTTGTTACTTAAAAAATCTGCTGCTAATAGTTTTGCTTCAGGAGTTAATGCAAACGTACTAGACGCTTTAGTTGTTGTGGTTTTTGTGCCAGCTTTTTTGTTAGAATTTGCAATAGCCTCTTTAATAATACGATCAATTTCGCGATCAACCTCTCTTGCTTCTTGTTGCTTTTCTTTAATCTGGGCAGCATACTTATTTAAATCTTTTTTAATAGAAGCCATGATGGTTTCATGCTGCTTCATGTCTACCTCCAAAGCTTTTTGCACCTCTCTGTTTTCTGCAATCAACTTGTCTTTAGCTGCTTTTTGCTTACCAAGTTCAAGGTTTAAATTTTGAAGTTTTAATGCTTTTTCTTTAATGTTTTCTCCTTGTTGCTTTTGATATTTAGAGTACTGATTCATGTACTGTAAACGCTTGTAAGCTTGTCTAAAATTGTTGGAAGACAATAAAAACATAACACGACTTTGGCTGCTTTTATTTTTATACGTATTCAATATTGTTTTAGCGTAATTGTCCTTTAAAATAACCAACTCATCACGTAATCCAGATATTTTTTTTTGGTTTACAGCAATTTCTCTGTTAATCAAATTAGCTTGTTGGTTGGTAACCTTAATCAAGTTACGTCTAACGCTTAATTTGTAATTTAAATCTTCAATTAGTGTTGTTTGGCTTTTTTGCTTGGACTGGTTTTGAAACAGTAAAGCATTGATTTGCTTTATTTGGTTTTTAATTTCAATACGTTTAGCCTCTAATTGATCTATTTTATTTTTTTGCGCTAAAGCGGAAGTTGTGCCTAATATTGCAAAAAAAGAAACTAGTAATAGTAATTGACGATACTTCATAAATTACAACTCTATTTTTTTATAGCCAGAAGGTATAGTAAAAGGAAAACGTACGTCTTCATTTAATTTTACAGACTTAAGCTCTAGATTAATCTCTAATTGCTCTTCATCTTCTATTGCTAGTATTTTGGTTAGTTCTGGTAAGGTTTTGTCGTCTATTTTTTGATAAGCTAAATAATCAATATGTAATATGCGCTTATCATTAGGTTGAGAGATTTCTTGAGCGTCCATTTTAAAATGCGACGGGTTTACAAATAAAAACAACTCGAACAACTCGCGTTGCTTTTTAGGTTGTAGTATATACGATTTATCGTTTGCAGATAGGTTATATTTATCATCGTTTAAGTCAAAAAGCGATTGACCTAATAGCATATTTTGCACCTTATTAAAATCCAAATCTGTACCTAATAGGTTACTTAAATAAGTAAAATCGCCATCAAAATAAGTATTATCCCATTTGTTATAAAAGGCAACTCTTACTGGCGTAATAAGTACTTTAGCAATCCCTAAATAACTCATCCAGATGGTTTTATCTTTTTCCATTCTAAAACTTAAAGACACACCTTTTGATTTTTGATTTTGTGTGTAATCTACTTTTAGCTTTCCTGTTAAAGACGTAAAATCTATATTAGCTTTTGTACTATTTTTAATAAGTTGTTTGACTGATAGTTTAGTATCTACCGTTCCATTAGTCACTAGAGTTTTAGACCCTTTACAGCCAGATACTACCATAGTGATTAATAGTATTACAAAAGATATGCGTGTTTTAAATGCCATTAGTTTAAACCTTCTAGTTTTTTTGCTTTATCTGTAAACGTTTTTGCTTTAGAAAAATTGTTAGTAGCAGTATAAGCTTTGGCTAACTGCTTGTAAAAATCAATCTCCATTTTTGGGTCTTCAATTATATAATCCACACCTACTTCCAAGCTATTTATTGCGTCTTTAGGACGATTTAAATAATTTAAAGCGACACCATTTGCTAAATATAAAACGGGTTGTGATGGAAAAACCTCTAAACCTTCTTCACTTTTTTGATGTGCTTGATCAAACTGTGATAAGTCTATGTGAAGTAAAATAATGTTTCGTAAAATACCAAAGTTTTCTTCTTCTTTTTGTAACGCTTGCTCGTAAAAATTTAATGCTTTTTGCTTTTCGCCTTTTACTAAATAATACTGTGCCAGCTCTACTAAAGTTTTTCCGCTGGATTCTATTTTAGTAAGCATGGACGTGACCTCTACCAAATCTTGCTCGTATTGCTGATTTATGCTGACAAATTTTACAAAATCTGCCAATACCTTAATTTTGGATTCTGGGTTAATTTGTGAGCTTTGCAAAGTGACTTTCATGGATTGAATAGCCTTTTCATTTTCTCCAGCTTCTAAATAAAACTTATACAAAGCTAAATGTACTAGCTCTGATTTAGGGTTAACTTCCAATAATTTTTTTGCGGTTTCAAATGCTTTTTTGGTGTCTCCACTTTCGCTGTAACGATAAATTAATCTTAAATAGGTGTCTTCAGAGTCTGGGTTTTTATCTACTCGTTCTTCTAGGTTTTCAATTTGATCTTTTTTACGACCTGTTGCGTTATAAATCCTGTTACGTAACAAGTCACGATCCTTATTAATACCAAGCTCTTCATCTAATTCATCTAAAATTTTAAGTGCCTCTTTAAAATCTCCAGTTTGCATATATATATTAGCCAAATCTTCTTTATAATCTGGATGATACTTGACTAATTGCCTAACTGTTTTTATGGCTTTTTTATATTCTTTTTGATGAATATAAGTACTATACAATTCATCTAAAAACCACTCGTTATCAGGAATTTTGTTGACAGCTGTTTTTAGCGCATCCTCTGCTGCACCAAAATTTTTAAGTTGGTTATAGTTTTTACCTAATTCAAAATATAAAATAGCTTCAGAATCATCAATTTCTATGCACTTTAATAAGTTATCTATAGCACGTTGGTAGTTCTCTATTCCTTTTTGTTTTAGGGCTTCAAAAAAGTACTCTTGGTAAGCGTCTGAAACATCTCCTAAATCATCATCAGGTTTTTTGTCAAAATCAATTTGCGCAGTATTAACCTGCGGAAATAGAAATATCCCTAATATGATAAGTAGTATGTAACCTTGTTTTTTCATTAATTTGAAGCTTCGCTTTGCTTTAAAATTTATTCTAATACAGAATAATCTCCTATACTAATTTTGGTGAATTTTCCATCAAACTTAACATGGTTACCAATCATAGCTTCGTCTAAATTAGCATTTTTAATAGACGTATGGTTTTGTATTAGACTATTTTTAACGGTTGAGTCTTCAATAACACAGTTGTTTCCAACCGAAACGTATGGTCCAATTGTTGTGTTTTTAAGCATTACATTCTCGCCAATGTAACACGGTTCAATAATGGTTGCATTTTCGGTTTTAACCGTGTCTGACACTAACTGTTCTTCTCCATCTGCTTTTAAAAAGCCTAACATGCGTTGATTAGTTTCTAAGGTAATGGCTTTATTTCCGCAGTCCATCCACTCGCTAACAACACCTGTTTTAAATACTTTGCCTTCAGACATCATCCCTTTAATACCATCATTAATTTGGTATTCTCCACCATGTATAATATTGTTGTCTAAAACAGTTTGAAGTTGCTTTTTAAGTTGGCTTACTTCTTTAAAATAATAGATACCAATAACAGCTAAATCGCTAACAAACTGTTCTGGTTTTTCAACAAGCTCAATAATTTCGTTGTTATCGTTTAGCTTAACAACACCATAAGCTTCCGGTTGATCTACTTGCTTAGCCCAAATTACAGCGTCTGCTTCTGGATCCAAATTAAAATCTGCCCTAATTAACGTGTCTGCATATGCAATTACCGCTGGACCAGATAATGAGTCCTTAGCACACATTATAGCGTGACCTGTTCCTAAAGGTTGGTCTTGTCTATAAATAGATGCTTTAGCACCTAAGCTTTTTGCTAAATCCTTTAGGCTAGATACCACGTCGTCACCAAACCAAGCTGGATCGCCTAAAACAAAAGCAATCTCTGTAATAGGTTGATTTAAAACTTTAGCAATATCCTTAACCAATCTATGGACTATTGGTTGTCCTGCTACTGGAATTAAAGGTTTTGGTACTGTTAAACTGTGTGGTCTTAGACGAGAACCTCGTCCTGCCATAGGAACTATTATTTTCATGTTATTAAATGCCTACCTAAGCAGGAATCTTGTTATAGTTAAACTAATATTTTATTTTAAATTAAATTTTTGGCTTACAGTACTTTTATTTTGTGCCTGTACTACCAAATCCACCTTCACCTCTATCGGTTTCAGAAAGTGTTTGTACTTCTACCCATTCTGCACGTTCATGTTTTGCAATAACTAATTGTGCTATACGCTCGCCATTCTGGATTATAAAATCTTCGTTGGAAAGGTTTACTAAAATAACACCAATTTCTCCTCTGTAATCAGCATCAATTGTTCCTGGTGCATTTAATACAGTTACTCCGTTTTTTGCTGCAAGACCACTTCTAGGTCTAACTTGAGCTTCTAATCCTATAGGCAATTCTATAAACAAGCCTGTTTTAACGATAGTACGTTGTAAAGGCTGCAATTGTATTGCTTCAGTAATATTGGCTCTTAAATCCATTCCTGCAGACGCTATGGTTTCATAGTGTGGTAATGCATGATTGGATTTATTAATTATTTTAATTTGCATATTGTTTATTTGCTTCTGTTTAACCTGAGTTTCAGGTTAATTTAATTTCTTTTTAATAAACGTTTTATTTCTTTCTTTTCAAAAAGAACTATTAAACCCAAAAATACTAAAACTATAATAGTATTAATATAATAGTTGGCTTTTGTACTTAATGCTACAATAGATAGCGCTACAGCTATAAATAAATAGCCTAAAATTTGCTTTAAATTATAAGGTACCGGATAATGTTTTTGTCCCAACAAATAAGACAATATCATCATAATCCCGTAAGCTACCAAAGTTGTCCAAGCTGCTGCTATAAAACCAAATTTAGGTATTAAAGTAATATTTAAACTAATTGTAACAATTGCACCAACAATAGATAAGTACATACCATATCTGGTTTTGTCCGTAAGTTTGTACCAAATAGCTAAGTTAAAATAAATACCTAAACATAAATTAGCTAATAATACTATTGGTACGATTTGTATGGCTTGCCAATAGCTAGAATCTGTAACTAACAAGGCTTTAAAAATATCTAAATATGCAATTATAAAGACAAACATTAAGCTACCTGCTATTACAAAATACTTCATGATTAAAGCGTAGGTCTGTTTTGCATTTTTTTCTTTTGCATGAGAAAAGAAAAAAGGCTCTGCACCTAACCTAAAGGCTTGTATAAAAATAGTCATGAACATTGCTATTTTGTAACAACCACTGTAAGCACCATTAATGTCTTTGTCTAATAAACTAGGAATGATCCATTTATCAAAATTCTCATTAATAACATATGCTAAACCAGCAATCATAATTGGCCAACCATAATTAATTAATTGTTTAAAAATGGTCTTACTAAAGTATAACTTGGTTTTGAAAAAGTAAGGTAACAACAATAATAATGTTACTGCACTTGCTGCCAAATTTGCGATAAAAATATATTGGACTAAATCCGAAGTATCATACCAAGAAAAAGACATATTAAATTTTGGAATGCACCAAAGGAAAAAATAATTAAGCAAAACATAAATTAATATGTTACTAATTTTAATTGCTGCAAATTTAATTGGTCGTCCTGTTGCCCGTAAATACGCAAAAGGAGCCACTACCAATGTGTCTAACACAATGACACCAATTAATAAATTAAAGTATTTTTGAGAAATGCCAAACATACTAGATAGTTGTTGACTATAAAGTAGCATCGCTATTAAAAACAAAAAAGTAGTAACAACTAAACTGATAAACGTAGTAGAAAATATCTTGTCCTTTTCTTTAGATTTTGTAAAAAACCTAAAAAAAGCTGTTTCCATTCCATAGGTAAGCAACACATTAAAAAATGAAGCGTAAATATAAAAGGTTGTGTTATCAGAAAAGCTTGTGGTTTTTAAATTACCTGTGTGAAGAGGCACTAAAACAAAATTCATAAGACGAGGTAATACAGTTGCTAAACCATAAATTATAGTGTCTTTAAAAAACTTTTTTAGTACGCTCAAGGTATATTACAATTTGAATTATAAGAGTCCGTGTGAAGTTAACAAAAATAAGGTTTAAGCTTTATTATTGTTTATTCAGATTTCTTGGTGGTGCACTTGGGTATTGCTCCATTTGTTTTTCGACTAGATTCTCAATCTTTAAGTACTTAGTTGTACCATTTTCTGTATAACTAACTACTGCTTCGTTATCCTTTAAGTCAAAAGGAATATCTGATGTATCTACACTATAATCTTTTGGCTGATTGGCATTAGTTGTTATACGTCCAATGTATAAATCAGGAAAATTAGGTTTAGTTTGTAAGGTTACTATATGTCCTCTAAAATATAAACTATCTAATTTTAAATTTTTAGAATTAGAGTCTATAGGAATAAACACATTTATACCAGAACCACCATCCTTAAGACCTGCTACCCATTTTTGATAGTAGGCTTTATCTGTTTGAAAAGCTGCTTCCTTTTGAAGTTTTTGTGCGCTAGAGCATTGCATAAATAAAAAACTTGATACTATCGAAAGGCTTAAATACTGTATAAATTTCATAATTGTAGGAATTTGTATAAAGGTAATTAATCAAAAGCTATTCCATAAAAAAAACCTTATCCAATTTGAATAAGGTTTTAATGTATCAAATATTCTACTAAAGTAGAAAAATTGTATTAGTTATTTAATGCTTCTGCACCACCAACAATCTCTAAAATCTCGTTAGTAATTGCTGCTTGACGCGCTTTGTTATATGTCAACTTAAGTTGATCTCTTAACTCTGTTGCGTTGTCTGTTGCTTTATGCATAGCAGTCATACGTGCACCATGCTCTGAAGCAAAACTATCTCTAATTCCTTTATATAACTGCGTTTTTAAAGACTTAGGTATAAGTTCTTCAACTATTTCTAGTTTAGATGGTTCAAAGATATAATCAGAATTGTTATCTGCTTCACCTTCTATCGGCACAATTGGTAAAAACTGTTCCGTCATTACTTCTTGTGTTGCTGCATTTTTAAATTTATTATAAACGATTTCGATTTTATCAAATTCGCCTTTAGTAAATTTATCCATTAACATTTCTGCAATATCTGCAACACTGTTAAAGGTTAAGTCGTCATAAATGGCACTTTGGTTACCAATTACAATTCCTTTTTTAGCAAATGCATCATTCGCTTTTTTTCCGATAGCTAAGACAGATACTTTTTTACCTGCATAGACATTAGAAATCAAGTGTTGTGTTTGCTTGATAATGTTAGAATTAAAAGCACCACATAAACCTCTATTAGAAGTTATAGATACGATTAAAACGTTATTAATCTCGCGTTGTTCTGCAAATTTACTTCCAGCATCTTCATCTAAAGTTGCACTTAAACTTTGTAAAAGTTCAGTTAACTTATCTGAATAAGGACGCATAGCAGTAATAGCATCTTGAGCTTTCTTTAACTTAGCAGCAGATACCATTTTCATGGCACTAGTAATCTGCATCGTTGAAGATACTGAAGATATTCTATTACGTATTTCTTTTAGATTAGCCATTCTTTATATTATAAAGACTCTTCGACACGCTCCGAGTGACATTAGTTTAATAATTCAAATTTATAGTTATAGACGACTAATCTATAACTATAAATTTATAATTGTTATGCTCTATATTTAGCTGAAAGGTCTTTACATACAGCGATAAGTGTATCTGTAACCTCGTCAGTTAATTTACCTGCTTTTAAAGTATCTAAAACACCTCTGTGCTTAGCATTTAAGAATTCAAGATAATCTCTTTCAAATTCTTTAATTTTATTTACAGGTACGTCTTTTAATAAGTTTTTAGATCCAGCATAAATGATTGCTACTTGATCCTCAACAGTAAATGGATCGTTTTGACCTTGCTTTAAGATCTCTACGTTACGTTTACCTTTTTCAATTACGTTTAAAGTTACTGCATCTAAATCTGAACCAAACTTAGCAAATGCCTCAAGCTCACGATATTGTGCTTGATCTAACTTTAAAGTACCTGATACCTTTTTCATTGATTTAATCTGTGCATTACCTCCAACACGAGATACAGAAATACCTACGTTAATTGCTGGACGTACACCAGAGTTAAATAAATCTCCATCTAAGAAGATTTGTCCATCTGTAATAGAAATTACGTTAGTTGGGATATATGCTGATACGTCACCTGCTTGTGTTTCAATAATTGGTAATGCAGTTAAAGATCCACCACCTTTTACGATTGGTTTTAATGATTCTGGTAAATCATTCATCTCTTTAGCAATCGCGTCATTATTAATAACTTTTGCAGAACGCTCTAATAATCTTGAGTGTAAGTAAAATACATCTCCAGGATACGCCTCACGTCCTGGTGGACGACGTAATAATAAAGATACCTCACGGTAAGCAACAGCTTGTTTTGATAAATCATCAAATACAATTAAAGCTGGTCTACCAGTATCTCTAAAATACTCTCCAATAGAAGCTCCCGTAAAAGGTGCATAAACTTGCATTGCAGCAGGATCTGATGCATTTGCAGCAACTATTGTAGTATAAGCTAAAGCTCCTTTTTCTTCTAAAGTTTTAGCAATAAGTGCCACTGTTGACGCTTTTTGTCCAACTGCAACATATATACAATATACAGGCTCACCTGCATCAAAAAATTCTTTTTGGTTTAAGATAGCATCAATACAAACTGCAGTCTTACCTGTTTGTCTGTCACCAATTACTAACTCACGTTGACCTCTACCAACTGGGATCATAGCATCAATTGCTTTAATACCTGTTTGTAATGGCTCAGTTACTGGCTCTCTGTAGATAACTCCAGGTGCTTTACGCTCTAAAGGCATCTCATAAGTTGTTCCAGTGATTGGTCCTTTACCATCAATTGGGTTACCAAGTGTATCTACGACACGTCCAACAATACCTTCTCCTACTTTAATAGAAGCAATACGGTTAGTACGTTTTACTGTAGATCCTTCTCTAACTCCTACTGAAGTTCCTAAAAGTACAATACCTACATTATCTTCTTCAAGGTTAAGTACGATACCTTCTAAACCACCATCGAATTCTACTAACTCACCATATTGTGCGTTAGCTAATCCGTAAGCACGTACAATACCATCACCTACTGTTAATACTGTTCCAACTTCGTCTAATGAAGCGCTAGCTTCAAAACCTGAAAGTTGTTGTTTTAAGATTGCTGATACTTCAGCTGGTTTTACTTCTGCCATCTTTATTGATATTTAGACCCTTCGACAAACTCAGGGTAAGTCTTAGTTTATTGTAAATTCTCTTTTTAACTTGCTTAATTGGTTAGCGATACTAGCATTATACTGCGTATCTCCAACACGTAAAATGAAACCACCTAAAATGCTTTCATCTACTATATTTTTTATTGCTGCATCTTTACCTGTAAGTTCTTTAACTTTTGCTAAAACTTTAGCTTCTAAAGCTTCTGTTAAAGGAATTGCTGTTGTAACTGTAGCAATTTGACTACCTTTTTGTTGCTCGAATAAAGTTATAAACTTTGAAGCTACTTCTGGTAATAAATCTGTACGTTTGTTTGTAATTAGAGTATCTATAAGGTTTACCGTTGCTGGATTAATACCTTTAAAAACTTCTAATAATGCAGATTTTTTAATGCTAGAACTAATTACAGGACTGTAAAGCATATCTTTTAAATCTTTACTTTGCGCTACTGTATTATTAATTAGCTCCATGTCATTGTTTACAACGTCTGTTGTATTATTATCTGTAGCTAAGCTTAAAACTGCTTTTGCGTAACGTATTGCTGCTCTTTCTCCTGCCATAACTTAAACTTAGTTTAATTTAGCATCATTTAACATAGACTCAACTAACTCTAATTGTTTGTCTTTGTTAGATAATTCTTGACGTACTACTTTTTCTGCAATGTCTAAAGATAATCCTGCTACGTGATTTTTTAATTCTGCCATAGCTGATTTCTTTTCGCTTTCAATAGCTGCTTGTGCTTGAGCAATCATATTGTTTGCTTGAGCTTGAGCTTCCGTTTTAGCGTCTTCGATCATTTTGTTTTTCAACTCTCTTGCTTCTTTAAGCATAGACTCACGCTCTGCACGTGCTTCTTTTAATAACTTCTCGTTATCTGCTTGAAGATTTTGCATTTCTAGCTTAGCATTTTCAGCTGAGTCTAATGCATTTTGTATACCGTCTTCACGAGTTTGTAAAGCGTCTAAAATAGGTTTCCATGCAAATTTTCTCATTAATACAATTAGTATTATTAAGATAACACCTTGCATAATGAATAAACCTACCGAAAAGTCATTTAATAAAGTTTCCATACTATATAGATTACTGTAATTCTTTGTTTGTTTAATTTAAAACAGTTCCTGCAACCAACCGTTGCAGAAAGCTGTTTCTTTTTGTTTTAGGATTATGCTCCTAAGATTAACGCACCGAATGCTAAACCTTCTAATAAGGCTCCGATGATGATCATCGCAGTTTGGATTTTTCCAGCTGCTTCTGGTTGACGAGCAATACCTTCCATTGCTTTTCCTCCAATTTGACCTAATCCGATTCCTCCACCGATTACGATTAATCCTGCTCCAATTAAATTGTACATACTAATTTGGTTTTATAAATATTAATTAAACAAATTCTTGTTAGTGATGATCGTCGTGTTCTTCGACTGCCATTCCTATAAATAACGATGATAACATCGTGAAAATAAACGCTTGTAAAAAGGCTACTAAAATTTCAATAACCGAAATAAATAAAGCTAACACTAAAGACATCCCTGTTGATCCAACTGCTCCAAATGATTCTTTCATTGTTATCATTAATGCTATTAAGCTCATTACCACAAAGTGACCTGCTGTCATGTTTGCAAATAAACGCACTAATAACGAGAAAGGTTTAATTAACACAAAACCTATTAACTCTATTACTGCTAATATTGGACGTAAAATAACTGGCACTCCTGGCATCCATAAGGTGTGTTTCCAAAAGTCTTTACTTCCACTAAATAAATATATAACTGCTGTAAAAATTGCTAGACAAGCTGTTACTGCAATCTGACCTGTAACATTAAACCCAATTGGCGTTAATCCTAATAAGTTTAAGATCCAGATAAAGAAAAATACAGTTAATAAAAAGCCCATAAACTTGCGGTACTTTTTCTCTCCAATATTTGGTTTAGCAATATCGTCTCTTACATATATTACTAAAGGCTCTAAAACTCTACTAAATCCTTTTGGTACAGCGTGTCCTTTTTTATAACCTCTTGCTAACGCTGTAAAAGCTAATAACATTAACACTCCTGTTAATAACATTCCAAAAACAGATTTTGTAATTGAAAAATCTATAACTTTATGTGCATTTGTTGGATGGTGTGCATCATCAAAAGCTACTGTTGTTGCGCCATTATCTAACTCGTAAATTTTACTATGTAGCTTTACTAAACGTGTATCTCCTTTTTCTACGATTACGCTTCCACTATCATCATGATGAAATGCTGAAGACATAAACGTCTTTAAACCATTACTTGTCCATACGATTACTGGCAACGGAAAACTGTAGTGCGTTCCAGACTCATTATGTGTAAACAAATGAAAATCATGAGAATCCTTTAAGTGATGTGCGATATACTCTTTAATTTCTTGAGCAGTATTCACCGGATTTCCTGGTTCTTGCTTATCATCGCTTCCATAAGAGGACACGGAAAATAAAGTCAGAACTAATATCGCTATAAAATTGATAGATTTTTTTGCCAACATCATACTTTTTGTAACTAATAAATTTATGGTCTGTAAATTTTGTGCAAATGTAAGTAATAATTTAAAAAGGTAAACGCTTTTTTTAATTAGATTTTTTTTAAGGTTTTAATAACCACTATTATTCTTTATTTCAGGTACTTACTTACTTTTTAATAATTTTGCTATACAAACAGCCTCTACTATTAAAAATAAAAAAAATGGAATTAATAATCCTAAGCGATGTTGTATCGCTAAATCTTGCTCAGTAAATATCGTGGATTTAAACAATAGTATGAAAATTCCTATTTTTAAAAACATCATTGTTAGGTATGCTGCACCTATTTGATTGGGCATTTTATCGTAAATAAGTTCTATACCTAGGTATACTATCAATACTGCAATACCATGAAATAAATATAGTTTTTGTAACGAGTAAGGTAGATTATCTTCTGTTAGAAAATTTTGAAGGTTATAGGCAACTGCTAATAATACTAATATTATAACAACTACATATAGTATGCGTTTATTCATTTTTAGTCTTTTGATCGTTAGTTATTTTAACAACTTGCTTGATTACAGCGTACATTGCTATAAACACAGATAGTAATGTAATTATTTTAAAATATAATTGACTACCATCACCATATTTGCTATCCAACCAATTACCTAATTGGCTACCTAACCAAATGGTTAAACCCATTTGTATGGCAATAGATGTAAACCTAATATATGGATTAAGCTGTTTTTTTTGTTTTTGATCCGCCATTTATATCTTTTACAGTCGTTTTCATAACACACGATACATTAAAAGTTGCTCCAGGCTCTACAGCCAGTTTTTGTGTGACTACTTCACCTTCTATATGTGCAGTGGACTTTAAGGTTAAGGTTTCGGTTAACTCTAAAGCACCTACTAGTTTACCTTCAAAATAGGCATTACTACATTTAAGAGTTCCTTTTATTTCGCCTTCTTTACCAATAACTACTTTACCAGACGCCTCTACATTACCTTCGATTAACCCATCCACACGTAGGTCGCCTTCGCTAAAAAAGTCTCCTACTATTTTAGTGCCTTTTGCTATTATATTTTGAATAGAAAATTGCTCTTGTTGCTTTTTTTTCATTTTTAGGGAAATTATTGATTTTCTAAATATTGATTTAGATTTTTATGTATTTGAAGTATTTTATAATTGTCAGAAGAAATTCCAAAATAAGGTCTATCTATTTTATATTTATCTTCTGCTTTTAAAATCTCTGCAAACCCTTTTGCTCCATCTACGCTTTTTAAACCATGAACCACTACAAATGAAGTTTCGGGATTATAAACATCTACAGATGTTGACAAATTATAATATTGCACCTTAGGTGTTACCTCGTCTAATAATTTTTTAAATGCAGTTATCGCTTCAGTATTGTTTTTTTCAAATTGGAACAATACTTTAAAGGACGTAGACTCCGTATTTGGTTTAAACGTTTTATCACTTACAGATTTTAAGCTGTTAACTATAGCTTCCGCTTTAATAGCCTCTGGCATGTTTGCATAAGCTAATGCTACGTCATTAAGTCCATCTACGTAGGCTTGATATCCATTTAACCTACCATTTGCTGTTGCTTTTAAAAGTGCAAATTTTGCTACTATTGGCTCGCCATCAAAAAACTTAATATATTTATTTGACTTTTCAATGACCTGAGCATAATCTTGTTCTTCTAGTAATTTATAGGTTGCTTCATATAGACTTTCCGGACTACTTTTATCTCTAGTTGCTGCTAATTCTGGGTTTTTCAAAATCTCGGCATATCTAGAACTTGAATAGTTGGCTATAATATCTGTTTTGGTGATTTGTGCTTCGTCGTTTTCGCCTAAAATCTCATATATTTTATATAAGTTATATTTAGAAGGTAAAATTAATTTTTGTTCAGGATTACTAGCTAACAGGTTTAAAAACTTGCTTTTAGACAAATTATATTCCTTAAATTTTTCTTTATAAATCAGACCTAACTGATAATAGGCATAATTACGATCCTTTTTTAAACTATCAAGTTCTTTTTGTGCTGTAGGGATTTGCGCTATATAAAATTGCGGATCTAAAAACTCTTGATCTTGCTCTAAAACTGCTGCTATATCAGAATTGGATTGATTGCCAATTGCGTTTCCGCTTGCAGATGACCATCTCCAATCGTCTTGATTTTTACGGTCTCCCCAAATACGCGTAAATTCGTTTTTACCATAAGCAACTGTGCTTTGGTTATAAAAATAAAAATTACTACCAACACCTGGTAATCCACCTCTTGGCTTAGTGACATTATTTGTTGGCGTATTTGTTGTTGCTAATCCTTTTTTTCTAGCTTCGATTTCTAAACGTTCTTTTTCTTTTTCAGCTTCTATCTTAAGCTTGTTGGTGTAGTCTGTAAAAAATGTAACACGATCTGCATCAGACATGCTAACTAGTTTAAGTATGCTATCATTAACTTCGGCTACGCCTTCATAATAAATAACATCATCTAAGTTTTCGCGTTTACGCTTAATGGTTCTGTAAGGTTTACTGTTTTCAACCATACTAGTCATTGTACTATCAAAATAAGCTCCTGCTACTTTATAGTTATTTCTATCAAAATAAAAATCGCCTAGAGTTTCGTAGTTTTTGGCTGTTAAAATTTTATCTGTAGATTTTTCTCTTAGTGATTTATTGTAATATACTACTGCTAAAGAATCCGATTTATTAGTTAAATGAAACTCGCCAATTTGGTGATATATCTTATCTAGGTACGGACGATTTTCTCGGTCTTTTTCTAATTTGGTTAGGTACTTTAAAAATGCAATTTTATCGCCTTTATCGTAATCAAAGTTTTTAGCTTTCTCAACATGTGCAGCCATTAAGTAACGACGTGGAATTTTTCGGTTTAAATCTATAACCTCGTCAAATGCAATATTTGCACTATCCTTGTAAGTAAGTACGTTGTATAGTTGTCCTGTTATAAAACCAAAACGTCCTTTTTCGTCATTATTTTTAGTTGCTTTAGCTGCAATTTTAATTTGCGTTAAAGCACTATCTAAAGCTTTAGTATTGATGTAGGCTTGTGCTAAAATGGACGTCGCATCCGCTAGTTCTTGACCTTCTAACTCTTCTTGTTCTATTAGACGTTTTAGATTTTTAATGGCTAACTCGTCATTATCCAAACGCATGTTAGTTTTTTCTCGCCAAACCTTTGCAATGTTTATTTTATCTGAAGCAGGATATTTGTAAAGGATGTAGTTAAAGGCTTCTAGAGCTGGCACAAAGCGTTGATCAAAATATCTAGCTTCTCCTAACAATAAATAGGCTTCATCAATTTGAGGGTTATACTCTTTACCTTGAATATTCATCCCATGTTTTTGGATGGCTTTTACTGCTTTTTCTTCTGCTTTAGTAAAACTTTCGTTTTTTGATTGTCCTGGTAAAACAATCTCATCACTAACTTGCATACGCTCGACAGGTAAGATGTCCCAATAATTGTCTTTATAACCTTCGTTAAGACTGTTTTGTCCTAGTTTTAAAGCCTCGTAACCATTAAACAAAGCGTTATACTCCGCAGTAACTGCATGAAAATTACGATTTATAAAACTGTTTTTTTTTCTTGAACAACTAGTAATTGTTGCTAAGATCAAACCAGAAACTATACAAATTTTTAATGCTATCTTCAATGCGGTTGTATTTAGTGTAATACATAACTAATTAATGCCATAATTATTATTTATAATTATTGACAGGTGCGTAAAAATAAGCATCTTTTTTACTTTTTGCCAAAAAATGAACTGAAACTTAGATGTTTTAGTCATCCAACAGCATATTACACTGGATTTACTGTACCAGAAAAATGCGCTTCCAACTCCTTTAAAGTTGCTTCGCTAGTTTGTATATCTTTAATAACATGACCTTTATCTAAGACCACAATACGCTCGCATACATCTGTGACGTGCATTAAATCGTGACTAGACACTAAAACAGTAACTCCTTTTTTTTCTGCTAAATCCTTAATAATTTGCTTTAATCTAATTTGTGTTGTTGGATCTAAATTAGCAAAAGGCTCATCCAAAATAATTACCTCAGGATTACCAATTAATGCAGCGACAATACCTGCTTTTTTCTGATTTCCTTTACTTAAATCTCTAAGATATTTTTTTTGACCCAAAATTTCGCCATGAAAAAAGTCTTCAAACTGTGACACTAAATTGTCTACGTCTTGTTTATTTTGTCCACGTAAATCACCAATAAAATAAAAATATTCTTCAGGTGTTAAATAGCCAATTAAAAAGCTTTCGTCAATAAAAGCAGACGTAAAGGGTTTCCAATCTTCGCTTTCGTTAACTAATATTCCATTAGTTTTAATATAACCAGTAGTAGGTTTTATTAAATCCAATAACAAACTAAAGTACGTTGTTTTTCCTGCACCATTATTACCCACAAGACCAAAGCTTTGACCTTTAGGTATGTCTAAATTAGAAATATTTAAAACTTCGTTTCCGCTATATTTTTTTGAAAGATTTGTTGTTGTTATCATAGTTAAAAAGTTTTGTAAATATTAATTGTCTTGGTTAAATGCTTTTATCATTTCATACTTAGAGTCTAAGTACTTACTGGTAATAAAGCGCATGATTTTTTGATGAAAAATAATTCCGATAACTCCTAGTAGTATTAACGCCGAAATACCTGAATAAAAACTAACAAAATGAGATAATATCCCAAAAATAGCCAATGGTAAAAGTAACAATGGGATACCAATTAACCATTGTACTGCTCCTGTACCTTGAAAGTTAAAAGCTGCACGTTGATTTAAGTCTATTTTTTTTCGATTAAAAGATCCACCAAGCATTATAACATAAGTATTAACACCTATATTATACACTGCTGCTGCAAAATGCGCAACTAAAATTTTCCAACCAAAATATACATATGGAATACTTAGCACAAACATGATAATAACACTAAGTACCATTAAGGTGTATTTAGATTTTAAATACTGCTCATACTTGATGTTTTGGCTCATTAACATTTTGTAATATCCACTATCCCAAGCTGGAATAAATTGTCCAAAATTAATTAAGAAAATACCAGTTACAAATACACCAATAAAACCATACATAATAGGCATGTCTCTGTACATTGGTTGTGGATAAAAAAACAAACCATATAATAATCCAAATACCAACATAAAAACTGCAGACTTTGGACGTTTGTTTCTCCAAATTAATTTTAAATCTAATTGCATAAAAGGTGCACTATCACCAAATCGTTTAGTCCATCCTAAATCTGAAGTGGTTACTTCTTTAATTTTTGTTTTAAGTGAATGGTCTAAGTATAATTTTTTAATTAATATTTTATGATTAAACAGGTATAAACCAATTAAAATTACAATCAAAATTAGCAGTAATAATGGATTGTTAACTATAGCTAACATAGCTGTAGACAAAGCTCCAGAAACATTAATAATATTAAAATAGTTAAGTCCAAATAGCGTACCAGCAAATATGATTATAGGTAGAAATGAAAGTTCTGTTTCTGCAGAAAAACTTTCAATAATAAAATTTAAAAAATTATTTATTAAGGTTAGTAAAATCATAGCAGCAGCCCAAGTCATTACGGTTGCTAGTTGATAATCCTTAGTAATAAGGATAATACTAAAAGGTATTATGGCAAAAAGAGGTAAAAAATTAAAAAAGGACACTGCAGATTTTCCTAAAACGAAATGCACAATACTACTTCTTTTAATGGGTATGGTTAGCAAAGGTTTGACACTCATTACTGGTAATTTTTGAAGAAAAAAACGCAATAATAAATCGCCTAAAAACCAAAAAAAGATAAATCCGTTAACCACTATAAAAGGGTCTTGATCCGGAAAAGTTTTCTCTAAAATTGGATATAATCCAAAGCCTAATGCTAAAAACACTAAAATAAAATATAAAGCAAAAAAGCCCATGACAATCTTTATTGCTAAGCTTTTACCAAAGCTTGCCGAGCGAATAAATGACTTCCATTCTAAGCTTAAAAATTTACTAATCATAGTTGTTATTGTTTGGTTGGTTTAATAGATAAGTATACAAATGTGCAAAAATGTTACAAACAAAATTCTGGATAGGTTTCATTTAAAAGTTGTTCTGCTTTGTTTGGTATAACCTCAAAACTAATATACATCCAAAGACAAAATAGTGTCGAAAAAATAGATAAGCCCAAAACAATGTAAGGGTAACTAAAAATATTACCAGAAAAATTATACCATTGTGGCAGCTGAGTGAGTAAAATTATTGCTGAAGCTCCTGCTTGTTTAAATATTATTTCTTCTAACATCCATTTTTTATTGGACAGCGCTTTACGCTGTTTAAATTGTCTTTTTAGTTGTATGCTTTTGTAGATTGTAAAAACACATATTATTACAAAAAGACCAATTAAAAACGATTTTGCAAAAATTGTAGACAACCCTAAATAAATACCAAAAAATAAAGCTAGTGTAGTTATTAATTTAGGAAACGTAAACCACTGTTTTAACTCTGTCCATAAATACCTTAGATAGCGTTTATTCATAGCTTTTTGACGACGTTCTAACACGTCCATAAAGCCAAATACTCCAAATTTTTTGAAGGCTTGGTCTCTTGCTTCTTCAAAAGATAAGTTGGTTTCTGTTTGCCATACAGACTCAATGTCGTTTGCTAAGTGATCTACTAATTCGGTTTGTAAATCATAATGCTCAACGTAATGTTGTCTTGTAAAGGCGTATAGGTTTTGTATTTGAGGTTGAGTTAATTTCATACTAAATTATGCTGTTTTATATTGATTATACAATGCTTTTTGGTCTTTATAAATCTGTCTTGACACAACTTCCGACGCAATACAAAACAGAAAAGCAATTACCCATAAAATAATAAACCACAGCACGCCTTGACCTTCAATAAAACTTGATTTAAAAAGTGTTAGAGAAAAACTAAATAACTGAGCCAACATATTTACAAATCCCGAAACGGATTGCATATAACTTAATGACAAGTGTTTTTTATTATCTATTGTTTTACGTCTATAAGACCACCAAAATGAAAGGATAGTAAAAGCAAATAATACACCTACTAAACTCAATAAAAAGTTCTCTTTAACCTCCAGAAAATTATAAACACCTACTAACACATACATCAATGCTGTTGTAAGAATAATTTTAGGTAAACTAAAAAAAGATAACAAGTACTTAAAAACTCGCTTATAAAAAACTTTTTCTATTTGTTTGGTCCTATTAGCTATTAACGGTCTAAAGCCTTTTGTCCCAAAAGCTATTTTAGCTTTTGTTACTGCATCCTCAAAAGGTAACTGTGGATTATCTTCCAAAATCTGAGCAGTTGCATCAGCTAAATGGTCAACTAATTCGATTTTTAAATCAAACCATTCTATACCGCTTTTTTCAACGTAGGTATCTATATATTGTATTTGGTCTTTGGTTAAATTCATGATTTAAATAATATTTTTAGAGTACTCTAAAATCTTATTCTTTTTGTTACGCAACTCGATGCCTCCAGCGATGTTAAATAAAATTGCTAAAAACCAAAAGGCAATAAAAAAATATTGATTCTCTAACCATGGTTTAGCTACTCCCATAGTATATAAAAATAAGGACGGTAAAGCCATTATTGAATATAAAGGCTGTGCCATTTGCAACTTTTTAAAAGTTTTATAATGTGAAAAACCAGTAATAAGCGCCCAAAAATGTATAATTGACAGACTAACTATAAGTATTAAAGTAAATGCTTTATTTGGCTGAAACTGCTGCATCCAATACACTGCAAATCCAAATACTATAGTAAAGGGAAGATAATTAGGCTTATAAAAAAACATAGCCAAACGTCGCCACATTTCCCTTTGATAACTCCAATGGATTGTTTTTTGACGTTTCTTTTCAAAGTCTTTTATAAAATCTATTTTAGATTTAAGATAATCTACTAATTGCTCCTCTTTATTAGATGCTTCAAAATCTGAAGCTAAATGATCGATAAGCTCTAATCTAACATCAACATACTTAATCTTAAGCCTAATTAGGTAGTTATCTATAAACTGTATGTTTTCTTTACTCAACTTCATATTAATCCAAGCTAAATTTAGGATTCATAAAGGTTTCCATGGTTTTAATGTAATCCTTAAGTTCTTCCAATTTACTTACCGTTTCTTTATTACCTTTTTCGGTAAGTTTATAGTATTTACGCAAACGGTTATCTACTTTTTTGACCTCGACGTCCAGCAACCCTTCGGCTTCTAACTTATGCAACGCTGGATACAAAGCACCTTCGGTAATATTAAGTTCACCTTTAGTAATTTCTTTCACCTTCTGTGTCATTTCGTAACCATACATTTTTTCGCTTTCATTTAAAAGCTTTAAAATAATAGTGGTCAGACTACCTTTATATAATTTTGAATTTGCCATATTACAAACATACATAATTTTCTTATGCATAATAAACTTATGTATTAATTTTTTTCTAAACAGAAGGCAAAACGGTAAAGCTTCATTATTTTTACATAAAAATTTAAACCATGTCTCAATTTAATACACTAACTATTTCGGATATCACACGTCAAACAGACCAATGTGTTACGTTGACTTTTAATGTGCCAGATAATTTAAAACAAGACTACGCCTTTAAAGCAGGTCAATATATTACACTAAAAACTAAAATTAACGATGCAGAAGTAAGACGTGATTACTCATTATGTTCTTCTCCGTCAAGCGGAATACTAACCGTTGCGGTTAAAGCAGTACCAAACGGAACCTTTAGTACTTATGCCAACAGCAGTTTAAAAGCTGGTGACACATTAGACGTTGCAAAACCACAAGGACGTTTTGTTTTTGAACCAAAAGCATCTGAGGAACGTACCATAGCAGCATTTGCAGCAGGAAGCGGAATTACACCAATTTTAAGTATTGCGAAAACAGTATTAGAGCAGGAACCTAAAAGCCACTTTGTATTAGTTTACGGTAACAAAACGGTTAATGACACTATATTTTTAGCAGATATTTTAGCCTTACACCATCAATATCCAGAGCGTTTTTATGTACAATTTTTATATAGCCAATCTCAAGAAGAGAACGCTTTATTTGGACGTATCGAAAAAAGTACCGTTAACCTTATTGTAAAAAATAAATATAAACATGTAACAATAGATGCTTTTTACCTTTGTGGTCCAGAAGCAATGATTAACACGGTAAAAGAGGTATTAGTTGAAAATAATATTGCCGAAAACACTATTCATTTTGAATTATTTACTGCTGCTACCCAAAATACAACAACCACTGTAGAAGCAACTCATGGTAACACACAAATAACAGTGACAGTGGATGACGAGTCGGAGACCTTTACTATGTCTCAAAAACAAACTGTATTAGAAGCTGCTTTAAAACAAGACCTAGATGCACCATATTCTTGTCAAGGTGGTGTTTGCAGTAGCTGTATTGCAAGAGTTACAGATGGTAAAGCAGTCATGAGACAAAACAACATACTTACAGATGCCGAAGTGGCTGAAGGCTTAATATTAACCTGTCAAGCACATCCTACAACACCAACATTAGTTGTAGATTATGATGATGTTTAGACCAAAACATACGTTTAAACGTTTTTTTAACACCTTTTACCGAATCACATCTAAAACAGACCTTCAAAAAATAAAACTAGTATAGTATCAGATATCTTTGAAACAGATTATAACACTGAAATTTGTTAGTTTAAGGGATGATATTAATTTTATATTAGTAGTTAAAATCTAAAAGCCTCAAGAAATTGAGGCTTTTTTTATGCGTTTAAAACAGCAGTAACTTTTTCTGTAATTTGTTTAGGTTGTATACTTCCAGCGACATTTTTATAATCTTCTGGATATTTATTACCGTAAATAGAAGTCGGTAATTTAGGATACAACATTTTGTCTGGTGTAATATTATAACTTTTAGGCTGATTAAAAGCTGCAAAACCAGCATAAGGATGCGTAACTCCCCAAATAGTAATCACTTTAACACCAAGCATAGCTGCCAAGTGCGCATTACCAGAATCCATGCTTATCATTACATCCAAGTTAGATATTAAATCTAACTCCTGGTTTAAATTATATTGACCTGCAACATTTATTACAGCTTCACTATTTGCTGCCAATGAGTCTAGTTTAGCTTGATCTGCTTTACCACCAAACAGAAAAATAATATAACTCTTCTTTAATATATTAATAACCTCTAGCATCTGATCCAATGGATACATTTTGGATGTATATTGTGCACAAGGCGCAATACCAATCCATTGCTTTGTGTTTTGGTTATTTACTTTGTTTAAGATTGTATTAGGAAGTGGTTGTTTACCAGGAAAACTTGGGTTATCTAAACTAAACTTAAAACCTAACGCTTTAAAAACGTCTGCATAACGTTGGTGCGTACTTTTTAAAGGATGAAAATTTTGTCCATTGACAAGTGCTTTCTTTTCGCTTCGACCCTTATCTATTTGTTTAAATTTTTTTCCGAAGAAAAAAAGTTTTAAAATCTTAGTTCTTAAAACATTATGTAAATCTGCAACAGCATCTATTTGTAATGCTTTTAGTTGCTTGGATAGTTTATATAATCCAAAAACACCTTTGTGCTGTTTGTTTAAATCAATTGCAAAAACCTCAACATTTTTTAAATCTCTGAAAAAAGGAGCAAAAAACGGACGTGTTAAAACGGTTAATTTAAGGTCTGGATAATGTTGTGTTAACGCTTGTAAAACAGGAACAGTCATAGCAACGTCTCCCATTGCAGAGAGACGTATTACTAAAATATGCTTTGGTATTTTGGACATACTTAAAACACGTGCTAAAATTACAAGTGCACGTTTTTATTTCTGATTTCTTAAAACAGGGTTAAGCTCGTCGTCATTATACATTTTCATTTGCTTATATACTTTCATGTACTTATCGCCATTTTGGATATCCGATAATAAGGTATCAATAGCAGTGCTTAAATCCACGCGTTGTTCTAATAAAATATCTAATTTAGTTTGGCAAGCAGCTTTATGAGAGGCTGACGCATCTGCTCTAGTTGCTTCCTCTTCCATGTGGTATACTTTTAGTGCCAGGATAGATAATCTATCAACTCCCCAAGCAGGACTTTCTGTATTAATAGTCGCGTCACTTTTAGGTGTCACGTCTTTATATTGCTCTAAAAAATAGCTATCAATATATTCTACCATATCTGTTCTGTCTTGGTTAGAGGCATCAATTTTACGTTTTAAAGTTAATGCAGCAACTGGATCTATTTGTGGATCACGAATAATATCTTCATAATGCCATTGTACAGTATCTATCCAACATTTACGGTATAAAAGGTGTTCTAATAAGTGCGTGCTTTTGTCATAAATATTAGTAAACGGTTGGTCTACCGTATTAATGATATGGTACTTTTTTATAACGTCCTGGAATATTTTATTTGCTGTATCTGTAAACATATTATTATTTTTAAGACTGTAAAATTACATAAATTAAACTGAATTTTAGGCTGAACGCGTTTTGGCTTTTTAAATATTAGAGTAACTTTACTTTTTAAAGAAACAATTATCATGCATATTCATAATCTATCTGAACAAAATTCTATTTTAAATCAATTTATTGCTGAAATCAGAGACGTTTCTGTCCAAAACGATAGTATGCGTTTTAGAAGAAATATTGAGCGTATTGGAGAAATTTTAGGCTACGAATTAAGTAAAGCTTTAGAATTTGAAACCAGGACTATTACAACGCCTTTAGCAACGATAACAACAGAAACTCCAAAAAACGATGTGGTTTTATGCTCAATACTTAGAGCTGGAGTCCCATTACATAATGGTTTACTAAACTATTTTGATAAATCAGAAAATGCATTTATATCTGCCTACAGACACCATTTAGATAATCCTGAATCTTTTGAAATAGTTGTCGAGTATCTAGCGTGTCCAGATCTTACAGGTAAAACATTAATACTTGCAGACCCTATGTTAGCCACAGGACAATCTTTAATTGCGACTTATAAAGCTTTAGAGCCTTTTGGAAAACCAAAAAACGTGCATATAGTAGCTGCAATTGGTGCAGAACCTGGTGTTGATTATTTAAAAAATAATTTACCAGAAGACACTAATCTGTGGATTGCTGCAATAGATAAAAGCTTAAATAATAAAGGTTATATCGTTCCTGGATTAGGAGATGCTGGCGATTTAGCTTTTGGTGCCAAACTACAACACTAATAAGACTATTGGAATAACTAATAACAATCCTAAAAACAATTCTTTAAACCATTTTTCTTCAATAGTTTCAATATAATTTGTAATTATTACAGCTAAAGGTGCAAAAAGAAATAAGAGTTCGCTTCCGTTTTTTTGTGGTGCAAAAGCAGCAATAATGCTAGCAAAAATACAAGCTAAAAACAAGATTTTATAAGATGGTCGGTAACTTCTCATTTTCTTTTTAATATCTTTTAAATAAAACAAAGACGACCAAATCCCAAACGATAACAACATGGTTATTGCTGTTATAAATTGCACCGAATTATAGCTGTTAAAGTCAAAATTAACTGCTGGATTTATATTTAGTGCTAAAAAATAATCATCGTAAACTACTATCGAAAAACTAATAGTCAAAACAACAACTGTTGCAAAACCAATAAACGGAACCAAGTAATATTTTACGTTGGTCTCTGAAAACAACAACATAGCTATAAACAGCAGCGGAAAAAACAAAATAGCCCAAAAATAAAATAGCGACGCCATAGCAATTAAAAACCCTGAATCAAATAACTTTTTAATTACGTCTTTTTTTGATCTAATACTTATTAAACGTCTTAATGTGAGCAAGATAAAAAAATTAGAGACAACAATTTTATAGTCTAAAAAGGCTTGCGGAATAGCCAAAAAAAACAGCGCAAATAATAAAATTTCGTAGTTATTTTGTTGCGATAATAAGTTTTTAGTAACTATAAAATTAAGCAGTAATATAGACAAATAGACTAATACAAAAACAGCGATATTGGTCCAAATGGACGTTTCAGCATTAACCAAATTTGGGTACTTAAAAGGCAACAATAAAAAAGCAATTAGTGTGATACTAAAAACAATTAAAAAATTAATTGGTTTGGATTTGCTAAAAATTGTTGTAATCATTAACTCTTTTTGTATTTTTGTACTATAAATATACTATTATATAATTATGAAAGATTTTTTTGAAGCTATAGCAAGCCTTTTTGTTGACGTATTATTTGCTCCTTATGACGCATTAAGAGCCTTAGAACTAGAAAACTGGTGGGCAGCAAACTTTATGTCATGGATATTTATCATCATTGGTTTTGTAGCGTTTATTTATTGGATGTTACAATTAAAAGGTTACGCAGCTAACAACGAAGAAGATAAAAGTATCTCTTCACACTCATATTTATAAAACTTATAGGTCAAATCCTATATCTTTTCTATAATTCATCTTATCAAAGTTTAGTTTATCTATACTTTGGTAAGATTTTTTTATGGCCTCTTGGTACGTATCGCCATAACTAGTTATTGCCATAACACGACCACCTGAGGTTACAATACCACCATCTTTGTTTTGTGCGCCTGCATGAAACACGATAGAGTCTTCAATATTTTCTAGACCTGTAATGACCTTTCCTTTTTCATAAGCTTCAGGATAACCACCAGAAACTAACATAATTGTAGTTGCTGCTCTTGGGTCTACCTCAATAGTAATTTGATCTAACGTTTGATTAGCAATTGCTTGAAAAACCTCAACTAAATCGTTTTTAAGTCTTGGTAAAACGACTTCGGTTTCAGGATCACCCAAACGCACGTTGTACTCGATAACCTTAGGCTCTTCTCCTACTTTTATCAATCCAATAAACACAAACCCTTTGTATGGTAAATTATCTTTTTGTAAACCTGCAATCGTTGGTTTAACCACTTGCTCTTCCACTTTATCTAGAAATGCTTGGTTAGCAAAAGGTACAGGAGACACTGCTCCCATTCCGCCTGTATTTAAGCCTGTATCACCTTCGCCAATACGCTTGTAATCTTTAGCAGTTGGTAGGATTTTATAATTTTTACCATCGGTTAGCACAAAACAACTTAACTCTATTCCGTCCAAAAATTCTTCGATAACCACTTTAGTACTTGCTTGCCCAAACTTAGCATCCACAAGCATGCTTTTTAATTCGGCTTTAGCCTGATCAATATTATTTAAAATAACAACACCTTTACCTGCTGCTAATCCATCTGCTTTAAGTACAAATGGCGGATTTAAGGTTTCTAAAAACGCGTAGCCATCTTCCACAGTGTCTTTATTAAAGCTTTGGTAAGCTGCTGTTGGTATGTTATGTCTGTATAAAAACTGTTTTGCAAACTCTTTACTACCTTCTAAAGTCGCAGCTGCTTGTTGTGGTCCAATTACCGCTACGTTTTTAAGTGCGTTATCTGCTAAGAAAAAATCATGAATACCTAATACTAAAGGATCTTCAGGACCAACCACTACCATAGTAATTTTATTATTTAAAACCACCTCTTTTATGGCTTCAAAATCGGTTACACTAACAGGTACATTTTTAGCTATTTGTGCTGTTCCAGAATTTCCTGGTGCTACAAAAAGCGAGCTACATTTTTGGCTTTGTTTAAGCTTCCATGCAATAGTATGTTCTCTTCCTCCTGATCCTAAAATTAAAATATTCATTGTAGTAATGTTGTGTTGTTGTTGTTTCCACAAAAATAATTATTTAAAAGAATTTGATTGACTTTAAATCCAATAGTTTTTTATTTCTTTATTTTACAGAAAATCTATTGCATTGAAACAATTTGAATGGTCTTTACGGTTAAAAGGATTTCCTGTTAATGAAGCTAAAAAAACACAAGCTATTATTGATGGGTTTACACAAGCTGATTATGCAAATTACCTAAGTAAGCAACTACAAGCCATTGTTGCATTTCATTTAGAACACACACCTTTTTACAACACCTTATGTCAAGGGATTGACACCAAAGATTGGAGTGCCTTACCTGTGTTAACCAAAGCTAATTTGCAACAACCTTTAGCTAATAGATTATCTGACAAATACACTGTAAAAACAGTACACAAACATAAAACATCAGGCTCTTCCGGAACCCCTTTTGAGTTTGCTAAAGATAATTTTGCGCATGCCATGACTTGGGTAACGTTTATGCAACGCTATAGTTGGTTTAATATTGATTTAAACACTTCTAAACAGGCGCGTTTTTATGGTATTCCGTTAGATACCAATGGGTATTATAAAGAACGATTAAAGGATTGGTTAGGTAACCGTTTTAGGTTTTCGGTGTTTGATTTAAGTGATGCTGCTTTAAATAAAGTATTACATAAATTTAAACGTACAAAATTTAATTACATTAATGGTTACACTAGTGCTATCGTACAATTTGCAAAGTTTTTAAAACGAAATAATATTGTTTTAAAAGACGTTTGTCCCACATTAACTGTTTGTATTGTTACCTCTGAAATGCTATTTGATGACGATAAAAAACTACTTGAAATACAATTTAATATTCCTATTGTAAATGAATATGGTGCAGCCGAATTAGGGCTTATTGCTTTTGAGGACCAAGACGACAATTGGATAGTAAATACCAACCATTTATATGTCGAAATTTTAGACAATAACAACCAACCAGTCCCTTATGGTCAACCAGGTAAAATTGTGGTCACCGATTTATATAATCGTGCACACCCTTTTATACGTTATGAGCTTGGCGATTTAGGACAGTTGTCCATTAAAAGCACGTTACAACGTCCAATTTTAGACGCTCTAACAGGACGTACCAGTGATTTTATTACGCTTCCAAGCGGAAAAATTGCAGCAGGTTTAACCTTTTATTATGTGACTAAAACCGTCATGACCAAAGACGCGAATGTAAAAGAGTTTATAGTTGAACAAATTAAAGAAGACACCTTTAAAATTGATTATGTTGCTACCGAAGCCTTAAGTAAAACGCAGCAAAAAGCAGTACAATTAGCAGTTGACAAGTATTTAGAACCTAATTTAAATTTAATTTTTGAACAGAAAGCTATTTTGGAACGGGAAGTTAGTGGTAAACTAAAACAGTTTAGGTCTGGATTGTAGGTTAAAATCGGTATTCTGCCCTTAAAAGCACCATGCGTGGTAGCAATCTAACTTCTGTAGTTGAAGACCCTAAATCGCTAATAGAAAAACTAGTGTAACGCTTGGTATTAAATAAGTTTTTACCAGTTATGCCTACTGTTAGTTTTTTATCAATCAACTTATATTGTGTTTCAAAATCTAAAAAATAATAAGTATTGTCTGTGTCTAAACTTCCAAAATGGTAACGTTCTGTTTTTACTTTTGTATCAAACTTTTTATTAAAGATAAAGTTAAGATCTAAAAAAGATTGATTATTAGTAAACTTACTATTAGCAAAGGTTTCAATTTTATTGGTTGTCCAAGCAGTACCTAAATGGTAATTAAAAACCCCTTTAAAAGCAGACCGTAACTCTAATCCATAATTATAATTATTAGATACTACTGTTCTTAAATTAGAATTGTTTACTACGTTTTTAAATTCATTTTTGGTGTAACCTAAATCTAATTTTAGGTTAGATGACATAAACTTAAAATAGTAATCAAACTTGGTATTAATAGTTAAAAACTGACTGTCTTTAATAAGTGTTTTCTGGGTTTGTGTGTAGTTTTGATTAATTAGCGTGTTAGTTGACAAAAAATCATGGTTTTTAGTATAAAGCACCAAAGTGTTTGCAAAAAACCGATTTGCCCAATTACCCAATTGATAATTAAGCATCATACTAGAGGCTTTTAATTGGTTAAAGGTATTAGTTCCTTTACTAAACGATCTAAATCCTGTTAACACATAATCACTGTACACGTCTAATACATTGGCATTAGTCGTATTGTAAGTATAAGTGGTTTGTATTTTATTATTACTATTTATAGTCCACTCTGCACCTAGACTTGGATTAATATAAAAAGGAGTTTGTTGGGTAGACGCATTGTTACTACCTAATGTATTAAACAACTGATGCGCTTCAAGGTTACCACTTAGTGCAAAATTATCTAGTTTTATCCTGTATTTGCTTTTAAAATATAAATCATTAACCTGATATTTAGTCTGGTTTTGGTACTCTATTGGCTGATCTAACGAAACGTTATCTTCTAATAGTGTAAAACTGGTGTTTAATTTATCCTCTCTAAACTGGTTACCAAATTGCAACTCTAATAAATGACCATTTGATTTACGATCTAAAATATGCGCATTTACACCAACAAACTGCATTTGGTTGTTGCTAACCTGATAGATATTGTTTGCAGCACTATACTCTGGAAATAAATCTTGATACAAAAACTGATTTATGGTGTAATTTTGTGGCTTTTTTTCGGTAATAAAACGACCTGTAAGTAACATTACCTTTTGGTCTTTAAACTTATTAGTATAGTTTAATTTTTGATCAAAAAAAGTATTGTTTTGTTCTAAATTTTGGAGTGTAGACACCCCATTAAATACTAAATCAGCATCATTATTATAATTTCCATTATTATACTTTGTAGTGGACTCTAACATTTTAGTTTTAGAAGGGTTGTAAATAAAATCCAACTTCCCAAATGCTAATTGTCTTTTATTATCCAACTTATAATCTTCCGCGTTAGTAAAACTGTTGGTGTTGGTAATGATATTATCCACTTGATTTCTAAAAAAAGAGGTTTCATCCCAATTAAAAAAGCCTAAGGTTTTTATTTTTATTTTATCTGAAGGATTAAATATGGCGTTTAGTGACACCAACTCGGCATTATTAAAATTGGTGCGTTCTTTTTTAAAATTAGAATCGGAAGCCGATAAACCTATTAAATTACTTACCGATTGATTATCTCCTAAACTTGCTGGCTGATTAAGTCTAAAAGGTTTAATTAATTGTTGAATATCTCCTGTAGCATTATAACCAATACTATTGGCATTGCCTAAAAAGTAGTATTTATTTTTTTTACCAAAATTCATCAAATTAGACTTGTAATGATAAAAACTATCGTTACCTATATTAGCCTCCAAATTACCAAACCAAATGCGTTTTGACTTATCGTTTAATTTTAAGTTTAAAGCTACCTTATCGCTTACTTCTATATCCTTTAACAAATGGTTGTTGGAGTAATTTTGCAACACCTCGACCGTTTCAATAGGATAAGCAGGCATATTTTTGGATAATAATTTATACCCTTTTTCAAAAAGATCGTCACCATCAATCATTAATTTTTCAATCTCTTTATTACCAACTTTTATAGTGCCTTCATTGTCTATATTTAAACCAGGTATTACTTTTAGTAAATCCTCGACTGTATGCTCATTTCCTCTTGTAAAGTATTTAGTTTTAAAGGTTATGGTGTCCTTTTTTATTACCATTGGACGTTCTGATTTTATAACAACCTCATCTAATGTAAAAGGTTGTTCTTCTAAAACTACGTTTATGGTTTTATTATTTTGAGTACCATCAAATACTAATGCAATTATTTTGGTTTTATAGCCTAATGCATTAAAAACCATATTAAATTGACCTTGGTTTTTGGTAACCAATGTATAGTTTCCGTTGTTATCTGAATATGTGTAATTTAAAATACGATTAGTTAACGTATCTTTTATAGTTATGCTAACGGAATATAAGCTGCCATTACTATCTGAGACAGTTCCAGACAATGTTGACTGCGAAAAGCCAATGGTTTGGAACACTAACAATAACGTTATGAAAATTAGTTTTTTCAATATTATTATTTTTTGTCTTCCCATTCAAACAACAACTCACGTCCTTGTCTTTTATTAAAGGTGTCTACAGAGACATTTGTCCCTCTGTCTTGTCTAGATTTTAGATTATTTTTAAAGTTATTCATCTTTGTATTAAACACCTCTTCTCTTAACGCTACAAATGCTTCTAAACTAATGTTTACATCGTGCTTGTCTTGATTAAGTATCTTTTCATTAATCGTTTTTTTAGTTATTTTAGTGACAATCCATTCGTATTTATGTGTTTGGTCATACATATCTAAAATTAGACCTGGTAATCCATGAAACTTCCATGGTCCAAAAGTTATTGGGATGTCATTGGTGTACCATGCTATGTAATTTCGACCTCTAAAATTTGTGGTTGCTTTATTGCACATATATGTGCCAATTTTAAGGGTATCTGGATGGTTTAGATCCCAATCTAGTTTTGGAAGTGCTTCCGTTACTAAATACGTTTTACTATCAAAGGTGATATTCTCTGTAGACGATAGCTTATTTGTATTAAGATTTACAAAGTTTCGTTTTATAACATTTTTTTTACCAATAACAATTGTTTCGTTTATCTCCGAATCATTAGTATCATCCTTTTGAATGCTATCTTCATCAAGCGGAATTTCGTAATAATTAGATTTATTTTCTTTTAAATATGGGATTAAAATTCCTTTTTTAGAAAGCGGAATATAAGTATTGAAATTAACTGTGAATTCTATTTGGTATTGGTTGCTAAGCGAATCTGATGGACTTATTTTGTCTGAATTTTGTGCACTTATAAGCTGTATTGATAATAATAATAAAGCAATTAAAATTTTAATTTTCATAATTGATTGATTTATTAAAACAGCAATAGTATATCATGAGATATACCATTGCTGATTAATTAAAGATTAACCGAATAATTCATTATAAGTTTCATAAATGTCATCAATTAATTCGTTTGAAGCTTCTTTACAACTTCCTGATGATATTGTAACGGTATAATGAACAGACATTATTAAATTTCCTTCTTCATCAACCACGTTGTGAGTAATGCTACAAGTTTTAAAATATATCCCATCGAAAGAAAATTCATAAAATGAATTTTTTTCTATTGAATTATCCACAGAGGGCAATTTCACAATATCGTTATGAGCCGATGCAAAAGATGTTATTAACATAAGTGCAAAAACAAAAATTAATTTTCTCATAATTTCTAAAATATTAAACCAGTTACATTGTTTAAACTGGTTGATTAATAATTAAGTTATTAGTCGATATTAAATTAATAGTTTTCGCTATTAAATTTAAAATAAGTTGTCGAAAAAATAAAAAAACAAGCGCTTGTTAAAGATTAATCTTGTGTCTCTAGCTAGTAGTTAAAATGAACAAAATTTGACTATTTTGCTATTAACAAATCGAAGCTAAGTTTAAAAAATTAAAACAACAGTTTTTTAATCGTTTTTTTTAGCGCTATATCGAAAACGGTGTGTTTCGCTCATTTTATGTTGTGGTTAAAACCACACATAATCAAATGTTTATAAAAAACGTTAGGTAAACTATTGTTTAGTAGATACAATTAATCTAGACTTTACAAAAAAATGTTCGTAAATAAAAATAACCATGCTGTATATGGATTTTATTGTTGAAAAGCCTAAGCCTTTTTTATACACCCAATAGTTATGTTTTAATAACTCTAATTTATTAGAAGAGATAGAGTTTGCTCTGACACGATAATATGCTAATGGCTCTTGGATACCTAGAGCAGGTTTACCAGACTTTTTGATGGCTGACAACCACAATAACCAATCCTGTCGTTTGCGTAGATTAGGCGCTGTTATTTTGCCTAAAGTTTTAGCATTATACATTCCGGTAAGATTACCTATGTAATTGGTTTTTAAATATCTTTTGTAACTGAGTTGTGGTAATGCTTTTACTAACTTGTTTAATGATTGTCCTGCTTCATTAATCTGTTTGTAACTACTAAAACTTACATCACAATTTTGAGTTAGCATAACATTAACTTGAACTTCCAATTTATTAGGCATCCACAAATCATCTGCATCTAAAAACGCAATAAAATTGCCTTGTGAAGCTTCAATACCTTTATTTCTGGATATTGCTGCGCCTGCATTAGTTGCATTTGATAGTAATTGGATATTATCATGCATGGCAACATATTTTGTTGCTAATGCAATGGTGTTATCTGTTGAGCAGTCATCTATTAGCCATAACTCCCAATTAGTATACGTCTGACCTAAAATACTTTTTATAGTCTGATCTATAAAAGCTTCTGAGTTATACATTGGTGTTATTATAGAGACTAATGGTTTCATGTTTAGTAGGCTTGTTTTTGACCTTTAAAAACGTTTATCATGGTTTGAAATATGATTCTAATGTCTAATACTAGTGACCAATTTTCGATATAAAAATTATCATATTTAATACGGTTAATTATGTCTTCGTCATTTTTTATTTCACCTCTATAACCTTTGACTTGGGCTAATCCAGTAACGCCAGGCTTAACGTTGTGTCTAAATATAAAATTGTACTTATCAATTTTTTTTGAATAATCATCTGTATAAGATAGCATGTGTGGTCTGGGTCCAACAACACTCATGTCTCCTTTTAATACATTATAAAATTGCGGAAACTCGTCCAAACTAGTTTTACGTAAAAACTTACCTATTTTGGTTACTCGTTTATCATTTTGGGTGATATAGGTTCCTGCAATGGTTTTATTAGTTTTTAATGATCTAAACTTATAACAATCAAACTCTTTATAATTAATTCCGTTACGTGTATGTTTATAAAATAAAGGTCCTTTAGATTCTAATTTTATTACAATAAACAGTAATGGGACTAGCCATGATAAAATAAAGATTATGATAAGTGATGAAAAAACAACATCAAAAATGCGTTTAATAAATTTATTAAAGTCGTTATTTAATGTTACCTCTGGCATTGACAATACTGGTAGGTAATTATAATAATCTGTTTTTAATCTACTAGTAAGTAATTTGCTAGATCTTGGAATAAACTTAATATTACAATGATTAATCTCGGCATACTTAACGTAATCATTAACTTGCTTCTCTGTTAGTTCATCAATTGCGCAATAAATCTCGTCAATACTTTTATCGTTAGATAAAAATTGAAAACTATCTGAAATATTTCCTGTAAACCCTTTAGTATCTGTATTTGCAAAGGTCGCTTTAATGGTATATCCTAATTCTTTACGTTTAGTAAATAATTGTTTTAGCTCTTGTGCACCTTCATCCTTTCCAATAATAACAACACGCCTAACATTACCTTTTAAAAAGGAGCGATACGATTTTAAAATATAATAGCTAACTAGTTTTGCGGTACTAATAATTAAAAATGAAAGTAGTAAGTATTTAAGGGTTGTAAAGGCAGGTGTATCTATGCTTCTAAAAGCTCCTATAAAGGCATATACGATAATACCAAAAGCTAAAAATTGCTTTATAATTAAGGATATAATGTTAATACTTGAGGTGTAACGATAGACCTCGTAAAATCGTAATAAAGACGTCGATATCATCCAGAAAAATATTGAATACACCACATACAAAAAGTGTTTGTTATTCAATATATCTATATCAAAATAGTAAAGACTTGATTGATTAAAGTTAAAAAAGTAAAAAGCAAGTACATTGATGACAACTAGGTCAAAAATGATAAGAGCAGGTCTAAGTAACCAAGAGTACCTTCCGCGTTTATACTCCATAAAAAATTACTTATTATAATTTGAAAAATCTTTGTGTTCGCTTTTATGAAGCTCAGCTTCGGTTAAGTTTTTAAAGTAGTCATAGGTTTTTTTCATACCTTCAGCACGACCTACTTTAGGCTCCCAACCTAACAACTTTTTAGCCAATGCTATGTCTGGTTGACGTTGCATGGGATCGTCCACAGGTAAATCTTTATATATTACTTTTTGCGTCGTGCCTGTTAATTTAATAATCTCTTCTGCAAAATCTTTAATGGTAATTTCATGTGGATTTCCAATATTTACAGGGTTTGCATAATCACTTAATAGTAATCTATAAATCCCTTCTACTTGATCTGTTACATAACAAAATGATCGCGTTTGCACACCATCACCAAATACGGTCAAGTCTTCTCCACGAAGTGCTTGTCCCATAAAAGCAGGAATTACACGTCCATCGTTAAGTCGCATTCTTGGTCCATAAGTGTTAAAAATACGGACAATACGTGTCTCTAATCCATGAAACCTATGATACGCCATAGTTATAGATTCTTGAAAACGTTTGGCCTCGTCATACACGCCTCTTGGTCCTATGGTATTAACATTACCATAGTAATCCTCTGTCTGTGGATGGACTAATGGGTCACCATAAACCTCTGATGTAGAAGCAATAAGCAACCTTGCATTTTTAGCTTTAGCTAAACCTAATAAATTATGTGTCCCTAAACTACCTACTTTTAGTGTTTGAATAGGTATCTTAAGATAATCTATTGGACTTGCAGGTGAAGCAAAATGTAAAATATAATCTAGGTCACCTTCTATATTTATAAAATTTGTAACGTCATGTTGTATAAAAAGAAAATTAACATTAGAAGACAGGTGTGCTATATTTTTAGGATCTCCTGTTATAAAGTTATCCATACCAATAACAAAATAACCTTCGTTTATAAAACGATCGCATAAGTGTGATCCTAAAAATCCTGCTGCTCCAGTAATTAAAACTCTTTTTTTACTCATTTATCTTCCTATTGACACATATTTAAACCCTTCATTTTCAACATCTTTTACGTCATATAGATTACGTCCATCAAATATAGTTGGACTATTCATTATCTCTTTAATTTTTGCGAAATTTGGAGTTCTAAAAATACTCCACTCTGTAGAAATAATTAATGCATCTGCTTTGTTTAATGCTTCATACATACTATCTGCAAAGTTAATTTTATCCCCTAATTTACGTTTAACATTTGGCATAGCCTCTGGATCAAAAGCTGTAATATTACATCCTGCTTCTAATAAAGCATCAATCATATATAAAGCAGGTGCCTCTCTAATATCGTCTGTTTCTGGTTTAAATGCTAATCCCCAAACAGCTATATTTTTCCCCTTTAAATCATTATTAAAATGAGATTCTATCTTAGGAATTAATACTAGTTTTTGTCTAGCATTAACATTAATAACTGCGTCTAAAATTTTAAAATCGTAATTATTATCTAATCCCGACTTATGTAATGCTTTTACATCTTTAGGAAAGCATGAACCACCATATCCAATCCCTGGAAATAAAAATCGTTTTCCGATACGAGAGTCTGTTCCCATACCAATTCTAACTTTATCTACGTCTGCTCCTACTTTTTCGCAAAAGTTAGCAATCTCATTCATAAAGGTTATTTTGGCAGCTAAAAACGAGTTGGAAGCGTATTTTGTAAGTTCGGCAGACTTTTCGTCCATTACAATAATTGGATTTCCAGATCTTACATATGGCTTATATAGTTTTTCCATAAGCTTAGTTGCACGATCGCTACTTGACCCAACAACGATACGCTCTGGCTTTAAAAAGTCGTCTACAGCAAATCCTTCGCGTAAAAACTCTGGATTAGAAACAACATCAAAATCTACTTTTGCATTTTTAGATATGGCTGCTTTTACTTTATCAGATGTACCTACTGGCACTGTACTTTTGTCCACGATGACTTTATAGTCCTTTATTAACTTTCCAATATTATCTGCTACACCTAAAATATATTTAAGGTCTGCAGATCCATCTTCATCTTCTGGCGTTGGCAATGCAAGAAAAATGATATCTCCATGCTCCAATCCTTCTTCTAAACTAGTAGAAAATTTAAGCCTATTAGCTTTAATGTTTCTTTCAAATAACACATCTAAATGAGGCTCGTAAATAGGCACCTTTCCAGATTGCATTTGTTTTACTTTTTCCTGATCTATATCTATGCAAAGTACTTCGTTTCCTGTTTCTGCTAAACAGGTTCCTGTTACTAAACCAACATATCCTGTCCCAATTACTGCTATTTTCATTTGTATCTATATTTAAACTATCTTTTTGTCAAAAATTTCAAAATCAGAATTCATACTTAAAAACTCAGGTACGATCTCTTTCATTTTTTTTACAATTTCATTTTTGTTGTCTTCTTTAGCTAAAATAAATAACTCATTTACATCTTTGTTAATTTCTGTATGAGTACAATTATCTATTTTGGCAATCATGATTTTGCTATTGTAAGTTGGTAATGTTGTAGATTTATAGCTTAACAACTCTTCATACAACTTTTCTCCTGGTCTTAATCCAACAACTTTAATATCAATATCTTTATAAGGTACAAAACCTGCTAAACGAATAATTTTTTTAGCCAAGTCAATTATCTTAACAGCTTCTCCCATATCAAAGATAAAAATCTCTCCACCATTACCCATTGCTCCTGCTTCCAAAACTAATTGGCAAGCTTCTGGTATGGTCATAAAATACCTAATAATGTCTGGATGCGTTATTGTTAACGGTCCACCTTCTTGAATTTGTCTTTTAAATAATGGTACAACAGAGCCATTACTACCCAAAACATTTCCAAATCTAGTGGTTACAAAGTTAGTTTTGTTTTTAGGATCTGCCATAGCTTTAACCTGTAAGGCTTGGACATAAATCTCGGCAATACGTTTTGAGGCTCCCATTACGTTACTTGGGTTAACAGCCTTATCTGTAGAGACCATGACAAATTTTTCTGATTTAAATTTATAAGATAAATCCGCTACATTTTTTGATCCCATTATGTTAGCAAAAATAGCTTCCGATGGGTGTTTTTCCATTAATGGTACATGCTTGTATGCTGCTGCATGGTACACTACTTGTGGATTATATTTTTTAAAAACATCTTCTAAAACATCTACTTTTCTTACATCTCCTATAATTGCTTCGAAGTTTAGATCTGGAAAATCACGTTTAATTTCTTGCTGAATTTCGTATAAAGGCGATTCTGATTGATCAAAAATCAATAGTTTACTAGGTTTATAGCTAGCTACTTGTCTAACAATTTCGCTTCCAATGGAACCTGCTCCACCTGTAACTAGAATACATTTATTAAAAATTTCTTTTGCAACTAACTTGTTATCTAACTGTATTGGTTCTCTCTCTAAAATGTCTTCAATTTGTATTTTTTGAATTTGATTAGAAAGTGTAGTGTTTTTTTCTATATCGGAAATTAAAGGCGCTCTAAAAACCTTGTAGTTAAACTCTAAACAGCTATCAACAATTTTAATACTTTCCTCTTTTGTTAAGGAGCTATCTGCTATAATAAGTGCTTGTGCATTATATATCCTAAGTAATACTGCGGTTTTGCGTTTTAGATAAATAATTGGTAGACCTAATATTTCTTTACTTTTATTTTTACCATCCTTATCAATAAATCCTAAAACCTTGTATCGCGAAGGTTTTTCCGATTTTAATGCACTTGCTATTGCTATTGCATTTTCACTGGTACCATAAATTAAAACATTTAGTCTTGCTTCTTCATCATTGTAACGTTGGTAAACTTCAAAGACTTGTTTAACCAAAATCCTAAATAAAAATAAACCACAAAAAGATACGATGGAATATATAAACAGTTGAGGAATTGAAAACAACTCGTCACCAACCAAATAAAAATAACCGTAGTATAATGCCAAGGATGAAAGCAATGTAGCTAAAGACGCTAGAAAAAACTTAGCAGCATCAATAAAGGTTGAGTGCCTTATAAGGCCAGCATAAGTCCTAAATAGTATAAAAAATAAGACATTAATTACAACTATTAAAAGCTCCTCATTTGAAAATCCTAAATTAAAAAAAGCTGCATTTTTAATTTTGCTTACAATAATCTTAGTAAAAAATAAAGAAATTACTAATATGAAACTATCAAAACAAAGTATTGCCCACCTTGGTAAGTAATTTACATTTTTAAAATCTATCTTTTTCTGACTAGATTCTAAAACTTGAAATAAAGCTTGTTTTAATTGTTTAAGCATTTGGATCTTTAATAAAAGTTAACAAATATCTTAAAATATAATGACAATGTAATCAAAATTATATTTAAAGCCTTTACAACTCTAGTTAATGTAATAATTTATAAAAGCTTATTTACTACTTTTTTTATTCTATCTAAATCTACTTGCTGTAAATTTGATCCACTTGGTAAACACAATCCTTTTTCAAACAGGGTTTTACTTAATTGATCACCAAAGTATAGCGCGTTTTTAAAAATTGGTTGCATATGCATAGGTTTCCATAAAGGTCTTGTTTCTATGTTCTCTGTATCCATAGCTTCTTGGAATTGTGCTTTTGTAAAAGGTGCGTCTTCATGAATTAAGATACAACTTAACCAAAAATTTGAATAAAAATCTTCATTTGGCTGTTTTTGAACTTCGACACCTTTTACATCTTTAAAAAGATTAGTGTAAAACGCATTCATGTCACGTCTTAATCCAATGTGTTTATCTAAAACCTCCATTTGTCCACGTCCAATACCAGCTGAAATATTACTCATTCTGTAATTATAACCAATTTTAGAATGTTCGTAATGTGGTGCATTGTCCCTTGCTTGGGTAGCATAAAAAATAGTTTGATCCTTATCTTCACTTGTATTGCAAACCATTGCTCCTCCACCGGAAGTTGTAATAATTTTATTACCGTTGAAGGATAAAATTGAAAAGTCCCCAAATGTTCCGCATTGTCTACCTTTATATGTGGATCCTAAAGCTTCTGCAGCATCTTCAACTACAGGTATTTGATATTTTTTAGCGACCGCTAACAATTGGTCTACTTTAGATGGCATACCATACAAATGGACTATAATTATAGCTTTTGGTTTTTTACCGTTGGCTATTCTGTCTTTTATTGCTTCTTCTAGATGCTTTGGACACATATTCCACGTTTCTGCTTCACTATCCACAAAAACTGGTATTGCACCTTGATAAACTATTGGATTTGATGATCCACAAAAGGTAAAGGTTTGACAAATTACTTCATCATTTAATACTACACCAAGTTGTACTAAAGCTAAATGGATTGCTGCTGTACCAGAAGATAAACAGGCTACTTTTTTGTCTTGACCTAAATAGGTTTCTAGGTCTTTTTCAAAACCATTTACATTAGGACCTAATGGTGCTACCCAATTAGTATCAAACGCTTCTTTTATATAATTTTGCTCTGTTCCTCCCATGTGTGGAGAGGATAGCCATATTTTTGAATTCATTTTCTAAAAATTATTTTAATAACTGTTTTTATTATGATTTTAATATCACCTATAAAAGACTGCGTATAATAGTACTCTAAATTAAGTCTTAATTTATCAGGATATATAACAGAATCGTTATAATGTTTTGGGTTATCATTCTTTAATAAAACTTGTTCTTCGTTAATATATTTTAAGGTTGCAGGACTAGTTAAACCTGGTTTTAATTCTAATATTTTACTAAACTCACCTGTTAGTTTATCCAAATATATTGGTAATTCTGGTCTTGGTCCAACAAAGCTCATGTCACCAATTAAAATGTTTATAATCTGAGGAATTTCGTCTAGTTTATATTTTCGTAGAAAAAATCCTACTTTATTAATTGTATCCGTTTTTAAACAGAAGGTTTGCAGCTTATAAATAGTAAATAATTTACCATTTTCACCTAACCTTTTTTGTTTAAAAATACCTGTTCCGCCATTATATATTTTTGCTATAATTATTAAAAACAATAATGGTAGTAACAAAACTACAAGTAACATTAAAGCTAATAATTTATCAAAAAAAGCTTTCATTTTTTATGCTCTGTACAATGGGAAAAACCCACTATTGGTATCTTTATTTTTTAATTGAACTAAGTTGTCATAGACTTCTTGATCCGATATAAATTGCCACACTTTATAATTAAAGTTTAAATCTGAAAAACCTGATTTAAACTTGTAAAGTGAGTCTTCATCACTACCACCAACACCACCACCAAGGTGCAGGTAATCTAAATCCAAAGTGTTACCTAATAGTCTAGCCTCATCTAAAATTAGCTTCATTGGTGTATCCCTAGAAAATTCTGCTTTTGTACCCGCTAAATGGTATTGCATTACTTTATTTGTGACAGTAAAAATAGCACCTGCTGTAATTATATCGTCTTTTTTAGCTAAAAGTAATTTAGCATCAAAGGAATCGTTTTTTAAAAAGGAGTAAAAATAGTCTTTAGTAAAGAAGTAATTATCCGAAGCATTAACCCTTTTCATGGTATCATTATAGATTTCAATAAATTGATCTATTTCCTCATTAGTAGTGGCTTCAATCACCGAGAAATTATTTTTTTTAAGCTTATTTATTTCGTATTTATTAGACTTTCTATATTTCTGTCTTTGTAAATCAATAGGTAAATTTAGGTCTATTGCTATTGTTTTATTTAAGCTAATTGTTTTTCCAAATCCATCTAACATTTTATGGTTTTCAAATACTGGATGTAATCTAGAAAAACAGGACACAATTTTAGAGTCTTTAAAAAATGACAGTACATTATTATGAAACAAGTCTAAAAGCGCTTTACTAACTTGGTCAAATGCTATGTTAGATATTGGTCCTGCGTAGCCATATACCGATGTACAGTCTTTAAAATCTGATTCAGGAATATCCCTAATAATAATTGGCAAAGCAATATAAGCATCCTCTAAAGATTGGACCAATAATACAGGTTCTCCTTCTGTTTCTAATACATTATAGTCAAGGGTATGATAAAAATCATAATTAACACTATTAGTAATTATATTAGACCATTCTTGGCTTTCGCTGAGTTTGATTATTCTAATACTATTCATTACTGAAATAAAAATTTAATTTGTTTATTATAAGATTAATATCCTCTGTATTATATCTATAATCTAAATGCAAAAAAAGAACTTTATCTTCAATTTCTATATCTCTTTTAGTAAGTTGGCCAGGCCACAAAACAGCTGGATATATTTTATTACTAATTAGATAAGATTTAAGTTCATCTCTATTTTTTTTAGACTTTAACTGTAAAACTAATCCTGCTCCAAGTCTTGTTTTTTGGCTATTTAAAACTAAGTCTTTATCAATCTTTAAATTACTTAAAGCTTGATTAATATTTTCTTTTTTTGCTTTAAGTATTTGGGTAATATCTAAATTTTGTAAAAGTACCTTAGCTGTTTTAGGTATTTTGGCACTTTTTAATTTGCCCTCCAAGTTTTCTTCACTTTCAATAAATATCTCTCTGTAGGTGTCTTTATCGTTAGACAAACCTTCTAAATATCTTTTTTTCAAATACATTGCTGTCAATTTTTTGATAGCTATACTATTTGCTAAACGACTTTGTTTACCCTTAGGTAATTTAAAACCATTAGAACTTGCTAAAAAGCCCCCAGAAGGTATTGGCAACTCTTTACGTAAAGAACCAAAAACATAGTCCGCAGTGCTAGTCTTTATGGCTTCTAAATTATGAGTTAAATCATCTATTAAAACTGCTTTTTTTATGGATAGAAACAAGTGATGTTTTAGCCCAAAAAAATCAACGTTTATAATCACAGACGTTGGATTATCATTAATCTTAAAATCTTTATCTATTGTGTCTAAAAAAGGATTAAAATCGTAAATCTTAACATCTATAGTTAAGTCTTGTATAAACTTAACAACCTCTTGGCAATAGTAACTAGGAAAATATACTGTTTTCCAGTTATGCTTTTTAATACCTTGCTTTAGCAAGGCATAAAGCGCTGTTCTGCCTGATAAAAATAAGGTTGTGTTTTTTAAGAAAAAATTTTGGTTATTGGTTTGCCACTTGGACTCTGTGCAAAGATGGAAATCTGAACCAAATTCTTTATTTGTTATTGACCCTCCCAATATTTATTTTCTTTAATTAAATTAAAATAATCTTCTTTAGTAATACCAACAATTACTTGATCCCACCATTGATTTTTTCTAAAATAATGATTTTTTTTAACACCTTCTACTTGCCAACCACACTTTTTAGTATAAACTCCTATAGATGCTTCGTTGTAAGAAATCATTGAACCATTCATTCGCATTAAACCTAACTCTTCAAATGCATATTTACTTATTGCCATTATAGTGTCCACACCATAACCTTTACCTCTCATATTTTTATCTCCTAATAGCATACCATGAAAAGCATTTCTATCTTTCCAGTTAATCTCTACAATATTAGCCATACCTATTATACCAAGCTCTTCAGTATCTATTGCAAATCTTTGGTTTGTACTGTTTAGTGATAATGAATTAAACCACTTTTCTTGGTCTTGTCTACTAGAAGGGAAATGCCAACCACCTAGCATATAATTAATTTCCGGATTATTTGACCACTTATGTAAAAATTCTAAATCTTCTCTTTCTATAGCTCTTAGCGTAATTTTTTTTCCCGTGATATTCATTATTTATTATTTTTAAAATGGTTAGAATCTAAGTTTTTACTAATCCCTAAATCATCAACTTCGTCTACTGTTTGCCCGTTAACTATTGTACTTTTACTAAATAAAACACTGTTTATAGTCATAAATATAATTTTGCAATCTAATTTAAAACTTAAATTGTCTATATAATAAACATCATTTATAAAACGCTCGCTAAATTTCATTAGATTTCTTCCTTTAACTTGTGCTAAGCCTGTAATTCCGGGTTTAACTAAATGTCTTCTTTTCTGTTCTTCTGTATACAACTCTAAATAACTTGGTAGTAAAGGTCTAGGACCAATAATACTCATATCTCCTTTTATTACATTTATTAACTGTGGTAACTCGTCCAAGGATGTTTTTCTTACAAATTTTCCAAAATTAGTTAAGCGGTCAACATCCGGTAATAACACTCCGTTTTTATCTTTGTCCTCTGTCATCGTTTTAAACTTAATAATATTAAAAAGTTTACCATCTTTACCAGGTCTAGTCTGGAAAAAAAAAGGGTTTCCTTTATTTACATATGCCAATGACAAGTAGACAATAATAAATATTGGGCTAAAAACTAATAAGCCTAGTAATGCTGCTGTAAAATCAAAAAATGGTTTAAAGACGTTTTTGTACATTCTATTTTTTTGTGTTTTCAATAACTTTAACTACTTGTGGGACTAGGATAGACTTATCGTATTTAGTCTCTGCTAACTGTCTAGAGTTAATAGAAAACGTATTATATAAATCTATATCTTTCTGTAAAACCTGTATTTTTTCAACTAACTGCTGTGGACTTGTTATGTCAGCATAAAAACCACAATTATTATCCTCTACCATGGTTTTTGTCCAACCTGCAGAATTAACTATTATTGGCTTACCTGCAGATAAGGAATCAAACAATTTGTTAGGTGAATTAGTCTTTAAAATGTCAATATTAGCGAAACTTACAAGCGAGACATCACATGCATTTACAATTTCTGAAACTTCAATCAATGCTTTTGTACCTAAAAACTTTACGTTGTCTAACGCATTATCTTGCACGTATTTTTTAAAGGTTTCAAATAAAACGCCTTCACCTAAAAACACAAAATCAATGGTTGTTATATTATTGTCTTTTGCATATTTTGCTGCTTCAAAAAGGTGCTCTAAACCGTTAGCTCTACCCATTGCACCAAAATGAATACAATTAAACTTTTGTGGATTTAAACCTAAGTTAGTTTTTTGCTGGTCTGATACTGGTCTAGGAAAAAACTCGTCAATCTTAGACATATTTGGTATCATGCTAACTTTGGTGCGGTCAGTGATAAACTTTAACACCCCTTTTTCCATACCTGGGGACAATGCAATAATATGACTAGCATTTTTATATATTGTTTTTTCAAAACCTACTGCTAATTTTATTAACAGTTTATTTTTTAAAGCTCCCATTTGGATTGGTACTTCAGGCCATAAATCTCTAACTTCAAAAGTATATGGAATCTTTTTAAACCATTTCCCTATTAATGCGGGAAAACCAACCGTTAAAGGTGTTGAAGTTGCAAAGACTGCATCTACATTTTTTTCTTTTAATAAGTAATAACTTGACATAAACATAAATGACAAGAAAGACTTAATTCTAGCAAAAATTGACAAGTTGTTAGAGTACGGAACGTTTAAGTACAAAACGTTAATACCATCAACAATTTCATGCTTTTTTGAAGAATCCATATTGTTTTTAGTACTAATAACTAAAACATCATGGTTTTTTTTTATTAACTCTTTAGCGATCCAATAAGATCTAGTACCACCAGACTCGGTTGGTTTTCTAAAATATTGGTGTATGTAGATTATTTTCATTGTTTTAGACTTAGCGCTCTATCATAATTAATAAATAGTACTGATATAAACATAATGACTATTGTATTAACACTTGTAAGTAAATTACCCGAAAATAGAGATGCAAAAATAAGACTAAATATTATAAAATTAGAATACTTAGCAGAACTTGTACAAAGATTTTTGAAGAACAAAACATATGCAACAACTCCAGTAAGCCCAAAAAACAGGATTAAATCAAACAATTCTAACTCAACTCGACTATTCGCAAATTTAGGTCCCCCAAAGATATAATTTAAAACACCCCAATTTTCTTCAATATAAGGAATAAAATAGTTTTGTAAAAGCACATTCCTGTATGACGTAAAGGATGTAAAAAAGCCTTCTTCCAAATACACCCTATTAAACAATGAAAACTGTTTAGCAAAAACATCTTGAATTACGTGTCTAAATAAAAAAATCATTAGTAAACTACCCGCTAAAAAATAGTACGTTATCTTTTGCTTAAGCAGTTTAATATTGTCAATAAAAAAATATAATAAGAAAATTAATGTTAATAAAGATGCTTTTTTTGTTCCAATTAAAAAGGAGCAAACAACTAGTAAAACTAAAACACTTGCCATTACCATATCCTTTTTTTTAAGGTATAAATAGTAGGCAACACATATTGCTATAAAATATAGATAACCTGCTTCGCTGTGATATAAAAGCAAACCTTGAAATCCAAACCTATTCCCTCCAAAAAAGTAGGATTTAAACACATTAAGATTTAAAAAATAACCAATTAATATGGTAACTGAGTTTAGTGCCATAAACCAAATAAAAACTTTTACTTGATATTTTAAAACACTGAATACCATTGTTTTATTAAATAAAAAAACAAATAGCAACGCAAAAACACCATTTAAAAAATAGTGTCCATTAAATAAGATATTAGCCTGGTTTAGTGTAGAATAAAATGTTAATTGACTAATAATAAATGCAATTGACAGCAAAACTATTGGCAATAAAAACTTATAATCTACTTTATATTTATTAAAAAAAAAATAGGCACTTATTATAATTAGTATTTTAAAAATAATACCATATCTGTAATAAGTAAGATTAGCAATGTCATGGGATACAAAAAGCTTTACAATAAAATCATATGTGAAAAAAAACAGTATACTATTTTTTAAAACAAAGTCTTCATTAAAAATTTTGTCAATAATTTTACCCATTATAAATACTAATATGTCTATTTACAAAACTTTCCCAGGACAGGCTTTGAGAGACTTTAATCACATTGTTTTTATATTGATCTATGTTGCTATTAACAAGTAAACAGGCGTCTGCAAAGTCCTTAGCATTATGGCTATTTGCTACCTGACCTACTTTATTAATATTTACATACATTTCTAATTGTCCTTTAGGAGGTACTACAACAGCCACACCGTAGGATCTAGCATCACTTACAGGTCCGCTGGCAGAAGGGAAACTATCACTATGTGTTGATAAAAAGATATCTGAAGCCTTAAAATTATCTTCATATTCTTTTAAACTCAAATATTTAAGTGTCTTGGTTACTCTATTTTCTATTTTAGCTTCTTTTATTAGGCTTTCAATTTCATCTATCTTATAATCGGATAAACTTCCTGCTATAACAAAATGAAAATTATCTGGTAATTGTTTAATGGTTTGAATTGCAACTTCAATTTTTTTGTCACGTCTTATCATTCCTAAAAATGAAATAATAGTTTTATCTAACGGTACTCCAAGTTCTGCTTTAAGCTTGTCTTTATCAATTTTTGAATACGCATTACTTGGGTAATCAATACCAGAAATTTTGTTTTTTAATTTTGGAAACGCTAAAACTAACCTATCCTTAATCCACTCTCCATGACATACAACATGAGCAGTTTTACTAAAACTTGTGTTTAGCATACTTTTTACTAGATACTTGTAGACCGATCCAATAGAGAATGATTGCAAATTAAAATCTGAAGCATGTAATGTGTAAACTAATTTTATAGGATTGTTTTTTAGTTTTTTAGCTAAATACCAATACGATATATATTCTGAATCAAGAATATGAACTACATCATAATTTTTAGTTTTTAAATGTTTTACTAAATCTTTATGAAATTTAATACCATTAGAAACCCTATCAAAACCCCTTTTAACCATACCCAATTTACCATACTTAGCATAGTTTTGCCTTGATAATTTAGAGAAGCTTAAATCACTTTTATGTATCCTATTTATATCAATATCCGTGTCTGCTAAAATAGCATCTTTAGGCACAAATACATCTGTATCAATAGCCTTTAGGTTTTTGTGTATATTGTTTAAATACACCGTTCCATGACCTGAATTACTTACACTACCGCTTACTAATAAGACTTTCATGCTTTACTTTTTTTGATTGAATAATAATGACTAACAGACAATAATACAAAAAATATTTTGCGGATGTCATACCCGAAGACACATTAAAGGGTACAAAATAAAATGCAGCAAAATATAGTAATACATTGTTTTTATTATTAATAATAGCTTTAACAAAAATGTATATTATGAATAAGAAAAACAGAATTCCAAAAAAGTAACCACAGGTTACAAAATATTCTAGAAAAAAGTTATGTGGCAGTAGTGAATCTTTATTTGGTGAAAAAGACAAATTAGGCAAAAAATTAATTTCTTGTATTAATTTTTCATAGATACTAAATCTAACTTGGACACTAGCTCCACCATCAGATTTAATAGCATAGGTCATCCTTTTTAAAGTTTCGATACCATTGTTATATGCAAAGGTTTCAATTTTTTTGAAAATATAATCCCAATTCAAATAAATTAATAACCCTATAAACGAGGCATACATAACACTTTTAAATCTTGAAGCTAAAAGGTATATCAATAATGTAAAAACTAGTCCAACAAGCGCTTGCCTAGAACCTGATAACAACAGTAAAAAAAACACAATCCCAATACACACCCATTTATACCATTTAGATTTGATACCAAAAAGTAAGATGGTTAAACCAGCCAATATATTGCCTACATGCTGATACCTGTTTTTAGATATTAATCCATTATAGTGCAAAAAGAAGATAAATAATCCTAGTATTATATAGGATAGCAATAGGTTTTTAAACGTTGTGTTAATGTCATGTTTATTAATCTCGCAATAAAAAATATAACTCATCGGAAAAAAAAACAGAAACAAATACATTGCTGATTTTACACGCACCTCAAAGTCTAAACCTATTAAACCTCCAATCAATAATAATGATGCTAACACACCTAAAAGCACGTAAAAGACAGAGGCTTTAAGGTTTATTATTAATTTTCTATTAAAAAAAATATAAACTAAAAAATATGAAACAGGAACAATGTAAGTGACAAAACTAAATCTAAAAGAAAAAGAGTATAAAAACAGTGTTAACACAAATATATTAACAAAAGACTTTTTAAATATGTTTTCTCTAAGAATACTAAAGAGCTTCATTTTTCTTCTTATTTATAACGTTAGTAATTATGTTTAGTAATTCTGGTTGTTGTTTAAAATACCAAACCATCAATAGCACAGATGCAATCATGGCAAATATAGCGTCTAGATAAACATTAGCAACTAGTAAAATAAGACTAATTGTTACGCTAAATATTAGTATCGGTTTATAAATATATTTAAGCCATTCAAACGGGTTTTTTACAACAATCTTAGCGGTAATAAAATTAAACATTGATGTTATAACTAATCCAATGTTTCCAATAATTACACCATAAAGTCCAAAAGATTGACCCAATAAATAAATACAGTACAATGCTAGAAAAGAGCCTAGTAACTGCCAAAGCCCAATATGTTTAGTCTTTTTAATTGCCATAAGGGTATAAAACCCTGGTATACTTAGGGAGTTAAATGCATAAATGACAATAGCTAACTGGAAAGCTAAAATGGAATCTGGATAAACTTCTAAATTAATATCCATAATATCTTTTAACAAAATCCTATAGACAATAAGCATTAAAAGTGATGCAAAAAATATCAAGAAAGTATTAAACTGGATGGCGTGTTTATACTCTTTAATAAATTCATCCCTATGTGTTTTAACCTTGGTCCATAGCTCTGTAAGCTTAGGTATTATTGGTTGTAAACCAACAGTTGCGATAGAACTAATATAACTAGTAATAGAAATTATGGCAGCATAAATACCCAATATTTCTGGTGTTGTTATTTTACCAATAATTATTTTATCAAACTGAGTAAAAATAACACTTCCAAAATAACCAACCCATGTAGTCCCAGAATAACTTATAATGGATTTTGTAGTTTGATAGTCAAAATGCGGTTTTATTTTAAAAATATTCAGCTTTTTAGAGGCCAAATAAATGTAAGTTATCAAGGTTAAAATACTAATTAAAAACATATAAAATGTTAGGGTTACAAAGTCTTCTTCTAAAAAACTAAAAACTAGTAGTCCTACATTTATAACAAAAATATTAATAAACTTAATAATATTAACTATCAAAAATTGATTGTAAGCTTGTATAATACCCGAAAACAAATGTTGAATTAACATAATTGAAGAGTATAACCCAATCCACCTTAAGGCAATAATTATATCATCACTGGCTAAACTACTGCTTAAAAAAATATGTGCAATTTCTGTTGTAAAAAACAAAAAAGATATCGCTACAATTGCACTAAGTACAATGTTAATTAAAAGCAAAACGGGTATTACCATTTTAGTTTTATGGTCTACCTCCTCTTTAGTTTCTAAAGCATTAATTTCTGACACAAAGTGCATTGTTGTGGACGCAATACCTACATCAAGCATTAAGGCTATGTTACCAATAGAAGTAATTAAAGCCCAGACACCAAATTTTTCGACACCCATATAATTAACCATCAATGGGATGGTAAAAAGAAACAGAATAGCTCTACCTGCTCCTCCAAATATATTATATAGATTATTTTTAATACTCATTATTTAATTTTTGAGAATTTGTAACGTAATAGTAGTACAATGAATTAAAGGCTGAAAAAAATATAATCCCGTTTAATCTTTCAAAAAACGTCTCTGTTAAAAACACCACCATTAATAGCATTAAGACAAAGAAATAAGCATAGTTTTTAGTTTTTATTGATAAAACCATATTGTTAATTATTAAAACTAAAAATGCAAAAAGCGTTACTAAACCACCAGACAACAATAGATAAAAATAGTTATTATGTGTGTTTAAATTATTGTCGTACAACCCCATAAACTCCATATCCAAATAGCAATTACTTAAGTTATAACTTACATCTCCAATTCCGTAGCCTAAAAATGGATTATTTAAAAATAAATTGGTATTACATTGGTTTATAAAATACCTGCCATCTATACCACTTGTAGACACCGTAGCATCCGTAAACCAAGCATACACTTTCTCTAATTGCAGTACAAGCCTGTAATTTAAAGAGAAATTATTCATCAATAAATAGTAAAACCCAACTAAAAACGGAATACATAATAACAAAAATATAATTCTACCTTTTAGAGTTTTGGTTTTTATAAAAAGGTATATAGGGATAATGATAATATAAGAATATACTACTGCTCTAGAATTAAGCATAAATAAAAACAAACTAAGTACTATTATAATTGCTATTGCTGATGCTTTGTAAGCCTTTTGGGTTACAGCATAACAATACTCGATCAATAAGATTATACTAGTCAATATAAAAGCGCTAATATACGTTGGATGCCAATCCTTGTAAGTGCCCGTATTAATTATTGATCTAAAATCAAAATTAGTAGTAGCGACTTCTAAAATAGAGACATTTTCGGAAAGCTTAATGCACAAATAAAGAACCGACAACACATTAGCTAACACAAATAATTTGGCTAAAATAATTAGTTGCTTTTTTGTAAGATTAATGAAATAAAAAATAATTATTGGAAATAATACAAAGGATAATTGTCTGGTAATAATTTTAAACCCTGTGTTTTTATCCGATGTGTAAATTATAGAAACTACTAATAGTAAAAAAAACAAACTATTTATTACCAATCCTTTAATAGGGGCGTTTTTAATAGAATTAATTCCTGTTTTAAAATTTAATACGACACTAAAAATAAAAAAAAACAATATAATTTTAGAGTTTGTTTTTACCTCAAGCATTGGAAAAAACATCAATAAACAAATAAGCAGAAAAGAAATTTTCTGCTTATAATTATTAATTTGGAATAAAACTGATTTCATTTATTGTGCTGTTTTATTCTTTATAAAAAACTTCTAATTTAGGTCTACTATCCACATCTACATGATTACTAGAGCAAAATCGTATGCCTTTATAGGGCTTCTCTTCGCTCTCCAATCTAAAAATATACCCATAATTTGGATAGGTTTTATTAACTACATTTTTAACGTAATTAGTAACGTCTATTTTGTAGGGCTGCATTTTGTCTGTTGGTGCAACTATTAATATTTGATCGCTTTCCTCGCCTTCTGGTTGGTTCTCCCAATTAATATCTTTATTTATCCAAACCGATTTAGAACGTTGAATATAAAATGAATTTTTTTCTCCAAAATGTCCAGGTTCAATAGCTTTTAAATATATAAAAGCTGAGTCTATTTTTGCAGTTTGAGGAATTGAAGCAAATCCAAAACGAATTAAAAAACGACTATCATTATCTATCGTGTCTTGAACTGACAACGATAATAAATGTAATCTTTCTAAATGCGAATAGTTTCTAGTTTCATAGGCTTCTGAAATTACTACATCTTTACCCATCACTTCATCGGGTTGAAAAACAGCTTTTATTGTTTTGTCTTTATTACAAGAGCAAAAAAGTATAATAGTAAATAAAATTGTTGCTTTTAAAAACTTCATTTCTTCGAATTTATCTGTCGTTTTCTTGTTCTAAAAAAAATTGAAAGGTTTTTTCTAATCCTTCTTTTAAGTCTACGGAATGTTTCCATCCTAACTCGTGCATTTTAGAACTATCCATTAGCTTTCTAGGCATACCGTCTGGTTTTGTAGTGTCTTTAACTATTTGACCTTCAAATCCTGTAATTCCTTTAATTATTTCCGCCAATTCTATTATTTGAACATCCTCGTCCGAGCCAATATTGATGTGTTGGTTTTCGTTATAGTTATTCATTAAAAATAAACAAGCACTTGCTGCATCATCAACATACATAAACTCTCTTTTAGCACTTCCTGTACCCCACATTACAACCTCAGCATCGTTGTTTACTTTGGCAGTGTGAAACTTTCTTAAAAGCGCTCCTATAACATGGGAATGTGCTGGGTCAAAATTATCGTTTTCGCCATATAGATTAGGTGGCATTGCAGATATAAAATTTGTCCCGTATTGCTTATTATAATATTCGCATAGTTTTATTCCTGCTATTTTTCCTAAAGCATATCCCTCATTAGTTGGTTCTAATTTACCATCTAAAAGATACTCTTCTTTCATTGGTTGTTGTGATAACCTTGGATATATACAAGAACTTCCTAAAAATAATAATTTAGAGACTTTGTTTTGGTATGCTGCATCAATGATATTGGAATTAATCATTAAATTATCATACAAAAATTCGGCTGGTCTTTCAATATTTGCTCCGATACCACCAACTTTTGCAGCAACAAGAAATACGTATTCTGGTTTTTCGGTTTTAAAAAAACTATTAACCGCTTCTTGATTTTTTAAATCTAATTCAAAAGATCGTCTAAAAACAAGGTTGTGATAACCGTCTTTTTTTAGAGCTCTTACAACAGCAGAGCCCAGCATACCATTATGTCCAGCTACATATATCTTAGCGTCTTTATGCATTTGAAAAGGATTTAAGGCAACTTATTAAACGGTCTACATGCTCTTTATTATCCTTTGAGTGATTACCTACAAAAAAGGCTTCGTCATGGATGTAATCAGCATTTTCTAATGTATTATGTACACTATAATCTAAATACTCGACTGCTTTATTTCTAACAAAGTTACCCGCAACTACTGGTCTTGCGTCAATATTATTTTGATCCAAAAGCTTAACTAATTGGCTTCGTTTACCTTTGTTTTTTCCTTCTAAAATTATTGCAAATCCAAACCAAGAACTGTCCTCTGTTTCTTGTTGAAATCTATAACCCTCTAAATCGTTAATTTGAGATTTAAAGTATTTAGCATTTTCGCGTCTTTGTGCAATAATACCATCTAATTTTTTTAATTGCTCAATACCTAAAGCGCCTTCCATTTCGATTGGTCTTAGGTTATATCCAGGCATTATAAAGTTGAAACTCTCGTAAAAAGCATCTTCTTTTTTCTTGTAAATTTTACTGTCTTTTGGAAGGTTTCTAGTCCAACCATGAGCTCTAATAGACAACATGTAATGATAAAGCTCTTCATTATCAGTTACGGTTACCCCACCTTCCATTGTACAAAGGTGGTGAGAGTAAAAGGTAGAAAAGGTTCCCATTTCTCCAATTGTTCCAGCTGCTTTACCTTTATAAAAGGCACCCATAGACTCACAATTATCTTCTAACAGAATTAAATTGTGTTTTTTGCAAATGCTATTTAAGGCGTCAAAATCGTTTGGGTTACCAAGTAAGTTTACTGCAAAAATTGCTTTTGTATTAGGCGTTATTGCAGCTTCTACTTGGGTAACATCCATGTTTAAAGTTTTTGCATCTATGTCGATAAACTTTAATTTTAAATTGTGTTGGGATAATGGAAAATAGGTTGTACTCCAAGATACCGCTGGTACTAGAACCTCATCACCTGCGTTTAGTTTTTTTGAATAGACTAAAGCTGCGATTGCTAATAAATTAGCTGATGATCCAGAATTAGACATCACAGCATATTTTGAATTGAATTTTTTAGCAAAATCCTGTTCAAAAGCTTTTACTTTTTCTCCCATTGAAAAGAATCCAGATGCTATAACTTCGTTTAAAGCTTCAAACTCTTTATTGTCCCAAGTATTATCAGATAAGGTATATCTCATTATAGAAAATTTTTAATCAAATGATTTTTTAATTGTGTGTTCTTTTTTAGCTAATTGAAGGTCATGTTTCATCATGATTTTAACTAACACTTCGATTGATGTTTTGCTAGAGTTCCATCCTAATAATTTATTAGCTTTTGATGGATCACCCAATAAGGTTTCAACTTCTGCAGGTCTAAAGTATTTTGGATCTACTTCAATTAATACTTTACCAGTTTTTTTACATTTTCCTATTTCCTCTACACCTTTACCTTCCCATACAATTTCAATTCCAACTTCTTTAAAAGATAATTCACTAAAGTATCTAATTGAATATTGCTTTCCAGTTGCAATGACAAAATCTTCTGGCTCTGGATGTTGTAACATTAACCACATACACTCTACGTAGTCTTTAGCATAACCCCAATCTCTTAAAGAGTCTAAATTTCCTAAATATAATTTATCTTGAGTTCCTTCAGCAATCCTAGAGGCTGCAAGGGTGATTTTTCTAGTTACAAATGTTTCACCACGTCTTTCAGATTCATGATTAAACAAGATACCATTAACAGCATACATCCCGTAAGATTCTCTGTAGTTTTTAGTAATCCAATAAGCATACATTTTTGCTACTCCGTATGGAGATCTTGGATAAAAAGGAGTTGTCTCTTTTTGAGGAATTTCTTGTACTTTTCCATAAAGTTCGGAAGTAGAAGCTTGATAGATTCTGGTTTTCTTTTCTAATTCGCAAATCCTAACAGCTTCTAATAAACTTAACGTCCCTAAAGCATCGGTTTTAGCTGTATATTCTGGCAAATCAAAAGACACTTTAACGTGTGATTGTGCAGCTAGATTATAGATTTCATCCGGTTCAATTTGCTTAACTAATCTAATTAAGTTTGAAGTATCCGTCATGTCACCATAATGAAGTGTTATTTTTCTATTAGAATGAAGGTCTCTAATTAACTCATCAATATACAGATGTTCTATTCTTTCTGTATTAAAAGAAGAACTCCTTCTAATAACACCATGTACTTCGTAACCTTTTTCAATTAATAACTCCGCTAAAAATGATCCATCTTGACCTGTTATCCCTGTTATTAGTGCTTTTTTTTGTTGCATTTTATTTCCGTTTTTTAACTAATTGGTTATCAACTTACCATAAGATGGGTCAAAGATATTGATTTTAAAGCGAAAACCAATTATTAGTGATTTTTGTTTAAACTTTAATTATAGTATAATCTAACGTTTAGATTATCTAAATTAAGTGGTCGTTTTAAATAACACACTACACTTTTTGCTTTTATACATATGTTGCAATAATTAATTCCAAAAATTGATGGTTGATAAAATTAAAAATTATTTAAATGATTTTTTAAACTTTTTTCCCAATCTAAAACCTTTAAATCAAAGGTGTCTATTATTTTTGTTTTATCCATTACACTGTACTTTGGTCTAAGTGCTTTGGTTACATACTCCAAAGAACTTACTGGTATAAGTTTGATTTTGGTATTAGTTAATTCAAATATCTTATTCGCAAAATTAAACCACGTTGTTTCACCTAAGTTACTAAAATGATATAGCCCAAATGCTTTTTTATCGCTATTAATTACCTTTACAATAGCTTCTGATAAATCGTTTGCATTTGTAGGAGTCCCTTTTTGATCATTAACAATACTTAATTCACTTCTTTTTGATGCTAGATTTAGCATCGTTTTTACAAAATTATTTTTAAATTCAGAATATAACCAAGAGGTTCTAATTACATAATAGTCGCTTAATATAGATTGAATTTCATGTTCTCCTTGCAATTTAGTCGTCCCGTAAACACCTAAAGGGTTTGTTGTATCTGTTTCTTTGTATGGCGTTTCCGCTTTACCGTTAAAAACAAAATCTGTTGAAATATGAATTAAAATTACTTTAAATTTTTTAGAGGCTTCAGCTAAATTTTTAGCCCCTAAAGTATTTATATTATAAGCTATATCACTTTCGTCTTCTGCTTGGTCAACTGCTGTATATGCAGCACAATTAATACAGTAATCAAAGTTGTTTTCACTAAAAACTTTATTAATCTGGTTGACATTAGTAACATCTAACCCTTTACTATCTAAAAAAACAAAATCTAAAGTGTCTTGTTCTTTAGATTTTATTTTTAAACATGATCCTAGTTGTCCGTTTGAACCTGTTACAAGGATTTTTTTCATTTGTAAAGTGTTTTTATAGTTGGAAGAATCTTATCTTTTTCTGAAACTATAAATTGATCAGGACTAAGTTTCCAATCAATATTTAAGTCTTTATCATTGTATATTACTCCGTTTTCAGAGTCTTTATTATATACATTATCACATTTATAATTAAATACTGCTGTCTGACTAAGTACTATATAACCATGTGCAAATCCTCTGGGTACAAAAAGTTGTTTTTTATTATCCGAAGATAACTCAACAGCTATATGTTGTAAAAAGGTTTCAGAATCTGGTCGTAAATCTACTGCTACGTCCAATACTAAGCCTTGTGTTACCCTAACTAATTTAGCTTGGGCAAATTCACCTTCTTGAAAATGAAGCCCTCTTAACGCTCCTTTATTAGAAAAAGCCTCGTTGTCTTGAATAAAATCAATTGCTTTACCAATTAAAGATTCAAATTTACTTTTATTATAGCTTTCAAAAAAATAGCCTCGAGTATCACCAAAAATGGTTGGTTCAAAAATGAAACAATCTTTAAGTTTTGTTTTGACGATATTCATTTATTATTGATTTACTAAACTAATTAAATGCTCACCATAACCACTTTTTAGTAATGGTGTTGCTAAATCTATTAATTGTTGTTTAGAAATAAAACCACTGCTATATGCAGCCTCTTCTATTGCTCCTATTTTTAAACCTTGACGCTCTTCTATCACTTGAACAAACTGCGATGCTTGCATCAACGAGTTAAATGTACCTGTATCCAACCAAGCGGTACCTTTATCCAGAATAGATACTTGTAATTTACCCTGTTCTAGATATGCTTTATTTACATCTGTAATTTCCAATTCACCTCTATGACTTGGTTTTATGTTTTCTGCAATTTGGATTACACTGTTATCGTAAAAATAAATTCCAGGAACTGCGTAATTTGATTTTGGTTTTTCTGGTTTCTCCTCAATGGATAATGCCTTACCTTCTTGATCAAAATTTACAACTCCGTAACGCTCAGGATCTGTAACATGATAAGCATACACAATACCACCATCTGGATTAATATTTGATTTTAATAAATCCGATAGACCTGTCCCATAAAATATATTATCTCCTAATATTAATGCTACTTTATCTTTTCCGATAAAATTTTTCCCTATAATAAAAGCTTCGGCTAATCCGTTAGGAGCCTTTTGCACTTCATATTCAAAATTGCATCCTAATTGGCTACCATCACCTAACAATTGTTTAAATAAAGGCAAATGGTCTGGTGTAGATATAATTAAAATTTCTCTTATACCTGCATGGATTAACGTGGATAAAGGATAATATATCATTGGTTTATCATAAATAGGCATTAATTGCTTACTTAATACTTTGGTTAAAGGATGTAACCTTGTACCTGATCCACCTGCTAATATAATTCCTTTCATTAATGATAATTTATTAACTATTATATTTTTTTAAATACCAGTCAATGGTTTTTCTAATTCCAGACTCAAAATTCTCGTCTGCTTTCCAGCCTAGATCGTTTTCAATTTTTGTAGCATCAATAGCATATCTTAAATCGTGACCTGGTCTATCTTTTACAAAGGTAATTTGCTCTTTATAAGATTTATTTGCTGGCTTAATATTGTCCAAAATTGAACATATAGTATCCACAATAGTTAAATTGTTACGCTCATTTCTACCTCCTATATTGTAAGTCTCACCAGATTTACCTTGTGTAAAAACTAAAGCAATACCTTTACAGTGGTCTAGGACATACAACCAGTCTCTAATATTTTTACCATCTCCATAGATAGGAATATTTTCTCCTGAAAGCGCTTTTCTAATTATTGTTGGAATTAATTTTTCATTGTGTTGTTTAGGTCCATAATTATTGGAACAATTTGTTGTAACAACATTAAGGCCATATGTATGAAAATAGCTTCTAACTATAAAATCTGAGGCTGCTTTTGAGGCGCTATACGGACTATTAGGTGCGTATGGTGTTTCCTCTTTAAATAAACCTGTATCACCCAAAGAGCCATAAACCTCATCCGTAGATATATGATGAAATCTATTATTTTCTTTTCCTTTTTTAAATTGAAAAGGAGCTGACATCCAATAAGATTTTGCTACATCTATTAAATTAAAGGTTCCTGTAATATTAGTATCTATAAAAGCACCTGGATTAGTAATTGAATTATCTACATGAGATTCTGCTGCAAAATGTATAACACCATCAAATTGATGCTTATCAAACAACTGCTCAATTAAACCTCTATCGCAAATGTCACCTTTTATAAAAGTATAATTAGGATTATTTTCAACTTCATCTAAATTAGTCAAATCACCAGCATAGGTTAAGTTGTCTAAATTTACCAGATTTACGTTAGGGTTTTCATTTAAATAATACGATATAAAATTAGAACCAATAAAACCTGCTCCTCCAGTAACAAGTATGGTTTTATTCTTCATAATTTAAAGTATAGACAATTATTTTTCTAATCATAAAAAATAATATCAGTATTACTAAAGATAGTATTGGGAAAATAATTGAATATTTTTCTTTCCAATGACTTGATATGTTACCGACTTCCTGAAAGCTAGATATTACCTCAAATACAACATCTTCTTCTATTTTTTGTTCCTCTAACTTCTTTAACTCGTTTCTTATTCTTTGTTCTTCTTGTAATAGCTCGTATTCTCTAGTTTTTTGACCATCACTACCTGATATAGATATGTCGCCAATTTTAAAGCTTTTTTCTTTATTGTTAGATTCTCTCTCTATTACATTAATATAAATATTTTGTAAATCTTTTACTTGTTGTAATTGATCTTCAAGATTTTCTTTTTGAATATTAATTAAATCATCACGCCTTTTCATGGCTTTGTTTGAATAATTATTTACAAAAGAAGTTAATATACCATCTTCCAAATCTTTAAATACGTTAGCTCTTGAAGCATATGCCTTAATTAAAAAGAACTTTCCGGCATACTCACTTCTATTACTAATAAAGTCCTCATAAGAATATTCTTGAGCTCTGACACTGTCTAATTGCGCTATAAAATTCTCATATTGCAACAGCTTGTCATTTTCTGTTTCAGGTCCAGGCTCTATACTAAATCCATTAATGGCACTTACTGTCTCTTTATCAATCTTAAATATTTTTTGTAATGATTGCGTGTCACCACTAGCTATTAATGCGTTAAAATAATCAATATTATTAACCAATTGAAACTTAGAATTAAAATAAGGCTCTACCAACATCTCTGCTTGAAAAGCAGTAGGTTTAGTTTTCTCTAAAGCATATCCAATGACAGCAGCTAATAGCACAATGCCTAAAATAATTTTCCATTTGGTTATAAAAAACCTAAGCGTAAAAATTAATACTGAAAATATATATTTAAGTATCCTAAATATATTGTTTAATAATTTATTAAAAGCATTACCTATTAGGTTAAAAAAAACAACTAAATCTTCTTCTTCGTTATTTGATTTTATTTCTTTATTATTTTCACTCATTGTAAAATGTTGTACTATTTAACACCTATTTATAATTGACTACATGCTTATAAAACTTTATAAAAGAGCCTACCAAAGCTAGTAAAACTAATGCTATAAGCGGGAATATTATTTTATACTTTTTATACCAAATGTTTTCTAAAAGTCCTTTTTCTTTAAATGAAGAAATTTTTTCAAATATTTCGTCATTAACTACCAGCTCTTTTTTAAGTCCATTTAACTGTTTTAAGATATCCAATTCTTTTGTTAATAATTGGTCCTCTTTTGTTTCTGTTTTCTCTACTTGAAAACCTAAAGAGCTGCCTAGATTAGAAGATACTATATTTTTTTCTGATTCTTTTTGTAGTACATCTAAGTAAGCGTCTTTCATCTTTCTAACTTCAACTAAAGATAACTCTAAGTTTTCTTTTTCTAAAATTAAAACAGAGTCTCTTTTTTTCTTTTCTATATCAGAAAACACGTTGTTTATAGATTTAGACAAACCACCTTCCAACTTTTTAAATATCTTATAATTGTGGGAACGCGCTCTTAACAAAAACACATTGGCAGTATAAATATTTCTATTATCTATATAGTCTTCAAAAGTAATTTTAGTCTTTGTTGTACTATCTAAGGTTTTTAAAAACCCATTAAAGCTTTCTAATTGTTCATTTTTTGACTCTGGACCTATCTCTGCTTCAAAACCTATAAGAGATTTTGCTTCTGTTTCATTTATTCCAAACTGGGATATTAATTCTTCTGTGTCTCCAACTGCAATCAACGAGTTGTAATATTTTATACTGTTAATCAATTCATATTTTGATTGAAATTTAGGTACTACAAACATTTCAGAATAATACACCTTTTCTTTTTGTGTATCTAATACATAACCTATAATTATTGCCACAACAGCAACTGCAAGTATAATTTTAATATTAATAAATATAGCTCTAATTAATGCTATAAACAGACCATAAATACCAACAAAAATTGATTTTATAAAAACCAATAATTTATTAATCGTATTTCCAATTAAATTGAAAAAAACAATTAAATCCACGTCGTCCTTATTGTTTTTTTCAGGTTCTAATTCGTTACTCATACTTTTTATATATTTAATTAAATATTTGTTGTAAAATTTTCCTAGTAATTAAATAGGTTGGTTTCACACCTGAAGTACCTAGTCCTCCAGAAGCTAATGTTCCACCAGATTCCAATGGATTATCACTAGCATAATATGCGTATCTTACTTTTACGTTTGGATTTATACTACCTCTAACTTTAGATGCTGCTTGTATTGCTTTTTGATAATGCGCACCTTCCATTTCAAGTCCAATTACATTCCAGGTAGAATTATAAAAAAACTTTAAGATATCCTTATTTTGAAGTGATGTTCCTAAAACGGTAATCATACTTCCTTCATATACTGCAACACCTTGATTTTCTAGATCAGATTTGTTTAACTCATTTTCAAAAGGATAATTATCTGCTGTTCCTTCAAAAATATGTGCAGAAGGTATCATTATGTCTCCTTTTGCGCCTTCTAATATACCTGCTTTACCCATTATTGAGATAGACTCAATATTTAGATGTGTTTTAGTGTCTCCTTCTCTAAACGGTTTTAAAAACTCGTCAATTGTTTCATACGCTTGTTCTCCAAAAGCATAATCCATAACAAAAAGCACAGGTGCTTCAGAATTTTTATCTTGTTTTGGTAAGTTTAAGTCTGTCTTTGATAAGTCAAGCTTAGCAGTATCAAAAATCTGAACATCTATATTTGTTCCAGAAGTGTCTGGAATAAAAATCATACCTTGTTGCAACGCCTTTTGGGTGACCTTGTTACGCAACGCTTTATTATCGCTTTGGCTTAAGGCTTCGTACACTTTAAAAATTTCGGTTTTAGAGGTTTCGGCTTTTAATGCAATTGGAGAGTATAGTGTATTCATGACACTATGTAAATTGGCACTAATAATATGGATTGGTCTTTCTAAAAGACCTTCTTTTTTAAGTGTATTTTTTATCGTGTTAGCCCAGATTTCACCATGGATATGGTGACCTAATCGTTCTCTTAACACTGGACTAAATGTTACAGTACGTTTATTATTATTAACAACCTCATCAATTGCTAATTTACCTAACCAATATACAATATGTAATAAACGCTCTGGTTTATTTGGCAATGCAAAAACGTTATAAACGGTAGACAGTTCCTTAAACGTGCGTCCTAAAATATTTGCGGTATGCGTGATAGCAATTTCACGTTCTTTTTGCGTTAATTTTTTCTTGTTTAATACTGCTGCTTCTAGCTTTTGCCAATCTCTTGTAGTTGCGCCATTTTCATCAATAATAACTCGCTTACTAATTTTATGGGATTCGACAAATAAAAAGGTTAAATGCGTTAATATATCATAAATCTCAGAGCGACCTCTAGTGATTTCAATATTCATTTGCTCATCATCAATACGATAGCAGTTTCTTCTTCGTTTTGGCGGAATTATAGCTTCAAAATGAGAATCCTTATAGCCTTCATCACTAGTTAGATTAATAAATCGACACTCTTCAATTCCATGAGGCAATCTATCAATTACGTAAAGTAACCCTTCAAGCTCCGCTTTTTCTTCAGATATAGATCCATAAATTTCTGGTCTAAGCACTAATAATGCTTCACGAAGTGTCTCTCCAGACACACCCATTGGTTTATAAAACCCTCTATTAAACAAGTGACGCATCGTAATATACATACGTTCTATTGCATTTGAGCTTTCTTGAGCTCTCGTTCTTTCATGTTGTTTTATCATACTACTCATGTAATGTATTTAATGGCCAAAGATAATATTATTTAGCTAAAATATGTGGTTTTAAAGCGTCAGCTATTTTGCGGTCATTAGCTAGACGTGGTATTTTATTTTGACCTCCTAGTTTACCAATAGATTTCATGTAATTTTGAAATCCATTTTTATTAACCTTACTAATTTTTAAAGGTTGTAATACTTTTCCCTCTATCAAATCTAAGTAATAACTGTTTTGTTTTTGCAACGAAGCGTCTATTTTTTTTGCTAAAGCAGAAATGTCTTTTGGTGCGTTTTCAAATTCTACAAACCATTCATGATATGGTAATCCTATTTCTGGATTAATTTGTGGCGCAACTGTAAACTCATTTATTCTTATATCTGTCCCTTGTGTAGCCTCTTTCATGGCTTGTTCGACCTCTTTACCAATAACATGTTCTCCAAAAGCCGAAATAAAATGTTTTATTCTACCAGATACAATAACTCTATAGGGTTTTGTGTCTGTAAACATTATAGTATCTCCGATATTATAAGCCCATAAACCAGCATTAGTGGATATAATCATGACATAATTAACGCCAACCTCCACATCTTTAATCGTAATACGTTTAGGATTTTTATCAAAAAACTGGTCAGCTTTTACAAACTCGTAAAACATTCCAGAATCAAGTTGCAATAACATTCCTTTCTCATTTTGTTTGTCCTGAAAAGCAAAAAATCCTTCACTTGCTGGATACAATTCAATACTATCTACTTTTCGACCTATTAAGTTTTCAAATTTTGCACGATAAGGTTCATAGTTAACACCGCCAAAAATAAATAGGTTGAAATTTTTAAATATGTCTCCTACATTTTTACCTGTTTTTTGTTGCAGTTTTTCAAAATACATTTGTACCCACGAAGGAATTCCGGATATTATTGACATATCTTGATTAACTGTCTCCTCGACTATTGCTTCTACTTTAGTTTCCCAATCCTCAATACAATTAGTTTCCCATGATGGCATTCTATTTTTTTGAAGATATTTAGGGACAAAGTGCGCTACAATACCAGATAGTCGACCTAGTTGTATCCCATTTTGTTCTTTTAAAACTGGGCTTCCTTGTAAAAAAATCATTTTTCCGTCTACAAATTTGGCGTTTCCTGTTTCATGTATGTAAAGCAAAATAGCATTTCTAGCTGCGTTTACATGGTTTGGCATACTGTCTTTAGTTAACGGAATATATTTTGCGCCTGAAGTTGTACCTGAAGTTTTTGCAAAATATAATGGTTTTCCTGGCCATAAAATATTCTCTTGACCAGCCACAACCTTGTCGACATAAGGTTTAAGGTCTTCATAATCCCTAATTGGTACACGTTTTACAAAGTCTTGATAATTATTAATACTAATAAAATCGTGATCAATACCAAAGGTTGTACTTGAGGCTTGGCTAATAAGATCTTTAAACACTTTATCTTGTGTTTGAATTGGGTTATTGGCCCATTTTTGCACTTTTTTATAAATGCGTTTTGCAAATGGTTTAGCTAAAGCTGCTTTAATTGATGGCATTATTTAAAATCTATAAAATTAGTTGGGTTTACTGGATAACCGTCACTCCATAATTCAAAATGAAGGTGTGGACCTGTAGATAACTCGCCTGTATTTCCTGCTGTAGCAATCACTTCTCCTGCTTTAACCAAATCGCCTTGCGCTTTAGTTAAGGAAGCGTTGTGTTTGTATACAGATATTAGACCTTGACTATGTTCGATTATAATAACGTGACCAGTTTGAGCAGTCCACTCGGCAAAAATTACAGTTCCATCTGCAGTAGATTTTATAGGCGTGTCTTTAGCAACGACAACATCCACAGCGTAGTGTTTAGTTTTAACGTTATAGTTTTCGCTAATTGTACCATTTACTGGTGGAAATAAAACAAAATTTGCTTTGGAAGTAGCGGTTTCAAACAAGCTATATTTATCTTCTTTATCTACTTTTTGTCTAAGGATCGAATCTTCTTTAATTGGATTTAAATCAACTTGACTAGCTTCTAATTTAGCAGCCTGTATTATAGAATCTTTATTAAACTTAACTGTACTGACTTCGCCTTGTAACACTTGTTTTATAGACGCAAAATATTTTTCGTTTAAATCAATAGTACGTTGTAAAGAATCTGTTTGAAAACTTAATTTAACAGCTTTCTTTTTAAGTGTTGTGGATGAATATCCTGGAATATATTCCTTTAAGGGTGTAAAAGCTATTAATATAGTGGTTAAAACAATTAATAAAATAGCAGATATTGTTCCAAGTATAAACACGTTTAAACGCGTTAAATTAAGTGAAAGGCGTTCTTCAAAAGTATCATCGTTTAAAATAACTAAACGGTACTTGTGAAGTAGTTTCTTCTTAATTTTTTTAGATTTTTTTTCAGATTTTACCATATTAAAAACAAAAGTAAATAAAAAATTGTGCTAACATCTTTAGCTAAAGCTAAAGTTAGTGTTTTAACGTTATTATTAAAGTTTAATTATTAACTTTGTGGTCTAAATTTTTAGTTATGATTTCAGCAAGTATATTTTTAGGTATGCCAGGACCAACATCAATGATAATAATAGTGGTAGCGATATTACTTTTATTTGGTGGAAAGAAAATTCCAGAATTAATGCGTGGACTAGGTAGCGGAATTAAAGAGTTTAAAGACGCTAGTAAAGACGAAGAAGACAATAAAGATAAAAAGTAATCTTACTTTATTATAAAAAAACCCAATGCAATGCATTGGGTTTTTTTATGACTTAAAACTGCTTTAGTTAATTTTCAATGATTTAATAATAGATTCTAGCTCTAATATATAATCACGTTTATTAACTGATGGTGCAAAGGTAAAACCTTCTAATACTACATAACGGTTATTAATTTTATCTTCTACCATGTAGTTAACAAATGGTCCTGCATTATATGTGCCTTCAATATCCCAAGTGCTTCTTACTTCATATGTTGGTTTATTATCAATTATAGTTGTGAATAAAAAGGGTGTGTAAGCTTCTTCGGTTTTCATGTATGAGCCATCTATTGGTCCAGGAATATACTTTTTACCAACACTATCTCTAATAGTTATAATTTGCTGTGTAATATCTCCTTCTTTATCTATAGCATCTAATGGTACTTGGTACACCATAAAATTATTAGTTCCTGTTGTTAAATTTTTTCTAACCCAGAAAAAATCACCATCCTCTTTAGCTATTCTATAGATAGATGGAAACTTAACCGAGATTCCTAATTTTTTTTCTATGTTATTATTTGTATGCAGTGAGTTGTTTGTCAACGTTTGACGTGCTTCAATTTCTTGGTTTTTAAACGTATCTAAAATTTTATCTTTATTAGACTTTAAAACCTCAATAATTTTGCTGTCATTTGGTCCTGATACAACTACTACCTTTTGAGGTTGTGCATACGCATCTGTAGCTATTTTAATCTCAGACTTTTCGCTTTGTTCTATTTTTAAAACAATTCTATTTTTTGCAGCAAATCCAGAGAATACTTGTGGCGGAATTTGATTAATATCAAACATAGGCTCTGGTTGTGGTAATCCAGGTACTACAGTAGTTAATACGTCTCTAATAGCGTCTCCAACATTACCTTTCCATAACTCGTTATCTACAACAACACTAACGTTATATAAGTTTCCTGAAGATTTTGGGACCATACGCTGGTTTTGTTTTGTCCCTTCGTTGCACGATAATATTGTGCATACTAATACAATTAATACAGCTAATTTTTTCATTTTATTATGCTATTTAAATGATTACTTACCCTTTAGAAACTAAAAGTTTCATTCCTGGTTTTAATTTAGTACCACTAATATCGTTCCAATCTTTAATATTTTGGACAGAAATACCAGAAAACTTTTGAGAGATACTCCATAGACTATCGCCTTGTTGCACAGTATATGTTTTTCCGTTTACTGGCTTAGTACTTTTTTTAGCCGAAGCTACAGCTTTAGATTGGCTTACTGGCACTCCGTTTCTAGGATATATGGTTAATCGCTGACCTATTTTAAGGTTATTATTGCGCATCCCATTCCATTGTTTAATTTGACTTACTCTAACGCCAAATTTTCTGGCTATTTTACCTAAATAATCTCCTTGTTTTACCCTATATCGTGTTTTGGTATCAGAATCCTGAAATTGAGGTAGTGGTTTTTCTCGTTTATCCAATTCTGCTTTTGCATGAGCATACAATTGGTCCTCATTATTTACAAAAGCTCCAATAATATTTCGTGGTAAACGTAGTGTGTAATTTTTACCTTCTATATAAGGTATAACATCTAATTTGTATGCTGGATTTAAAAACTGAAGCGTCTCTATCTCTACACCTGTATACTCTGACACTTGGTCTAGAGTAATCATTTGTTTAACGTGAATTGTATCTGTTTCTATTAAATGAAACTCTGGTTTATGTTGTACAAAGCCATGCTCCTTTGCATATTCAAAAATATACATAGTGGCTAAAAAAGCTGGCACATAACCAGCAGTTTCTCTAGGTAAATTAGGTCTAATATTCCAATAGTTTTGATAACCACCAGAGCGTCTGATAGCCTTGCTAACATTACCTGGACCAGAATTATATGCAGCTAATGCTAAATCCCAATCTCCAAATAATTTATATAATTTTGATAAATATTGTGAAGCAGCAATAGTCGCTTTAATAGGATCACTGCGCTCATCCACATAACTACTTACATCCAAACCATATTCCTTACCTGTTGCAAACATAAACTGCCATAAACCGGTTGCTCCAACTCTAGATCTAGCTCTTGGTTTTAAAGCAGACTCTACAATTGCTAAATATTTCATTTCTAAAGGAATGTCGTAATTATCAAGTTCGCGCTCAAACATAGGGAAGTAATAATTACTTAAACCCATTAAACGCTCAAATGATTGATGACGATTTTTTAAAAAGGACTTAATAACGCTTTCTAAACCAGGATTATATTCAACATTAAAAGGGGTTCTTGCGTTTAAGCGAGAAAGTCTAGCTTTTAAAGTATCTGTAGTTAACTCTGGATAATATACTGCATCATATTTTAATCCTGAAACATCTCTATAAATAGTATCATAAAGTGTGTTACTGTATAACTCTTCAAGCCATTTTTTATCAATTTTAGAAGCAAATTCGTGATCTTCTAAAACCTGTGGTAAAGGTTGTAATCCCTCTACTGTTTTTTTAAAGTAGGCTTGACCATCGATTATTGTATCAATAACGTAGTTTTCTCCTTCTATCAGTTTATCCTGAGTTAATCTTGTTTGCGCTTGTAATGTGTCTTGAGCCACACTAAATGTAATGCCAAATAGGATTAATAAAAAGGAAATATATGTTTTTAAATGCTGCATTTATTATTTGTTTGATTTTATGCTGTAACGTTTACTTTTAGTCTAAAATTGCAGCAATTCCTGGAAGAGTTTTACCTTCTAAACTTTCTAGCATTGCTCCTCCTCCTGTACTTACGTAACTTACTTTGTTTTCAAAACCAAATTGCTTAACTGCAGCAACAGAGTCACCACCTCCAACTAAAGAGAATGCTCCATTTTTAGTAGCTTCTGCAATGGAGTTACCTAACTCTATCGTTCCGTTTGCAAAATTTTCCATTTCAAAAACACCTAAAGGACCATTCCAAAGTATTGTTTTGCATTGCATTACTACATCATGGAATATAGCTTTGGATTTTGGACCAGCATCTAAACCTTGCCATCCGTCAGGTATTTTATTAACATCCACAACTTGGGTGTCTGCATCGTTGCTAAACGCATTTGCTGCCAAAACATCTACTGGTAAATGTATCTGTACGTTTTTTGCTTTAGCTTGTTTTAAAATGTCTAATGCTAAGTCCATTTTATCATCTTCGCAAATAGAATCTCCAACACTACCGCCTTGTGCCTTAACAAAGGTAAAGGTCATACCTCCTCCAATAATTAAGTGATCTACTTTGTCTAAAATGTTTTCTATTATAGTAATTTTAGAGGATACTTTTGCACCTCCAAGCACTGCTAATACTGGTTTTTCGCCAGTTTTCATTACTTTATCAATACTTTTAATTTCTTGCTCTAATAGGTATCCAAAACATTTTTTTTCTGGAAAAAACTGTGCGATTATTGTTGTAGACGCGTGCGCTCTGTGTGCTGTACCAAACGCATCATTTACATAAATGTCTCCTAGTTTAGCTAGTTTTTCCGCGAAAGCGACATCGCCTTTAGACTCTTCTTCATGAAAACGTAAATTTTCTAAAATAAGTATTTTTCCTGGTTCAAGGTTAGCTGCTGCTTTTTCTGCAGCTTCACCTACACAGTCCGAAACAAACTGAGTCTCGACACCTATAATATCTTCTACTTTATTTGCTATGTGTTTTAACGAAAACTCTTCTTGAGCACCTTTTGGTCTTCCTAAATGAGACATTAAAATACAACTTCCACCATCTTCTAATATTTTGATTATGGTTGGTTTTGCTGCTTGAATTCTGGTAGCATCTGTAACATTAAAGTCCGCGTCTAAAGGAACATTAAAGTCTACACGGATTAAGGCTTTTTTGTTTTTAAAATTAAAGTCGTTAAGTGTTTTCATTTGTTTGCTATGTTTTTAGTTTAGGTTTGCTTTTAAAACCCAAGTATCTCTATATCTGTAATTTGTTTTTAAATCTTCTGCCATTTTAAAGGCTTCTTCTGCGGTATCTCCTCTAAATAAATAGACGTAATTCCAACTGTTTTTAGGGTTAATAAACGCTTTTGCTGTATACCCTTTGTTTATTAAATAATCTGTCCATTTTCTTGCTCTCATGTTTTCTGCAAAGACACCTGCTATAACATAATAGCCACCTTCTATTCCTGCAATAGTTGTCGCTTTTTTATTTTTTAAATATTTAAAAGCTTTGGACTTTAATCCACGTTTTGTGTAACTATATGGTTGACGTTTCTTTTTAGTATTATAACTTGGTACTGTTTCTGGTTGTGATCTTACAATCTCTGGAGATACATTAGCTGTTTGGCTTGCACTTGGGTTATTATCTTGTACAATGTCGTCAAAATAATTTTGAGCTATTTCTGTTTGAAATGCTGTAAAATACAGGTAAAATCTATCTGCTTGTGTCTTTAATCTAAGCGTTGTTTGACTTGTACTATTATTAATTATTGCATTGTTATAATTAGGAATATCAAGTTGTGCAATATCAAATCCAAGCGTATTCTCACTATTAGGTAGTCGATCCCGATTTTTTATACTATTATTAGTAATTGAACTATTGAAAAAGTTTTGTTGATAACGTGCTCCATTACTTAATGATTGGAAACTACCATCACGCTGCTTTATGATTGCAAAATCATCACCTTCTAATGCGGAATCTCCTTCCAAAGCAGATAGTATTACCGATGTTTTTACATTTCCTTTTTCTACGGATTTAAAATTTTTAAATTCTAAATCCAAAGGTTCTTGCTTATTAATTAAAGCAAAACCATGGTACGTTGATATGTATCTTGGATTGTCAGTAGGTGATTGGTATACTACATATAACATCCAACCTGCTGCACTACCACCAGACAAATAGCCTTCTGTAGCTTTTACATTAGCAACGACATAATCGCCTGATTTGTTTTCTGCTTGTTTTAATAACGATGTTACGTCTGCATAACACACATAAGGCGCATTAATGGCGTGTGTTGGATCTGTAGACCCATCATATATTACTTCTCCTGTTAAATCCTGATACTCTTGATTAGGTAATTTAAATTTAATCTGATTAATTACTGCAGATCGCTCTCCACTTCCACGATAATCGTAATTACCTTTTTGTTCTTTACGTGTTCCTTTTTCATAGGCATAGGTTGCTGACCAATATAAACCTGCATATGCTATTTTTTTAAAGTCCTCTGGTAAGGTTAGCGTTGCTTGGCTAGAGCTAAAAGTTTCGGTGTCTCTGTCAATATCAACATAACGCATTTTAGTGTCGTCGTTATTAACTGTTAAATCATTAAAAGCATCTTTATCATCCTCACTTAAAATGTTATTACCAATTACCGCAGTATCTCCAAAAATGTAGAATTCGTTTAAAGATTTAAATTCAAGACCTCCATTGGTGACTGAATTTACTTGTTCAGTTTCTTGCGCAATAACATGGTAAGATCCTGTTATAATAAAAAGTAAGCCAAATAACTTTTTCATTTTAAAGATGTAGAACAATTAATAATCCTCAAATATATACAAATACTGCCATACTTTAAATTTGTTACGTTAAAATCAATTTTTAATAAAAATAGTTTTTCAATAATAGGAAAACTATATTTGCCTATGCTTTTCAGTGATATTTTAGGATTAAATCATATTAAAAAACACTTAACCACAAGTGCTAATAATGGTCGTATACCACATGCTCAACTTTTTGTTGGACCTGAGGGTTCCGGAACCTTGCCTATGGCTATTGCTTATGCACAATATATTTTGTGTAAAAATACTTTGGGTGAAAACACAGGAGAAAACGAAGTTTGTAATTTAAAATTTAATAATTTTTCTCACCCAGATTTACACTTTGCGTTTCCTGTTACCACTACAGATAAGGTTAAAAAACATCCTGTTTCTTCTTATTTTTTAGAAGAATGGAGGCAATTACTTAAAGAACAACCTTACGGAAACTTATTTGATTGGTACAGACTATTAGGTGTTGACAATAAACAAGGTCAAATAGGTGTAGATGAAGCTTTAGATATTGTAAAAGCGTTGAGTTTAAAATCTTACGAAGGTGGTTATAAAGTCATGCTAATTTGGATGGCTGAAAAAATGAATACACAAGCTGCTAACAAGCTGCTTAAATTAATTGAAGAGCCACCAAACAACACCGTTTTTATTTTAATCGCAGAAGAGGAAGAACAGATTATTAACACCATAAGATCGCGTTGTCAAATTTTACATTTTCCACCATTAGCCGAAGACGATATTAAATTGGGAGTTATTAAACAATTTAATCTGGATGATGCTACTGCTACAAAAATAGCACACCAAGCGGATGGAAATTATAATAAAGCGTGTGATTTAGTCTATCATGATAGTGAAGATGACCAATTTGAGCAATGGTGTATTTTTTGGATTCGTGCTGCTTTTAAAGCTAAAGGAAATAAAGGTGCAATCCATGATTTAATTGGTTGGAGCGAAGACATTGCTAAAACTGGACGAGAAACACAAAAACAGTTTTTAAATTTTTGCTTAGATTTTTTCAGACAAGCCATGTTACTAAATTATGGTGCTGAAGAATTAGTTTACTTTGAAACTAAAAGCAAAAATTTTGATATAGCTAAGTTTGCTCCATTTATTCATAATAATAATATAATGGATATTTCCAACGAGTTAAACGATGCTATTTACCATATAGAACGTAACGGAAATTCTAAAATAATACTAACAGACTTAAGTATTAAGCTAACACGATTACTACACGCTAAACAAGACTAAATTGACAGCAAAACGTAATTTTTTTGTGATCATTAATCCTGTTTCTGGTAATGGACATGGTAAAAAGGTTTGGCTAGCTATACAGTCCAAATTAAATCTATATTTTAATATTGAGTTTAGTTTTACAACTCATCCCAATCACGAAATTGAAATTACACATACAGCTATTAAAAAAGGCCATAAACAATTTATAATTATTGGTGGTGACGGTACAATAAACAATTTTATTAATGGTGTATTTAGTCAGGATAATAGTAATTACAAGAGCATCATTTTTGGCGTTATACCTGTTGGAACTGGTAATGATTGGGTAAAGACACATGGTATATCAAAAAACATAAATAAGGCTTTACAAACTATTTTAAACGGAACAATTAATACTCAAGATGTTGGTTGCATTAAATACTTAGATCAAAACATTTCAAGTAAATATTTTTTAAACCTAGCCGGAATTGGCTTTGATGGTTTAGTAGTAAACATTGTTAATAACAACAGGGCTTTTGGTCAATTTACCTACATTTTAGGCGCTTTAAAAGGACTTTATAAATATCGTTTTTTTGAAACCAAAATAACTACAAACTCTGAGGTTATAAACATAAAGTGTTGCTTTATGATACAAATAGGAATTTGCAAATACACTGGTTCTGGTATGCAATTAACGCATAAAGCAAATCCAAAAGATGGCCTATTTGATATAACCATTGCTAACCATTTTTACAAATGGGATATTATAAAAAATATCTTTAAATTATTTAATGGTAAAATAGTGTTTCATGACAAAGTAAAAACCTTTAAGGCAAATAATCTTTTAATAGAAAATAGCGCTACTAATACATACTTTCAAGCCGATGGAGAACAAATTGCTCCTGGTAAAATCACGATATCTATTATCAATAATGGAATCCAGTTTTACTGCTAAAAGTGACTAACTAATTTTGAAAACTAACTTTTATGAATAACGTACTTAATAACATTACAGAGCTAATTTTACTACTGTTTTTAGCTATAACTTTTTTACAATCAGGATACGATAAAATAACCGATTGGAAAGGTAATATTGAATGGCTAAAAGGTCATTTTTCAAAAACATTTATGGCTAATATGGTACCTTTAAATGTAGCTATAATATTAATTTTAGAGACCATTGCCGGATTATTTGCTGTAATAGGTTGCTTTACTTTAATAATTGATAGTAATACCAGTTTTGGTTTTTATGCTTCAATTTTAAGTGCTATAACACTACTACTTTTATTGTTTGGTCAACGTGTTGCAAAAGACTATGATGGCGCAAGAACTATTGTAATTTACTTAATTCCAACCTTAATAGCCTTGTATATACTTAAGTAATTAATAGTCAATCATATTAACTTTAAATACCCAATTTTGACTAAAAAGAGCGTTATTTAGTAATGTTTTATGTTGCATGTAAGCATCATAAAAATTTTGGGTATGAAATACGTAAACATAAAATAACTGTTCAGTTTCATCAATAAGTATCTGACTATCGTAACCTTTTTCTTTTAAATATTTTTGCCAAGTAATTGCATTTTGGGGTTTGGAAAAAAACTTATTTATAACATAATAGCCTTCTTTTGCACCTTCTATAAGTGCTGCGTTTTTTTCTAATAACAACTTAAATGCTTGTGTTTCTAAAGGTTTGTCTTCTATTTTTAATGCGCGCACATAATTAGTAGATGAAATTAAAACATCTCCTTTAGCTAGAGCTTCATTTTGTGACTTAGACGATAGTATCTCACTAGACATAGGCACAACCAATTCTTGCTTTAGTTCCTTTTTAATAATTACTGGTTGTTTTAAAGCAAAGGATTGTGTAGTAATGTTAAAATTTTCGGCTTGACCGATAGTTTTAATATCCGTTTTAGCAATAGCTTTTACTGTTTCTGCTTTAGCATTAACAACCTTATTATCAGAGGTTAACACAACATTTGGATCAAGTTTTTCTGACGTTAAAACAATAGCATTTACAGGTGTATTTGATTGAATTTCTTTTAAAAATGACTCACTAATTTCAGTATTAAAAGCAGTAAAAAACAAGTAAAACCGATCCTGTTTGGTATTAAAAATAAGGTCTACTTTTTCTGTTCCATTGACTAATACTGCCTCATCATTATTTGGTAAGGAAACTGTTGCCAAATCAAATCCTAAAGTGTTGCTACTGTTTGGATATCTAACCGTATTAGCTGTGGATATTGAAGTTATTTGACTACTAAAAAAATTATCTTTATCCCTATTTACAGCTTGTAATTGCCACGCTTTGTTAGTTACTGGGTTAGCGACAATGCATTGATCTCCAGACAATGCAGAATCACCTTCTAAAGTTGCTAATACAATTGCTGTACTAGTTGCTCCTTTATCTGGTGTTTTAAACTCGTCCAATGAAATTATTTCTGGTTGATTACCAATATGAGAAAAACCATTAAAAGTAGTTATATACTTAGGTTTACTAGTTGGTGCTTCGTAAACAACATACAACATCCAGCCAGCAGCACTTCCACCAGCTACAAATCCTTGGGTTGCATTAATATTAGCTACTGTGTATTCTCCATTTACTTGTTTAGCCTCTTGTAATTGTTTAGTAACATCTGCAAAGCAAACGTAAGGAGCATTTAAAGCAAACGCTGGACTTTTTGCTCCATCAAACAGCACATTACCTGTAATATTTTGATAATTCTCTCCAGGTAATTTAAGTTTTACCTTGTTAATTAAAGACCTATTTTTTTGTCGATTACCTTGAAAATAAAATTGAGCATCCTCTTCTCTTCTTGTACCTTTTATATAACTGTATGTTGCAGACCAATACAAGACTGCATATGCAATTTTGGACTGATTATCAGGTAATTTAAGATTAGCAGAACTAGATGAAAACGTCGTTTTATCTTGATCAATATCCACATAGACCATATCAATATCATCGTTGGTTAACAGATAATCATTATATGGTTCTTGTTTATCTTTACTTAATATGTTATTACCTATTACTGCAGCATCACCATAAATATAAAACGCTTTTTGCGTTGTAAATGGTACTGTTTGCTGAGCATAAGTAAATGAAAACATAGAAATGAAGATAGCAAAGCGCAATAGCAAGCCTCTCATAATCTTTATTGAAAATAATTAATAGCGCAATAAATATAGCTATTTATATCAAAAAGACTGATATTTAAAGTATTATAAGTCAAAAAAGGCGATTAACAGTAGTTAATCGCCTTTTTTAAAAAATTTATAAAAATCTTACTTTTTATATGCAGCATTTAAGTCTTCAATAATTTTTTGAGTCAAATCATTTTCCTCTTTTCCATACATTACACTTGGAGAATTCTCTACAGTCCCTAAAATGTAATCATAATTGTTATTTTTTCCGTAATCATTTACAAAACCTTTAACTTTAGAAATTAAAGAATCTATTTCTACTTGATATTCGTTTTGAAAGTTTTGCTGTTCTGCTTGCCAAGTTTGTTGTAAGCCTTGTGCTTTTTGGTTTAAAGCTTGTAATTCTGATTCTTGTTGACTTTTAGAAAGCGTTGCTACTTTTTGGTATTCAACTTGAAACACCTGACGGAAACTATCTACCTTTTTCTTAAAGGCTTCATCCTTTTCATTATATCTTGCTTCTAAATCTACTTTCTCTTTAATTTCATTAATTACAAGACCATTATCAACGTAAGCAATTTTTTGCTTTTGACAAGATGTTAATACTAATGCAACAATTGCTAAACCTATTATTTTTTTCATTTTAATTTATTTTGATTTTGAGCAAATGTAAATAATTAAATATGTGAAATTTTATTTTTTTAACAGATTTTAAAAGAATAAGAAATTTTTATAAGGATTTTAATTCTGAATAAGAAATACCTATTAAAAATGACTTCATATAAGCGCATTTAAGGCGTTTTTTAATAAAAGCAATATATTTACACATTAAGACCTGAAATCGTTTAATCCTGATTATTAAATTACTTTTTAGCTGTTTTAAGCGTATAAATCAATGAAGAATATTGCCCAGAAGACCTTGCTTTATAATTTGAGACACAACCAATCCAAAAAGCTTTAAATATATTCATTCGTCCAGATTTATATTTTTCAGATAATAGACTAACATAATATGAATCAAAAAGCATAGGCTTAGTACTTTGAACTTTTAAATTAACTGTCTTAAATAAATTAGAAATAGAAGTTTGATTAAAATGCCATAAATGTCTTGGCACATCATAAGCTGCCCAAAATTGTTTATAATGTTTAGCGTCGTAACTATTGTAATTTGGTACAGCAATAATTAAAACACCGTTTGGTTTAAGTAACGTCTTAAGTAGTGTGATTTGTTCTTCTAAATTTGGAATGTGTTCTAAAACATGCCACAAGGTGATAACATCAAAACTTTGAGTTTTTATAGTTTTTATTTGTGACAGATCTAATACAGCGTTTTTAGTTTTTTGATTTGCTATTGATCTTGCTTCCTTATTTGGTTCAATTCCGGAAACATGCCATCCATTATTTAATGCAGTTTTTAAAAAATCTCCTGTACCACAACCATAATCTAAAATGTATTTATCATTAGTTTGAAATGAATCAATCAACTTTAGCTTACGCTTTAATGCTATTTCCCTTACTGCATGATAAACGTTTTCTAATAGATTTCTTTTAGAATCTGTATGTGAAATATAATCTTCGGTTTTATAATATTCTGGTAATTTATCTAAAGTTGGCTTAGGAATCGTTTCTAAATAACCATAAGTTTTGTTTTCAATTAATTTAAAAACCTCTCCAGAAACTGAGTGATCTTTTACTTCTATAAACGTATTTTGATTATTTTGACTAGCCACAATTACTTATATTTTGATTGATTTTTTGATAAGAGTATAATTATATTATCCATCAATAAATAAAAAACAGAACGTTCCACGTGGAACGTTCTGTTTTTTTTATCCAATTTATCTACCCATATACACCAACAAAACAGAAATATCTGATGGCGAGACACCACTAATTCTTGATGCTTGAGAAATGGTTACAGGCTGTATTTTTTTTAGTTTTTCTCTTGCTTCAAAACTCATAGACTGAAGTTTTGAATAGTCAAAATTAGGTGGAATTTTTATATTTTCTAGACGCGTAAGCTTATCTGCATTGTTCTTTTCTTTTGCAATATAGCCCGAATATTTCACTTGAATTTCGGCTTGTTCGATAACCTCACTATCCAAATTATGATCGTTAATATAACCTGAAACAGATTCAATTTGCTTCATATCTTCAATACCAATATTTGGTCTAGCAAACATTTTAAACATCTTATCTTGCTGTCTAATTGCAGCAGAATCTTTAGCTTCTAACACAGGATTAATTTCGTCTGGCGTAACACTTGTGTCTCTAAAAAATTGTACAAATTTTTCAGCTGCATCATGCTTCTCCTCCATTCTTCTTAAACGTTTTTCGCTAGCTAAACCTAAATCAAAACCTTTTGGTGTTAATCTTATATCTGCATTATCTTGACGCAATAACGTTCTATATTCCGCTCTAGAAGTAAACATTCTATATGGTTCTTCAGTTCCTTTGGTTATTAAATCATCAACCAAAACACCTATGTAAGCTTCATCTCTTTGTAATATAAAAGGATCGCGTTCTTGCACTTTTAAAGCTGCATTTATACCTGCCATTAAACCTTGAGACGCTGCTTCTTCATAACCTGTTGTACCGTTAATTTGGCCAGCAAAATATAAGCCATCTACTAACTTAGTTTCTAAAGTATGCTTTAATTGTGTTGGTGGAAAATAATCATATTCTATAGCATAACCTGGTCTAAAAAACTTAACATTTTCAAAACCGACTACAGAACGTAATGCTTTAAATTGAACATCTTCTGGAAGCGAAGTTGAGAAGCCATTTATATAATATTCGCAAGTATTCCAACCTTCAGGTTCCACAAATAATTGATGTCTATTTTTGTCTGCAAAACGATTAATTTTATCTTCTATAGAAGGACAATATCTAGGTCCTAAACTTTTAATTCGACCATTAAACATTGGCGATCGATCAAACCCTTCGCGCAATAAATCATGAACCTTTTCACTTGTATAAGACATGTGACAAGAACGTTGATGTGTTAATGGTTTTGTAGTGTCTAAATATGAAAATTTTTCTGGATTAACATCTCCAGGTTGCTCGACCATTTTAGAAAAATCCAAAGATCGACCATCCACTCTTGGTGGTGTTCCGGTTTTCATTCTACCAGATTCAAAACCCAAATTAACTAACTGCTCAGTAATTCCAGTTGCAGCTCTCTCTCCTGCTCTACCTCCACCAAAATTTTTATCTCCAATATGGATTAAACCATTTAAAAAAGTACCATTTGTTAAGACAACACTTTTAGCTTTTATCTTAACTCCAAGTGAAGTTGTCACACCTGTAACTTTTCCATTTTCCACAATTAGACCAGAAACCATTTCTTGATAAAAATCAAGGTTTTTAGTTTGCTCTAAAATCAAACGCCAATCTTCAGCAAAACGCATTCTGTCACTTTGAACCCTTGGACTCCACATTGCAGGTCCTTTAGATTTGTTTAGCATTTTAAATTGAATAGCAGAGGTGTCACTTACAATACCAGAGTAACCTCCAAGCGCATCAATCTCTCTTACAATTTGTCCTTTAGCAATTCCACCCATTGCTGGATTACAAGACATTTGAGCAATGTTTTGTAAATTCATGGTAATTAGCAAAGTCTTGCTTCCCATATTAGCTGCAGATGCTGCTGCTTCACTTCCTGCATGACCAGCTCCAACTACAATTACATCATATACTTCGTTAAACATAATTTTAATTTGAATTAATACCAAGCAAAACCCAGTATCCTTATATTGATTGTTCCACGTGGAACGTTTTTATTATTTTACTTTTAAAAGCGTGCAAATATACAACAAACAATTACATTGCTTTTAATAACGCTAATGCTTCGTTTTCTTTAGTACGCATTAAGCTAGCATCAGCTTCAGTCTTATCTTTATATCCACAATAATGTAAAATACCATGAATTATCACACGATGTAATTCTGCTTCAAATGAAACATCAAAATCTTTCGCATTATCCGCAACACGTTCTACAGAAATAAAAACATCACCTTGTAGTGTTTTTCCTAGAGAATAATCAAAACTAATAACATCGGTTAATGTATCATGTTGTAGAAATTCTACATTCAATTTATGTAGATACTCGTCATCACAAAACACGTAGTTTATCTCGTCCTCCTTGCAGTTTTCTTTTAAAATAATAGAAGATATCCATTTAGAGATTTTCGCTTCATCTTGAAGCTTAAAATCGGTTTCGTTATTAAAACTAATCATTTTGTTGTTTAAAATACTGTTGTGCTTTTTGCTTATAAATTTGCTGCAAAGGTAAGGTTTGCTTATTCAATATCTCAGTTGTATTAAAATATTGTTTAGCCTTATCTATTTGGTTGTTAGTTGTATTTTTAAACTCTGTTGTATTAGTTTCAGATTGTCGCTTTTGTTCTTGACCTTGTTGTAATACTGCATTTTCGAGTTTTAATAACTGATGCTGAATATTGTTCATTTTACTAAGCGTTTGATTAGTAAAACCTTTGTTAATTAAATCCACCTCAACCTGCTCCATGTCTTTTAATAATTGCTTTGCTTCTCTACTTTCGCCTAAACCTTCTTTATCCAAGCGCTCTTCTAAAGCTTGACGCAACATTTGCTGTTCTTGATAAATTTTAAATAATTCAGCATTACCTTCTTCATTTAATCCATTATCACCTTGTTGACTCCCACTTTGACCTTGACCATTTTCTCCTGGTTTACCACCTTCACCCTTACCTTCACCTTGTCCTTCTCCATCGCCATTCTCTCCTGATTTACCGTCTTTTCCATCCTTCCCACTTTCGCCAGCTTTTCCGTTTTCACCTGATTCACCTTTATCACCTTCTTCTCCCTTTTTGCCTTCTTTACCTTTTTTCATGGCTTCACCCATTTTTTTAGCTAACTCTTCTTGACTAATAATAATATCTGGCATTGGCATACCTCCTTCACCTTGTCCTGGAGATGGCATACCCATTTGGTTTTGCATATTATCTAAAGCACCACTTAAAAAATCAGCCAAATTATTGGCAGAAGTAACTACATATTGTTGTGACGATACACCTTGATAAATCTTATTTTCAGAAAACTCGTCTAAAGCCATATCTATATTATAATATACTTCGTTAATCTCTCTATTTATATCTTCAGAAAACTTAGGCTGTCTTAATGATATAGCAAAAAGACTATCATCAACATGCTCAAAATGTGTACGAAGTTCTTTTTGTTTTTTAAGGTAAGTCGCATACTCATTATGATTAATTTCTATGCTTTTAAATTGTTTCATCAAAGCTTCTTCATCCATAGAAAAAATCACCAAATTATCCAAGATCTGACGTAACATAGCAATATCTTCCTCTAGTTGCTCTTGCGCAGCACCAGCCATTTGCATCTGCATACTTTGGCTCATTTTTTTCATTTTTTGAGCTGCACTTTTTTGCTTTTGTTTTGCTGACTGTTGTTTATCTTTTTTTTGTTTCTCATCCTTAGCAGCTTCTTTTTCTTGTAACTGGTCACTTGCCTCTTGCTGCTCTTCCTTAATGTTTTCCTCGTTATTTTTGTCTCGAGGTACATCCATTGGGTTTTTTAAATCTTGATTATCCTTTTCTAAATCCTCTAATTGTTTTTGTAAATCTTCAAATTTTTTATTGATCTCGTCTTGTTTGTCACTAGTGTTTTCTTCCTCTTTACTATTAGCTAATTTGTCTTGTTCTTTTGCCAATTTATCAAGCTCGTCACTAATTTTTTCCATTTTTTTGGTCACATAATAACGTTTAGTAAGCTCTACCAATTGTTCTAAACTTCGTTTTTGACTTTTAGCCTTTTTAGCAAGATTGTCCAACTTTTTTGTAAATTGCTCTTTACTAAATTTGTCTTTTAGTTTTTCTAATTCTTCAAGCAATTTTTCATCCTGCTTAAGTTGCTCTTCATTATCTTTAAGACGTTGTTTTAAATCTTCCTTAAACTGATCGTCTTCCTTTTTATCTTTTTGAAATTCGTCTAAATTATCCTTCAACTTTTTGTTGAATTGCTTCATCATTTGTTCTTGTTCTTTCTGACGTTTTAAAAAGTTTTCAAATTTTTTCTTATCATTAAAGTTTAATTCCGCTTTTTCTTTTTGCGTTTTAGATAACTCTTGTAATTCCTTTTGCTGTTTGTCAAATTTTTCTAAAGACTTATTTAAATCCTTAACGGTTTGATTTTGCTCTTGTAATTGCTTTTCTTCTTCCTCATCCTGTGTACGTTTTCTAAAATTAAACACAGAACTTTTAGTACTTTTAATACTATTAACAGCGTCGTTATCAAATACCTCAAAATACAAATCGTAAGACACACCTGCATCTACTGATAAGTTATTAGGAAAACTGCTTATAAATTGATCAAAATTAGATTTTGCGACTGGAATGTTTAGCGTTTTTTTACCAGCTGGATTATCCTTTGGATAATACACCAATTGTAGTTTACTTAATCCATAATCATCACTTACTTGTCCTTTAAAATATAAGGTTTGATTATCCAAACTATCTACCTTAACTTCTAACTTTAAATCAGGATATTGATCTTTGATAATAGTAATGCCGTAAGCTAAGTTTTCGTAATTTTTAATTGACTTATTACTGGTGCTAATATTGTAATCAAAATTAGCATATACCTTTTTTGAGATCTCAAAATAACCAGATTTTATGCTAGAAAAAACAAGAGTATCTGTACTTATTAAATCGACCTTTTCTGTTGCTTTAGTTTTAAGCTGCCATGTAATTTTGGTTCCTTGTGGTACAATTGCATTACCAATACCTTTTAAAGTTTCGTTACGTTTATTGGTATAGTTTGGATACTCCAAATGCATATCAAACCCAACCAATGTAGGTACTTCTACAACTTTTAAAGTGTATGGTTTACTAGTAACACCATTAGCAGTAAAATTAAAAGTTATGTCTGTATTGGGTTGTTCAAAAACGTATTCAAAAGTTCCGGATTGACGTTGTTGCAAATAATAAGTTTCGTTATTGTAAGTAATTTTAACATTATCAGGTACTACGTCGCCTTGCGTTGTTGCTAACAACCTAAATTCTTTATTTTGAGTAGTTTGTAAATTTTCATTTAACACAAAAAAAGTAAAAGGAGCAGGAGGCTCATAAGCAGTTTGATAATTAACAACCCTTTTGTAGCTATCGCTAAACCAATTTAACTTACCAAAAATAGCAGCAATTACAAATATTAAAATAGGTATAGCTGCATATTTTAAATATTTTATGTTTTGTTTAAAATTAACTGCTAACTTAAACGGTATTGGGCTTAATTCTTCTGATTTTTGATCAATACTTGCCAATAATAATTCCGATTGACTACCAGCTTCCTTTAATTGTAAAACATTAAGTAACTTATCGTTAACTTCTGGAAAATGATTACCAATAATTGAAGATGCTTTTTTATAATCAATACCTTTTTTAAGTTTAAATAATCTAGCTAATGGTAGGACAATAAATCTAACAAACAGGGTTAATTCGACAACTATAAACATCCAAAACAAAACGGTTCTAGCGGTTGGACTTAGCCATAAAAAATGTTCGATTAACAGTGTAAAAATAAAATACAGCAAGCCAATACTAAAAAATAATAGCGCACCTTTAATCAACTCATTAGTATAATATTTTCTAATAAATTGCTCTAATTTGGTCTGTATAGTATAAAAATTATTCAAGTAATTGCTATTTAACTGACTAAAATACATTTTTATTTTTACACCTAAATATTTAGGATTATAAGTTATTGTTAAAGGTAATCGCTTACGCGGAAAAAAAAGCCTGTGTATAAAGCTGTTCTTTATCCTTATTTTTTTGCTGTTTCTACTACTCTATTCTATCTTTGCAAGCTCAAACAAAACAAGATGTCAAAACAAGTCATAGTGCGTTTTGCACCAAGTCCAACAGGACCTTTACATATTGGAGGTGTACGTACAGCTCTTTTTAACTATTTATTTGCCAAAAAACATAACGGAACTTTTGTATTACGTATTGAGGATACAGATCAAAATCGTTATGTAGAAGGTGCAGAGCAATACATTGTGGACGCCTTAAATTGGTGTAATATCCCTTTTGATGAAGGACCAGGTAAAAACGAAAAATTTGGACCTTACAGACAAAGTGAACGTAAAGCTTTATATAAACAATATGCTGACCAATTAATTGCTAGCGGAAATGCTTACTATGCTTTTGATACGTCAGAGGAATTAGATTTTCATAGAACTCAAGACGAGTCTAATGGTAAAACGTTTATTTATAATTGGCATAATCGCTTAAATTTAAGCAACTCGTTAGCTCTTACAGAAACGCAAGTTAAAGCTAAATTAGATGCTGGAGACGATTACGTTATTAGATTTAAAAGTCCACAAGATCAAACACTACATTTAAAAGATATTATTCGTGGTGATATTAAAATAGATACTAACGTTTTAGATGATAAAGTATTATTTAAAAGCGATGGTATGCCTACGTACCACTTAGCAAATATTGTAGATGACCATTTAATGGAAATTACGCATGTTATACGAGGTGAAGAATGGTTACCAAGTTTAGCATTACACTTTCAATTATACCAAGCTTTTGGATGGGAACAACCAGAATTTGCACATTTACCATTAATATTAAAGCCAACAGGAAAAGGAAAATTAAGTAAGCGTGATGGTGATAAGTTAGGTTTTCCAGTGTTTCCTTTAGCGTGGAATCCAGAATTTGGTGATAGCGCTACTGGTTATAAAGAAGAAGGCTACTTTGCAGAGGCAGTTATTAACTTTTTAGCTTTTTTAGGTTGGAATCCTGGTACAGAACAAGAGATTTTTGAGTTAGAAGAATTAGTTGCTGCTTTTGATTTAAGCAGAGTAAATAAAGCAGGAGCACGTTTTGATCCAGATAAAATTAAATGGTTTAATCACCATTACATGCAAGAGCAATCTAACGACGATTTAGCAGAAGCTTTTCAAAAAAACCACAAACAATTAGAGGCAATTGATGTAAATTATATAGCATTAGTTGTTGGATTAATTAAAGAACGTGCCACATTTGTCAATGACTTTTGGGATTTAAGCAGTTACTTTTTTGTTGCTCCAGAAAGTTATGATGAAAAAGCTTCTAAAAAAGCCTTTAAAGAGGATACTAAGGCTATAATGACAGATGTTTTAGCTATTGTATCTAACATTGAAGATTTTGAAGTGGAAACCCTTCAAAAAGACATAAAAGGATGGATTACTTCAAATGACATCGGTTTTGGTAAAGTAATGATGCCTTTACGTTTGGCTTTAGTTGGTGCCTTACAAGGACCTGATGTTTTTGATATAATGTATATGATTGGTAAAAACGAAAGTATCAAACGCATAGAACAACTAATTAAAAGTATATAAAACAAAAAAGCCATCTAAATTAGATGGCTTTTTTAATGTCTTTTATGTAGTATAAAACCTAAAAAGTTAACATTCCTGTAAAGGCAAACATGCTTTGGTTTCCTTTAAAATCTCTACCTAATGCTTGATTAAAATCTGAGTCATTTAAAGCACCTAAAATATTAGTAAACCCATAAATGTATTGGGCTCTTAATTTAAAAAAGCCAATACCTAAAGTTGCACCAACAGTACCATTAACATTAAAGTTATTTAAATCCTTTACTGCTTTAGCCTGAACGGTATCAAAATCTGCTAATATAAAGTCTTCTTGTTGGTCATCACTTAACTCTAAATCACTATTATATTGTAACATAGGACCAAAATCTATAGTAAAATGAGAGCTTCTAAAAGGTTTAGCATGCCATAAAAATTGTACTTGAGCAGTAAAAATTTTATACTCCACATCTTGTGCTAATAAAGTAGATGCTAAATCAAATCCAGTTGTACTAATCGTGTTTTCAGACAATTGCATACCGTAACTAACATTAAACCATTTTTGAGGTATATCCACTGTAGCAGTCATGTTAGCAATCCAACCGTCTCCTTTTTTAGTTTCAAAATTGTCTGTAATGATATCAAATTGAGTGATTCCTCCTCCCAAAGAAAATCCGTTTTTAATTTTATAACTTGTATGTTGACCAAAGTTTTTTGTAACAAAACCTATAGTAAGTGCTACTAATAAGATGAATTGAATTTTTTTCATAGTAAATTAAGGGGTTTGTCCGCAAATATAACTTAATTTAGTAACCATAGTAGTATAACCATTAAAATCCATTTTTCATGAATCCAACACTTATTATCCTAATAGTCCTTGTACTATTTGTCTTTTTATCCTCATTTTTTGTTGTAAAACAACAAACAGCTGTTATTGTAGAGCGTTTTGGTAAATTCCATAGCATACGCCAATCAGGATTACATCTAAAGATTCCTGTAGTAGATAAAATAGCAGGTAGATTAAGCTTAAAAATCCAACAATTAGATGTCATTATTGAAACTAAAACCTTAGATGATGTATTTGTACGTCTTAAAGTATCTGTACAATATCGTGTAATTAGTCAAAAAGTTTATGATGCTTTTTACAAATTAGATTATCCACATGAACAAATTACAAGTTATGTGTTTGATGTGGTACGTGCCGAAGTACCTAAAATGAAATTAGATGATGTATTTGTTAGAAAAGATGATATTGCAATTGCAGTAAAAACTGAATTAAATGATGCCATGTCAGACTATGGTTTTGACATTATTAAAACCTTAGTAACAGATATAGATCCAGATGCTCAAGTAAAAGCTGCAATGAACCGTATAAATGCTGCAGACAGAGAAAAAACTGCTGCGCAATTTGAAGGAGATGCTGCACGTATCTTAATAGTTGAAAAAGCTAAAGCTGAAGCTGAAAGTAAGCGTTTACAAGGTCAAGGTATTGCAGACCAAAGACGTGAGATTGCTAGAGGTCTAGAAGAGTCTGTAGATGTATTAAATCGTGTTGGTATTAACAGTCAAGAAGCATCTGCTTTAATTGTAGTTACACAACATTATGATACATTACAAGCTATTGGTAGTGAGACTAACAGTAACTTAATATTATTACCAAACTCACCTCAAGCAGGTAGTACAATGCTAAACGATATGGTTGCAAGTTTTACAGCAAGTAATCAAATTGGAGAAGCGATGAAAAACGCAAAGAAAAAGGAAAACTAATCCTTCAGTTTATACTAAAAAAGCCTCACATTTTGTGAGGCTTTTTTTTATGAGTTAGATTTATATTTATCAACCATTTCATTTAAACTATTTAAATAATTTTGTAATGATTCCGTATCCACTTTAGCATCACTATTATCACCATGTGGTAAGGTAATCCTGGTTTCATCTAGATACTTTTGAAGCTCTGGATAATGTTCTTTAATTTCAATTGTTTTTTGAGATATTTTTGTTAATAGTTCTTGAGACGTATTCATAGCTGTATGATTTTAAGTTATTTACCTAAATTAATGTAAAGGCGTTTCAAAACAAAAAATATAATGCTAAAGATTTACTAAAGTCTTATTTAAATGGATGTCTTTCCTCCCATTTTGAAGTAGGATTTAATGTGTTTACAATATACTTTAAAGTTGGATTTAAAATTAAATTGTCAGTATGCTTAATATATATACTCATAGCATTAGGCTTAGCACCAACTGAGCTTTTAATCTCCATTGCAGTTCTAGCATAAACCACCTTTTTAAACCCATTTGTAATTGCAAAATCTAACATATCGTACAACATATTTAAATACAATTGGTACTTGGATTGAAAATCCGGATTATAACCTAAAAAGTAAGTTTCTAACTGGTTATTGTTTAAAATTAAGGTATAAAACCCTATTAATTGATCATTTAGATAATACCCAAACAGCCTAAAATCTTGATCTAATTCTTTTTTTAAGTTGAAAAAATGCCTTTTATCCAACACAAAAGAATTAACCTTAGCATTATCCGAAACGTTTTTATATAACCTATATATAGCTTCGGATGCTAAATTTATTTCATTTAAATCTAATTCCTTTTTAATAATATTAGTTGCTTTTTTTAAAGCAGATTTGTAACGACTTCTGTACTTTTTACTTAATGCTAAAACGTAATCTTTACTACTACTCCAACTTGGTATTATATCCAAAACCATATTAGGCTGGACTTGTAATTTATATAACTTGTTTTTAGTAAATAAATGTTGATATTGATGGATGTTATCGTTTTCAAAATAGTCTTTAAAACATATTATCCTAACACGTTTTTTGTCTTCCTTTTTAATTTGAAATGATAACGCGTCAATAACTTTAAAAATAGTATCCAAAAACAGGGTTTGAGAAATCATTTTAGTATTAAAATACAGACCATGTTGACCAGTATGCATCAAATTACCAACAATTAAAGCATTACCTCTAACTACAGTAGCTATTAAAGCTTTTGTAAGACGTTTTAAGACATTATCTGTAGGATTTCTAAGGACATCATCAAGATATAACTGCACGCGTTGTATAATAGCTATTCCTACCAAATTATTATCCTTAAAAATGCCAATATAATTAGTACTAATATTTTTTGGACAAGAGTGCTCTAAGGCTTTTAAAAAAGGAGTTTTTAAAAACAAATCATTAGTCGGTAAAGCATCCCAATAATCAGGGAGATCTATAACCGATTTATAAATTTTAAAGTGAATCACGAGTATAAATAAAAGACTAATAACTAATTAATTGGTCTATATTAATATAAAACTTTACAAAATACAAGCTGTAAAAGTCTCCTAAAGTATTACCAACTACCACTTGCACCTCCTCCAGAGGATCGTCCTCCTCCACCAGAATAACTACTGCTTGAAGATGATGACCTTGACGAAGAATACGATGATGACGAGTAACTTGAGGCACCTGATGAAGAATACCCTCTAGCAGAACCTGGATTTAATGTAGCAGATAATTTGGCATCGCGTTTAAAAAAAGCAAATCCAAACGACTTATTATATTCTCCTTTAATTTGATAGATAGCAAAATATATTGCTATAAAATGAAACAGTATAATAACAAATATAAAACTACCTAAGACATAAATAAAATCTACGTTAGCCATTACACTGTTGATATTTTTATTAAAAACAATATCAAGCAAAAAAAAGAAACCCATTACAATTGGCATTGAACCAAATATAAATCCTGCAACAAACAAAAATACTGTTGCTGGTATATAAAACAGATAAATAACTACACCTAATTGTCCTGTAAAAAGACTTTTAAAAATAAGTATTGCTCTAGTAAAAGCTAATTTTAATAACACAAAATAACCTATAAATACAAATATGGATAAAAAGCCAGTTAT